>NZ_CP009755.1:939218-1252290 GCF_000772085.1 Curtobacterium sp. MR_MD2014 | reverse complement strand
GCACAGCACGACGGCGATCAGAGCGATGCAGACGAACTCGATGACGACGTGCAGCAGGAGCGGGATGGGGTACCAGTTCCCCGTGAGCCAGAGCACGCCGCCGACGACGAGCCCGATGCCGAGCACTCGCCACGATGCACGTCTGATCGTTCGCGCTGCGATGACACCGACCACGATCACCAGGAGCGGTACGGCAAGCGCCAGCGCCGTGACCGCCCAGGCGACGATTCCCTCGGAGGCGCCCACGAGGCCCCGGCCGGCCACACGGACGACGAGGTGCAGGAGCAGCACAACCGTGCTCAGTTGCACCTCACGACTGCCGCGACGCAGCGTGAGCAGGCCGATGCTCAACAGCACGGCACTCACGAGTGCGACGACGAGTGGGACCGATCCGACGAAGAGGCCACCGACCGTCAGCCTGCACAGGTCCTCGGCGGCGAGCACCGCGACCCCGATGCTGCCCGCGGCAAGCGCGAGCCGTGACCCGGTTTCCCTGGTCATCAGCGCTCCTCAACACTCGTCGGGGAGTGCGAGAGCCTCCGAGCCGCGTCGGCGCAGAGGTGTTTCACCTGCGGTCCGAACCGGGAGAGCATCGAGGGCCATCGGTCCTCGTCGCGCTCTGCTCGTACCTTGGCGATCTCGTCCTCGGGAACGACCGACCGGATCTCGCCAGCAACCGAGGGAAACAGCTGCTCGTAGTACTGCGCATCAGCCTTTTCGGTCTTCTCGCGTCGGATCCGCCGCGACATCTCGTCGACGGCGAAGCGCGCGCAGGTGGTGAGGTACTCCTCACGCTGCGTGGGTTCAGCGCCGTGACGATCAAGGAATGCGATCTCGGGGTCGTCCGCAGGGGCCGAGATCTTGGAGACCACTTCCTCGGGCCCGACGATGATCCAGTGATCTCCTCGTCTGCCGGCCCGCCCGGAGCCGAGAGTGTCGGACCACTCGTCGACCAGTTGGTCAACGGCCTCGCTGTGCGAGTAGACGCGGATCGAGGTCGTCGATGTGCCTGCGACGCAGTCGTAGCCACGCATCGTGTCCCAGGAGACCAGGTCGTCCCGGTACACGTCCCGGTCGTTGCACGGCACCTGGTCGACCAGGGCCCGAACAACGTCGTCGAGCCATGAGACCGGTTCGACTCTCCCCACCGGCGTCGCACTCGCAGTGGGAGTCGGCGATCCCGTCGCTGGCGACGCACAGGCCGCTGTGGACAGGACCGCGAGCGCGGGAAGGATCAGAACCACGCTGATCCGACCGGTTCCACTCCTCCTCATCCCCACTGCACACCGGCGACACCCGACGCAGTCATCCCCTTGATCTGCTTCGTCGCGGAGACGTTGCCCCAGTGGACGCTGACGCCGCGACGGCCGGTCCCACACCCGGCTTGGGTCCAGGTGGTCTGAGCCCGCGAGTTGAAGCCCTTCGCCCACACGCACACTCCGACCTGCCCTCGGTCGCGGTACCAGCTGTAGGTCAGCGTGGTGTTCTTGCTGGCGCCGATGATGCCGCATCCCGGCACGGACAGCTGCATCGTCGGGATCGCGGCGAAGGCACGATCGTGGCACGGGTTTCCGCGGCTGATCGGGTTGCCGTCCTCGTCCACCCGCACCGCGTCAGCGGGGTTGAACGCCGGGTCGACGATCGTGCTCTGGCCGGTGGCCTCGGTCGGCGTCGCTGCCGAGGCGGGCTGCGACACCACCAGTGGTGCGGCCAGCAGGACCGGGAGGGACAGCGCGGTGACGGAGCGACGGAGGATGTGCATCGTGTTCTTTCCTTCTCTCGAGGTCAGGATGACCGGACCCGAGAAAAGTAGCAGTGGTACACAGAATGCGAACGAGTAATATACTAACTGTCTGCGATCGCAACGCAGCCCCGATCGGATCGAGTGAAAGCGGTCAGACCGCCCCCGCCACCGCCAACTGCCCCCGCACCATCACCGCATCCGCCGCCGGTGGCCTCCCGTACGCCTCCCGGTAGTCCCGCGAGAAGTGCGATGCACTCCGGAACCCCACCGCAGCCGCAGCCCGCGCCGCAGTGTCCCCGTGCACCACCATGCGCCGCCGCGCCTCCCCCAGCCGCGTCCGCTTGAGGTACTGCGCCGGCGTCATCCCCGTCGCCTCCTTGAACCGCGCGAACAACGTCGACTCGCTCACCCGCAGCTCCCGCGCGAGCCGCACCATCGACCACCTCTCGGCCATCCGGTCGCTGAGCAGCGCCGTCGCCCCGGCGACCACCGACGGCCCGGTCCCGTCGAGCGCCGCCGTGATCCGCGGTGCCTGTTCGGTCTGCAGCAACCGCAGCACGATCTCCCGAGACACGAGCGGGAACAGCACGGGGATGTCCTCCGGCTCGTCGAGCAGCCCGACCAGCCGGGCGAACGCGTCGGCGAGCGGCTCCGTCCAGCTCCCCAACCGAGGCAACGACGACACCGCACCGGACGGCGACGAACCAGGAGCAACCGCAGCAGCAGCAGCCGGCACGGACATCGAGGCGACGACCTCCCCGACCACCACCGGGTCCAGTCGCCAGACGACCGCGACGAACCCGTCCTCCCCCGCTGCGTCCACGACCCCGGCGACGACCGGCAGGTCCACCGGCGTGATGATGAGCCGCTCGCGGCCCCACACCTGGTCGTCGTCCCCCACGATCGAGCGCTTCCGCCCGCGCAGCACGACCGACAACGACGGCTCGTAGCGCCGGTCGAACAACCCGGTCGGCTCGTGCACCTTCGACACCGTCAGCCCGAGGGTCTCCGCGTGGTGCGCCGACCCGACCCGAGCAAGCGAACCCTGCCGATCCCGCCCCGGCACTGCTGCGTGCGCCGATGCCGTCGCCGCCGCACGGTCGAGGTGCTGCGCGATCCGCTCGTCCACACCGCCACGCTACCTACGCGTCGAAAACCGCGACAGCCCGCGGAGGCGCCGCTGCGGGATCCGGCAAGGTCCTCGCGGATCCGGGCAAGCCGCGGCGACCGAGCGGGCCGGACCATCGACCCATGACCACCGCACCCACCGCCCAGACCGAACCCCGCACCGCCCTCGTCACCGGCGCCTCGAGCGGCATCGGCGAGGCCATCGCCCGCGAACTCACCGCCGCCGGGCTCACCGTCGCCGTCCACGGCCGCGATGAGCAGCGCACCCGCGCCGTCGCCGAGGACATCGAGCGCCAGGGCGGTCGCGCCGTCGCCCTCACCGCCGACCTGTCGCAGAGTCCCGATGTCGTGCGCGCACTCGCCGCCGAGGCCCGGGACCAGCTCGGCGGCCACGTCGACGTCCTCGTCAACAACGCGGGCGTCTACCCCGGAGGCCCGACCGAGTCCCTCGACGACGACACCGTCGATGCCCTCCTCGCCACGAACATCCGCGCGCCCCACGTCCTCGTCGCGGCCGTCGCCCCCGGCATGGCAGAGCGCGGCAGCGGCCACATCGTCAACATCGGCTCGTGGATGGCCCGCGTCGGCGTCCTCTTCATGGCCCTCTACCCCGCCACGAAGGCCGCTGTCGAACAGCTCACCCGCGCCTGGGCCGCCGAGTACGGCCACCGCGGCATCCGGGTCGTCACCATCGCCCCGGGAGCGACGGCGACCCCGGGCAACGCCGACTCGGCCGACGTCCTCGCCGCGATGACGCAGGGCACCCCTGCAGGCGTCCCGGTGCAGCCGGTCGACATCGCCCGCGCCGTGCGCTGGGTGGTCTCAGACCAGGCCGCGTTCGTCACCGGCGGCACCATCGACGTCGACGGCGGGATCGCGTCGACGAGACTGGACTGACCGGACCGACGCACGCGGACAAGCGGAGTCTCTGACGGACAGGAGGCGCGGTGCCGGCCGACACCGCGCCTCCCGTCCGCGCAGCGCGCTGATATGCTGCCGGACGTACCACTTCGGGGGAAGGAACACCGTGACGGATGTCGTCATCGACGCGAGGGTGATCCGCGGCATCGCTGGCAGGATCGAACAGAGTCAGACGCAGCTGAGCAGCATCGCAGTCACCGTGCTCGGTAGTGCGGACTTCGGCGCAGCCGAGGTGCGCTCCGCGTTCGAGACCGCACTCCGCGTCCAGGCCGATACGATCGCCGTCCTCGAGAACAACACCTGCGCAGTCGCGAAGCAGGCGCACGGGGTCGTCTCTGCGTTCGAGGACTGGGACGCTTCCCGAGCTCGCGCGGCCGGCCGGTGATCGCAGATCCGACCGCTGGCGATCCACGGTCCATTCGTTCCGTCGCACTGCGTCTTCAACAGCGATCGTCGGGGATCCGCTCAGCCTCGAATGAGGTGCGCCAGCAGGCGGCGGTCATCACTGACGGCGAGTGGAAAGCGAAGAACAAGACGTCGTTCATCGCCGCAGCAGTCGAAGTCGGCGCCGGCGGCGAGCGCATCGCCAGCCATGTCGATCGAGCTGCCACAGTCCTGATCGCCTACGCGACGAGGATCGAGCAGATCCAGTCTGAAGCCCAATCGATCAAGGCGGCTCAGGACCGGAACCACGACGACCTGAGTGCGAATGCCCGGGCGGTCGAGAAGTTGCGGGAGTCGGACGCCGATGACGCCTCGGTCCGCATGCTCGGTCTTTCCGCGGTGGCAGCCGGACTGCAGGTGTCGAAAGTTGCGCTCGAACAGTCGTGGCAGGACCTCGTCGTTCGCCGCCGGGCGGCTGATGCGGAGGCCGCGTCGAAGCTCGGTGAGTCCGAGGTGATCGGCGCGTTCGCGACGAGTGCTGCCGCGATCACGGGGATGACCGACGAGCAGCTGCTCGCCTTTCTCAGCGGCTTGGGACCCGAGGAGATCGCCGCGTTCGCCGGCAACACTGCACTCGCTGACCGGCTTCGCAAGGTCCTCGATCCGAAGGCAGTAGCAGATTGGTGGTCCGGGCTCGGCGGCGACGACGGGAAAGGCTCGCGGGATGCGCACTCGGCCGTCCAGGAGGCGTTCATCGCGGCCTTCCCTGTTGTGGTCGGCAACCTCAACGGCGTCGCCTACTGGGCGCGTGACTCCGCGAACAGGATCACGCTGAAGTCTGCGCTCGCCGACGCGAAGCAGCGAGTGCAGGCACTGGAAGCGCAGCGCAACGGACCCGGATGGTCTCCTGCCCTGGAGGCGCAGCTGGCTGACGCCACGAAGTACCGCGACCAGTTGCAGAACTTCGACGCGGGTCGCAGGAAGCACTACGACCTCAACCGGGAGGGCGTCCGTCAGCTCACGTCCCTCACGCTGGGTCCTCCCCCACTCGGCGCGATAAGCATCGGCGATCTCGATACCGCAGCGAACGCCACGTACGTCGTGCCCGGGATGGGGACGACCCTGCAGGACTCCACGCGGCTCCTCCTCGCTGCGGCGAACCTCCGGAATGCGCAGTCCCTCTTCACGACGGACGACACCGCGGTCGTCGCATGGATCGGATACGAGACGCCCGGACCGATCGCGGGCGGCGACCCCTCGGTCCTGTACGACGGCAAGGCGCACAAGGGCGCTCCGCTGCTCAGCGCCGAACTGGAGGGCTACCGCGCCTCGGTTGGTCCGGACACGAAACTCAACGTCGTCGCGCACTCTTACGGAACGACGATGAGCAGCATAGCCGTCAGCCAATCGCCAGACCTCGGCGTGAACAGCTACGTTGCTCTCGGCTCTGCGGGCATCCCCATCGACGTCCCGAATGCTGCTTCGCTGCACGCTGACCACGTGTACGCGGGCACCGGCGACGAATGGGTCGCTCCGGGTGGGCGCATCGGAAGTGGTCGGAACGACCCTGACTCGTTCGGCTTCGGCGCCGAGCACCTCGATGTGGGTCCTGGCAGCGGGAACAAGGGCGTCAACGCTCATGATCCGCTGCGGCACGATGACGACGAGAACCGAGACAAATGGGGATACTTCGATGAAGGCACGAAGTCACTCCTGAGCACGGCGGAGGCCACAACTCGATGAACGCTCTCCAGAGACACGGAGCGACGGCACTCGTCGTCGCCGCTGCGCTTCTCACGGGCGGCTGCGCGGGCCAGCCAGGAACTCCACAGACCACACCGACAATCACTCGATCGGAATCGCGCATGACCCCGGACGAAGTTCGTAGCGAGAGCCTGACGATCGTCGAGAAGCTCCGCGCACTGGATGAAGCGGCCCTACCGGAGCTGCGGCAGCCGACCGCGACCGAGTGCGGACCACGCTCCGACGAAGGAGTGCAGTTCAGCTGGTCGGTCGAAGGCAAGTCACCCTCCGACCCGCAGGCCTACATCGACCGCGCCGAGGCCGTGCTCAAGGAGAACGGCTACTCCACGCACCGGACCACGACCTCGCTGAACGACGGCCGACCCCTGCACTACCTCGGCGCCGACGGCGACGGACGCCCGAAGATCGGGTTGGGCTCCAGCGCCCTGAACACCGTCCTCCAGCTCTCGTCGGACTGCGCCGACGGCAATGCCAGCGACTTCGGGTGAGCCCTGCACCGGCGCACTCGTCCTGACGGGCGACCCACGCTCAGCCGTGGCGGACGAACCTCGGCCCCTCGTACCCGTCCCGCGACACGTGCGCCGTGAATTCGGCAAGCGACCGCACCCAGTGCCCCTGCTCCCCGTACAGCGCCTGGTACACGACGACCGGCTCCTCGGTCTCGACGTCCCTCGCCACGAGGACCACCTCGTACTCCCCGCCCTTGAAGTGCCGGTACCGCCCAGGCATCACGTCGCTGCTCACCCGCACGATCGTAGGGCTCCTCGCGGGCGCCGCCAGCCGTCGAGGGGTGACCACCCGTCGGACGGGAGGCACACAGCAGTCCGCCACCGCGCCTCCCGTCCGCCACCCGGTCACGTCCGATCCGACAGACCAGCACCGCCGGTCCTGCTTGACTGGACACACCAGGGGGAACAACGGCGGGCGCTGCGCGCCGCAGCTCAACCGCACGAGGGGGAACGACATGACCACGCTCAGCACCCGCGAGCGAGACCGGCGCGGCGGACGCATCGTGCTCGCCGTCCTCGCGCTCATCGCCGCGGCCGTCTCGGTCTGGTTGCACTTCCACACCGGCACGATCCGGCCGTCTGCGTTCTGGGTGCCGACGCTCGTCGGGCTGGCGTACGGAAGTGTCGTGTGGCCGATCGGTCAGCGTCGCGGCTCCGGGTGGTGGCCCAACCTGGTGTGGGTCGGATTCCTCGGCGTCTTCTTCGTCCTGCTCGCGAGCAAGACGTTCTCCGCGCCGGCATGGTTCCTCGCCGTCCTCGTCGGGGCGCTGCTCATCGAGGCCGTCCACCCAGCGAAGCGTGCCGCACCGTCCGCGGTCGCGAAGCTCCCCCTCGACCAGGTCCGCCCCTGGTCCGGCTCCGGCGTCACCGCGGCGGTGACTGAGCGCCCCTTCGGGCAGCCGCACGCGAAGCCAGCCGTCCTCGTGACCACACAGGACGGCAGCACCGTCTTCCTCGTGATGGACCTCGCAGCGTTCTTCGACGGCGAGACCGGCATCGCGGAGTCCGCGAACGGGGAACAGCTGACGTTCCTCTCGCGCAAGGGTGTGGCGCCGAGGTCGTCCGTGCTCGACGATGCGACGCCGGGGCTGGCAGACGGGACGCTGTTCCTCTTCACCGGCCGACAGGACGCCCGGCCGTCCGCCGTGTTCAGCAACGAGGACGCGCTCGCCTTCGAGCAGTGGGTCCGGACTATCCCGGAGGACTGAGGGGGCGAGCGGAGGACCCGTTCGGTACGGTGGCCCTCGGAGGGGGAACGATGAGCGACAGCATCAACACGTGGGGTGGCACGGAGGCGAAGGCGGACGGCGAGCCGCTGTTCGTCGTCCAGCGGCCGAGGTTCCCCCAGCAGATCCTCATCGTGCTCGGCGGAGCCGCAGTCGTCTTCGGGCTGCTCGGAACCGTGATCGAGCAGTTGGTCGTCTCGGGCGCGGACAGCACCGCGTTCGTGCTGATCGGCCTGGTGGGCGCCTTGTTCCTCCTGATCGGTCTCGCACTGGCAGCCGGACGCGTGACCGTGTTCGACCGGCACTACCTCGAGAAGTTCGGGTTCTGGAAGGCTCGTCGTCGCGAGGTCGACGACATCCACGTGCTCCGGTACGGGACGCAGTCGGCCGGCGGTGGGCCGACCTTCGTCAGCCTGACCGCGTGGAACGACCGCAAGAAGAAGCAGTTCACGGTCTTCACGAACTTCCGCGGGTACGACGAGTTCACGGCGTGGTTGGCGGAGCGGCGGCCCGAGCAGTGGGCGGAGTGCGAGCGGCTCGGGCTACCCGAGTGAGCAGCGGCCTCGGCCGTTCCTGCACAGCCGGCAAGCGGCACACCTCCCCCACATCGTCGTCGTCCGCGACCACGATCATGCCTCGGCACGACAGGCTCGAGTGGTGGAACAGTGGGAAGCCGACGACGCACGCCGTCGCCACATGGCCCGCTTCGGCAGGCGTGACACGGCACCCGAGCTCGCACTGCGTCGGGAGCTGCACCGCCGGGGCCGTCGGTTCTTCGTCGACCGGCAGGTGAGCCGCCGGTGCCGTGTCCGCCCGGACCTCGTGTTCCCACGCGCCCGGATCGCGGTCTTCGTCGACGGCTGCTTCTGGCACCACTGCGAGGAGCACACGCACCTGCCGAAGGCGAACGCCGAGCTGTGGCGCCGGAAGCTGCTGGCGAACCGGGAGCGCGACGCCCGGAACCAGGCGATCCTGACGACCGAGGGCTGGCGGGTCCTCCGCTCGTGGGAGCACGACGATCCCGCAGCGGTCGCAGATCGCGTCGAGGACGAGCTCGACCGCTGGGCCGCCATCGTCGGCCGACCGGAAGGGCGGTGACGAGAGTGACGGGTGGCTGTGCTCCGACCAACGGGCGTCAGAGGGCGATCTGACCGCCTGCCCACTCCTGCAGCGTGGCATCGTGCGTCGCCACCACGATCGCGCTCCCCGCGCTCCGGAGCTGCTCGAGTCCGTCCCGCACCAGCGCCGCGCTCATCTCGTCGAGCGAGGCCGTCGGCTCGTCCGCGAGCACCAGCACCGGCCGTTGTACGAGCACACGAGCGACGGCGACCCGCTGCTGCTCCCCGCCGCTGAGGAACCCAGCCCGAATCCGGAGGCGACCCCCGAGCCCCACCGCGTTCGCCGCCTCCTGGATCCGCTCGTCGCGCTCACGCCGAGGGACACCGGTCGGCCGCACGACGCCGAGGTTCTGCTCGATCGTCCACTGCGGCACGACCGCGTGGTCCTGCACGACGAACCCGACGCGGTCCCGCCGCATCAGCCGCCGGGCGCGACGAACACTCCGGTGCACGTCCTCGCCCCGCAACCGGACAGCCCCTCGCGTCGGGGTCTGCAGCCCGCCGAGACAGCGGAGCAGCGTCGTCTTCCCCTGCCCCGACGGCCCGAGGACTGCGACGGCGTCCCCCGGTCGGACGGACAGGGACAGCTCGTCCCACAACCTCCGGGGCCCGATGTCGAACCCCAGTCCGTCGACTTCGAGCACCGGCGCTCCGATCACCATGTCTTCCTCCACTCGTCCGCTCCACGCGTCGGGATCACGGCGGACACGACGCCGAGCAACACGAGGGCGCCCGCGCCGCTGGCGACGCCTGCGGTGAGGATCACGTCCCCACGAGCTCCGGACAACGCACTCGTCACCGCGGCGGTGGTCAGGGCTGTGCCGCTCGCGCCGACGAGGAACCACCGGTGCCGGACCAGCGGGTGCCGTCCGACCAGGTACTGCACGCGCCCGAGTCGAGCAGTGCGGACGCGGTGTTCACCCACGAGCGAGATCGCTGCGAGCACGAGGGCCGACAACGCAGCACCGACGGCCAGCAGCAGCGTGAGGCGCTCGGTCCGGAGTTCTCCGAGTTGCCGTTCCACGCGGGCCCCCACGCGGTCGACCTGCAGGACGATGTCCGCGAGCCCGGCAGCCCGCAGCTGGCGTTCGAGAGCCGCACGGTCGGCGAAGCGCACCTCGCCGTTCGCGACGCCGGTCCCGACCTGGTTCGGTGCGAGGTCCTTCGGGTCGGGAACGACCAACACGGGGATGTCCGGCCACGTCGGCAGCAGCGGTTCGATCCCGTTCGTCCAGAGGATCGCGGACTCGGAGACGGCTGCGGTCGAGCGCACCCGTCGGGTATGGATGTCGAGTGATCGCGGAGGCTGACGTCCTTCCACCTGCCAACCGGTCGCGATGTCCGCCGCTGCCGCATCGCGGAGCGCGTCGCTCTCGCCGGCGAGGGCATCGGGTACGAGCAGGAGTGGTTGCCCGTGCGGAGGGAGGCCGCCCGGCACGAGTGCACGCAGGGACGCGCTGGCGTCGCCGACCAGTGTGAACCGATCCGTGAAGGAGGAGTAGGCCATGCTGGCGTCCCCTCGCGCGAGTGCTCCGGTCGCGATGGCACCCAACGCCTGGTCCTGCTCGAGGGTCGTCGACGCTGTCCCGAGCACGACGTCGTCCCCGTGTGCAGCTTCGGCGACCAGGATCCGTTCGGCCTCGGCGGTGGTCCGCTGACGGTCCTGCAGGCACTGCACGTCGGCGACGGCCACGATGACGAGTGAGATGCCGGCGGCGGCGACGAGGACCATCGGCCATCGAGCCTCCGCAGCGCGGTGGGTCGCGGCAGCGCTCAGCAGGGCGCAGCCGACGTGCAGCACGAGGGCGGCCAGCAACGCCGCGAGGACGCACACCACGACGACGACCGTCGTGAACCGGAGCGCCGGAGCGCCGGCCCCGTGCACCGCGAGCGCCACCGGCGGACCGACGCATGCTGCGGTCGCCACCGGGCCCGCCAGGCGACCGAGGTCCAGGGCTTCCGCGCAGGCCACGCTCCCTCCGGACCAGCCCGCTCGCAAGCGAAGGTCCTGCCGTCCGGCACGGCGTCTCGACTCGGCGACGAGCGCGATCCCCAGTCCGAGCAGGACGGCGACCGCGACGAGCGCGATGGTCGGCCGTGCCAGGACCACGACGAGCGCCTCGACCGGAGCGGGCGTCGTGTCGACCGTCGTGTACCCGGCCTGCCGCAGCTCCTCGGTGAACCGTCGGACCGACCGTCCGTCGCCCTCGACCGCCATCGGACCGAGCAGGTCGAGCGTGCCACCGTCACCGATCGGCCGTGTGCTGATCGCCGCGCCGATCCCGGGTTGCGTTGCCGGCCCCCGGAACGTGTAGGCGGTCCACACCCCGGGCCGTCCGTCACGATCCGGAACCAGGAGCGAGACTCGCACCCCGGAACGCTCAGCCGCAGCGGTGATGTCCCGGATGTGTTCGACCTTCGTCTCGCCGACCGGCAGCTCAGCGAGCTCGAGCGTCGCCCGCCCGGCGAGGAGCCCGAGTGCCTCGACCTCGCCGACGACGGACACCGCGAGCACTGCCGACAGCGCGAGGACGGCTGCCACCGCCAGGACGGTGGCAGCCGCGAAGTTCCTCATCCGCGGCGGGCCCAGAACGCCTGGTTTCCGGAAACCGCCTTCGGCCGGTGGGCGTACGCGACCTTCGTCGGTGGCTGCCACGCCGATCGGGTCACGACGCCGTGCGACTTCACCGATGCACGGTGCGTAGAGCCGTTGTGCTGGTAGACCGAGTGCACCTCGCCGCTCCACACGCCGTAGGTCCACGTGCCGCCCTCCGGGTAGGCCGTCCCGTTCCGGGTCTCGCCGACCCGGTCAGCGGACGCGCCTCCCTCGACCACCCGTCCGGACGACGCCGGAGAGTCCGACGCCACCGCCACCGCCGCGGTCGCTCCGACCGGCCCGATGGCGGCCACGACGACCGCGGCGGCTGCGATCGAGATCAACTTCTTCCCCACGCTTGCTCCTCCTCCACTCCTGACGGGTTCCCGTCAGGAGCGCCACCGTAGCAACCGGAACACCGCGGGTCACGCATGGTATATCAAGCTGGTGCGAGGAGAACGGACGGGAGGCGCGGTGCCAGCCGGCACCGCGCCTCCCGTCCGTCATCCGGTCGCGACCGCGACCCGCACTCACCAGGTGAGCACGAACCGCCCCCGCGTCCCGCCGGCTTCCAGCCGCTCGTGCGCCTCCGCAGCACGCGACGCGGGCAGTACCTCGGCGACCCGCGGCACGAGGACCCCGTCCTCCACCGCCAGACGCAGCTCCTCGAGCAGGTCGAACGACGTGTACTCGGAGAAGACCATGATCCGCTCGAACCGGATCCCACGAGCACCGTTGCCCTCCCAGCCCCGCACGTCCGCGAAGAACCCGCCGTCGCGCACCGCGTCGACGACCTCGTCCCGCTGCACCGCGGCGTCGGCGAGCGCGTCGACGCCGTCCGGCACGATGCCGCGCACGGCTGCGGCGAAGCCGTCCCCGCGGCGCACCATGTGGTCCGGCCCGAGGGACCGCACGAGGTCCTCGTCCTTCGGCGCTGCGTCGGCGATGACCGTGATGCCCCGCTGCTCCGCGAGCTGCACGACGTAGTTGCCGAGCAGCCCCGCGGATCCGGTCACGGCGAGTGTGTCGCCCTGCGAGAGCTCCGCGCGGGCGAGGATCTGCAACGCGGTCAGGCCGTTCATCGGGACGGTCGCGGCTTCCTCGATCGACAGCCCCGCCGGGATCCGCGTGAAGGACCCGACCGGCGCGACGAGGTACTCCACGTAGGCGCCGCCGTGCTCGGAGAGCGGCAGGGCCATCGCCATCACCTGGTCCCCGACCTGCCAGCCCTCGACGTCGTCGCCGACCTCGTCGATGACGCCGGCGGCGTCCATGCCCGGCACGTACGGCGGCGAGGCCTCGGACGAGTCACGCTGCCCTGCGCGCACGCCGGTGTCCGTGGGGTTCACGGCGAACGCCTGCACCCTGATGCGGACGGTCCCGGAGCCGGCGTGGGGCTCCGGGACCTCGTGGACGGCGAGGGCTTCGGGCCCTCCGAACGTTTCGACTCCGACGACCTTCATGTCCCCCGGTCTACCCGCCCCCGGGTCCGTGGACTCAGCGGACGTTGCAGGAGCGAACAACCGCTCGGGTACCGTCAGCCGCCCGTGTCGACCAGGCAGGGCGATCCGAGTTCGACGCGGTCAGCGCTGTACAGGTCGACGGAGACCCCCTGGTCACGGTCGAGCATCACGACGCCCCCGCCCACGAACCGGGTGCCGACCGCGAAGCCCTCGGCCTGCGGGAACCGGACCGCCGGTGCGACGGCAGCCTTCGTCTGCTCGGGCGTCCCGGCCGGGTCGTCGGCGTCGGGACCACGCCAGGAGTAGTGGACCAGGACGCCGTCGTCGGAGTTGTCGAGCCGACACGGTCGGACGTCGACGCTGACCTGGTCGTCGGTCGGTGCCTCGTGTCCGAGCGCGTCGACGACCCGTCCTCCCAGCTCGACGAGTCCGGCCCCCGCCTGCTCGGGCGTCCGGCTGGTCTCGAGTGCGGTCGGCGGTGCCGCCCGTCGTGCTGCGTCGGCCCGCGCGTCACCCACGGACAGCAGTGCGAAGGGCACCATCGTCAGCATCGCGACCGCGCCGAGCGCCCCGCACACGGCGATGCCGGCAGCAGCCCCGGTCCGACCTCGCTTCGCGGCGATCACCAGGGAGACGATCGCGGTCGCCGGGACGAGCACCGCGATGAGTCCACCGGTGACGAACGCCGCGGCGAGGCCCTGCACGGTGGCCCGCTGCTCGACCGTCGGCGCCGCCGTCGTCGCGATCGCGTACACGATGACGAGGCTCCCGACCACGAACGCCAGGATGCTCCCCGCGATCCACGCACCGCTCGGCGCCCGTCGCGACGGGTGGTCCGCGCGCCCGGTCCCGGCTGGCTCCTCGGTGCCGGCCGGCTGTCCCGCGTCGTTCATGCGTCCCCCTCGCTCGTCGAGCGCCCCGCCTCCACGCTACCGAGGGATCGGCGCTCCGGCCGCGCTCCCAGACTCCACCGCCAAGCTCGACCACAGGGGGTCCACATGCACGAACACCGCCGCCACTGGCCGTGGCCCGTCGTCCTGCTCGCCGGCGCGCTGATCGGCGCCGCCGAACCGTTCGGCATCATCGGTGAGGCCTGGATCGCCGACCCGACCGTCGACGAGCCGATCGTGACCCCGACCGACTGGTGGCCGCCGGACTCGTCGTTCCTCGGCCTGCTCGCCGTGCTCGGTGTCCCCCTCGGAGCAGTCCTCGGCGTCCTGGTCGCGGCGACGCTGTTCGCGCTCGCCCGGGTCGTCGACGACGCGCTGGGTGTCCTGCCCGCTGCCCTCGTCTGCGGTGTGCTCGCGGCGGGTGTGGCCGGGTTCCTCGGCCTGCCCCTCGCCGCCGTGGTGCAGCCACCGCCGGTGACGATGCCCCTCGTCCTCACCGCCGCAGGCCTCGCAGGCTTCCTCCTGACCGCGGGAGTGCTGGGAACCCTCCGCCGACCCGTCGCGAACGACTGACACCCCGAGCCGATCGCCACCGCTCAGTGCCACGTCCGCATCGCCACGACCACCGCGACCGGCAACGACACCGCGAGCACGATCCCCACGACGATCGCCAGTGCCCGCGCCACCCGGATCCCCTGCTGCCCCACCCAGATCAGCAGCAGGATCGCCGCCAGGTAGAGCGGCGGCACGAACAGCAGCGGCACGAAGCCGAGCCCGGTCCACTCGACGAGAGCGCCCGCGAGCAGCTCGTACACGGTGAAGCCGGCCGCCACCACGAGTGCGACCCACACGCTGACGAGTGCTCGACGTCCCGGCGCCGCGGCCGTCACGCGCTCACTCATCGTCCTCGTACTCGTCGCCGGGCCCTCCAGCCAGGCAGGTCGTCTCGATCATCACGTCACCCGAGGTCCGGGTCACGCCCGCGTTCCCCTCCGCGAGCCAGTCGTCACCGACCACCCTGATGTCCCACCCGAGCGGATCGGCGTCACGGAGCCCGGCGTCGAGGAAGACCTCGCGGACCGGAGCCAGACGCGCTTCGGCCTGGTCCTGGGGCAGGAGGTCGGCCTTGCGATCCGCCTCGGTCTGCGGCTCGTCATCCGCGTCCGCATCGGCGGGGAAGGACCACCGCCACGTGTACTCCGTGCCCCGCTCGAGGTTCGACAGCGAGCAGCCGCGTGGGAACTGCACGACGTCACCGGTCTCCGGGTCACCGCCCATCGCCCGCACCGCGCGCTCCCCCACGGCCGCGAGGTCCCGCTCGGCCTGCGCCGGCGTCCGACTCGTCTCGGTCGCGGTCGGCGGCTGCGCCCGCTGCTCCTCCTCCGCCGCCCAGCTCTGCGCGACCCGCGTCGTCGGGTACCCGAGCGTCACGGCCGCGAGGACCACGAACACCGCGCACCCGATCGGCCCGACCAGCGTCACCGACCGGTCGCGCCGACGCTGTACCAGCAGCAGGACCAGTCCGGTCAGCGGCACACCGGCGCACACGACCGTGACGACGATGCTCCCCCCGGTCTGCCCCGAGAGCGTGTGGGTGGAGTTCCCCGCGCCGTTGTACCCGGCGAGCGCGACGAGCAGCCACGCGATCCACCCCGCGGGCAGCAGCAGCCCGCTCGCCACGATCCACCAGATGCCGTTCCGCCGCCTCGGCGGCGACCACGCGACGTCGTCGACCATCGATCCCCCGTTCCCCACGACCACCGTACCGACCGGCCGGGAGGCACGTGACCAGCCCGCCCCGCGTCTCCCGTCCGCACGCACCGGCCGGGTGGCCCGCTGCCAGCCCGCCCCGTGCCTCCCGTCCGTCTCCCGGTCGCCTGCCGAACAGCACCCGCCGGGTGCGGACGAGCGGTCCGGAACGGCGCCCGGCCGATCCGCCTACGCTCGAACGAATGCCCGCCCCGCACCACCCTGCCGACCAGCCGTCGTCGTCCGACGGGTTCATCCGCGTCCGTGGCGCCCGTGAACACAACCTGCAGGACGTCGACGTCGACATCCCCCGCGACCGGATCGTCGCCTTCACCGGTGTCTCCGGCTCGGGCAAGTCGAGCCTGGCCTTCGGCACCGTCTTCGCCGAGGCACAGCGTCGCTTCCTCGAGTCCGTCGCGCCGTACGCCCGACGGCTCATCGCGCAGGGTTCGACACCGCACGTCGACGAGATCACGGGTCTGCCCCCGGCGGTCGCCCTGCAGCAGCGCCGCGGCGCCCCGAGCACCCGCTCGACCGTCGGCACCCTGACGACGTTGAGCAACTCGGTCCGCATGCTCTACTCGCGCGCCGGCACCTACCCCGAGGGCGCCGAGCAGCTGTACTCCGACTCGTTCTCGCCGAACACCGTCGCCGGGGCGTGCCCGCGCTGTCACGGCCTCGGCACCGCGCACGAGGTGACGGAGGCCTCGGCGGTGCACGACCCGTCGCTGTCCATCCGTGAGGGCGCGATCACCGCCTGGCCCGGTGCGTGGCAGGGCAAGAACCTCCGCGACGTGACGGCGGTGCTCGGCTACGACATCGAGCGTCCGTGGCGGGAGCTCCCGCAGGAGGACCGCGACTGGCTGCTCTTCACCGAGGAGCAGCCCGTCGTCGAGGTCCACCCGAAGCGCGACCGGGTGGCGAAGCCGTACAAGGGCCGGTTCTGGAGCGCCCGGCAGTACACGCTGCACACCCTCGCCGACTCCCAGAGCGAGACCCAGCGGAACAAGGCCCTGCGCTTCGTCGAGTCCGGCCCGTGCCAGCTCTGCCACGGCTCCGGGCTGACTAGGGCAGCCCTCGCGGTGACGTTCGGCGGCCTGTCGATCGCCGCGTTCAACGCACTGCCGCTCGCACAGGTGGCCGAGGTCCTGCGCCCCGCAGCCGAGCTGAAGGACCCGTCGCCCGCGCAGAGCCGTGTGACGTCCGGGGAGCGGTCCGAGGTCGCGAAGTCGATCGCCACGGACCTGCTCGGTCGGGTCGAGGTGCTCGTCGGACTCGGCCTCGGGTACCTCGGGCTCGACCGGGCGACGCCGACGCTCTCCCCCGGTGAGACGCAGCGCCTGCGGATCGCGACGCAGCTCCGGTCGGGGCTGTTCGGCGTGGTCTACGTGCTCGACGAACCGAGCGCAGGGCTGCACCCGGCGGACGCGGAGTCCCTCGTGCAGGTCCTCGACGACCTCCGCGCCAGCGGCAACAGCGTCTTCGTGGTGGAGCACGACATGGACATCGTCCGGCGTGCGGACTGGATCGTGGACGTCGGCCCCGGTGCCGGTCCGGGCGGCGGGCGGGTGCTGTACAGCGGCCCGCCCGAGGGCCTGGCCGGCGTCCCCGAGAGCGTCACTCGGCGCTACCTGCAGCCCCGGACCTCGCCCGTCGAGCACGAGCAGCGCGAACCCGTGGGCACGCTCGAACTCCGTGGCCTCACCCTGCACAACCTGCGCGGCCAGGACGGGAACGGGCTCGACGTCGACCTGCCCCTCGGGGTGTTGACCGCGGTGACCGGGGTCTCCGGCTCGGGCAAGTCGTCGCTCGTCGGTGGCGTGCTGCCGTCGGTCGCGACGCAGCACCCGCTCGTGTCCCGCGTCGTCGAGGTCGACCAGAAGCCGATCGGCCGCACACCCCGCTCGAACCTCGCGACCTACACGGGCATGTTCGATGCCGTCCGGCAGGCCTTCGCCGCGACCGAGGACGCCCGGGAACGTGGCTGGACCGCCGGGAGGTTCTCGTTCAACGTCGAGGGCAGCCGCTGCGAGGTCTGCCAGGGCGAGGGCTCGGTCTCCGTCGAGCTCCTGTTCCTGCCGGGCAGCTGGGCGCCGTGCCCGGAGTGCCACGGTGCCCGGTACAACGCCGAGACGCTCGAGGTCCGCCGGGCCGGCTCGACCGTCGCGGACGTCCTCGGCATGACCGTCGACGAGGCATCGGACGCCCTCGCCGACCTGCCCGCCGCCGCCCGCGCGCTGGATGCCCTGCGCAGCGTCGGTCTCGGCTACCTCCGACTCGGGCAGCCCGCGCCGGAACTGTCCGGCGGCGAGGCCCAGCGCATCAAGCTCGCCACCGAACTCCAACGCGCACGGACCGGCCACACGCTCTACCTGCTCGACGAGCCGACCACGGGCCTGCACCCGGCGGACGTCGAACTCCTCACCGCGCAGCTCCAGCGGCTCACCGACGCGGGGAACACCGTCGTCGTGGTCGAGCACGTGATGACGGTCGTGGCGCAGGCGGACCACGTCGTCGACATGGGTCCGGCCGGTGGTGACGAGGGCGGCCAGGTCGTGGCATCCGGGACACCGCGCGAGGTCGCGGCGTCCGCCACGAGCCGCACGGCGCCGTACTTGCGGGCAGCGCTCGGGAGCTGACGAACGGGGGCGCCCCGCCGGGAGACGATCCACGGAACGGCAGATGACGATCCTGGTTCACAGAACCCGGCGCTGAACGCGGCATCCTCCGATCGGAGGATGCACCTCCGCCCGCCCCTCCGATCCGCCGGAGCCTTCCGCCCGTCAGGCTGGACGCATGTCCACCACACCGGCCGTCACGGTCGAGCACCTCACGAAGCAGTACCCCGGCGGCAAGACCGCCGTCGACGACGTCTCCTTCACGATCGCCCCCGGCGAGACCTTCGCGCTGCTCGGCCCGAACGGTGCCGGCAAGTCCACCACGGTCGAGATCCTCGAGGGCTTCCGATCCCGCACCGGCGGCGAGGTCCGGGTCCTCGGGCACGACCCCGCGCACGCCAGTCGCAGCCACAACGCCCGCGTCGGCATCGTCCTGCAGACCAGCGGCGAGTCCCCGAACGTCACCGTCGCCGAGGAGCTGCAGCACTTCCGGCACCTGTACCCGCGCAGCCGCCCTGTGGACGAACTCCTCGCCGCCACCGGCCTCGAGGCCCAGCGCAACACCCGCATCAGCCGCCTCTCCGGAGGGCAGCGCCGCCGCGTCGACGTCGCCCTCGGGATCATCGGCCGACCCGAGGTCCTGTTCCTCGACGAGCCGACCACCGGCTTCGACCCCGAGGCCCGCCGGCAGTTCTGGCAGCTGATCCGCAGTGTCAGCGCCGAGGGCACCACCGTCCTGCTCACCACGCACTACCTCGACGAGGCCGCGCACCTCGCGGACCGCGCGGCCGTGCTCGCCGGCGGACGACTGCTCGACGTCGCCCCCATCGACGCGATCGGTGGACAGGACGCACGCACACCGATCGTCCGGTGGCAGGACGATACCGGCGCGCGGCACGAGCGCCGGACGACCGACCCCACCGCACTGGTCCGGAGCGCCACGACCCCGATGCACGCGCTCGAGGTCGTCCGCCCCTCGCTCGAGGACGTCTACCTCACCATGATCTCGGAGCACGCAGCATGAACCCCGCAGTCAGCATCCGCCTCGGCGCCCACCGCATCGCGTACGAGCTCCGGTCGTACTTCCGCGCACCGGACTCGGTCTTCTTCACCTTCCTCTTCCCGATCGTCATGCTCGCGCTGTTCTCGGTGGCCTTCAGCAGCGCCGACGACATCCAGGCGGGGCCGGGCGTCAGCGTCGACTACGCCACCTACTACCTGCCCGGACTCGTCGCCACCGGCTTCCTGCTCTCCGGCACGCAGGCACTCGGCGTGGACATCGCCGGCGAGCGCAGCGACGGGACGCTCAAGCGCCTGGGCGGCACCCCGCTGCCGGTCGTGAGCTACTTCGTCGGCAAGATCGGCATGGTCCTCGTGACCTCGATCGTGCAGACCGCGCTGCTCCTCGTCGTCGCGGGCGTCGTCTTCGGCGTCGACTTGCCGACCGACGGCGGTGCGTGGGCGCGGTTCGCCGGCATCATGCTCCTGGGTGTCGCGACGGCGAGCGTCCTCGGCATCGCGATCTCGGCGCTCCCCCGCGAGGGCCGCCGCGCCACCGCCACCGTCGTCCCGATCGTCCTGGTCCTGCAGTTCATCTCCGGTGTGTACCTCCCCTTCACCCAGCTGCCCGACTGGCTGCAGACCGTCGCGAGCGTGTTCCCGCTGCGCTGGATGGCATCGGGGATGCGCTCGGTCTTCCTGCCGGACGCGTTCGCGTCCGCCGAGCCGGGAGGCGCGTGGCACCTCGGACTCGGAGTCCTCGTCCTGGCAGCATGGCTGGTCGTCGGCACCATCGCGTGCCTGCTGACGTTCCGGTGGAACCGGCGGGACTCCTGATCGTGGCTGTGGAGAACGCCCGCACCGGCCGCACTCGATGGGATGCTGTCGGCATGGACCGGATCACCAGGCACCGCAACTGGGGACTGCACGTCGCGGTGGCAGTCGCCGTCGCGCTCGTGTCGGTGATCGCAGCGACCGACTGGTCGCCCTGGCCGTCACGCTGGCCTGCCTTCGTCGCCCTCGGGTTGCTCACCCTGGCGTACGTGACGTACGGCTGGCGTGGGTACGACGAGCCCCGCGCCGCAGCAGCCTTCGTGCCGTTGCTCGTGGTCGTCGCCCTCGCGCTGCCCGCGGTCGTACCGAGCACCGCGTTCATCCAGTCCGTCCTGTTCCCCGTGGCATGGTGCCAGGTCGAGCGCGTCCGTACCGCCGTCTGGGTCTCGGTCGCCATCGGCATCGCGTCGGGCGTCGGCCTGCAGATAGCATCCGGCCTGGACGCCCTCGCCGGCACGATCATCATCGAAGCGATCAGCGTCCTCGGCGCTTGCGCGCTCGGGCTCTGGATCTCCCGGATCGCCAGGCTGTCCGACGAGCGCCGCAGGCTCATCGAGCAGCTCGAGGCGACGCAGCAGTCCCTCGCCGAGGCGAACCGCGCTGCCGGGGTCACGAGCGAACGGGAACGCCTGGCCCGCGAGATCCACGACACCGTGGCGCAGGACCTCGCCGGCATCGTCATGCTCACCGAGCGGGCACGCGCCGACCTCGCTGCCGACCGGTCCGACCGGCTCGACGAGCGCCTCGCCGTGCTCGAGGAGTCCGCCCGGACCGCGCTCGAGGAATCGCGGACCCTGGTCGCGGCCGGCGCCGCGGGGGTCGCCAGCGACGGCCTGGGTGCTGCGCTGCACCGGCTCGGCGAACGCTTCACCCGCGAGACAGGCATCCCGGTCGCGGTCGACGCGCCGGACTGCCCGCTCGACCGCGACGCGCAGGTGGTCCTGCTCCGCGTCGGTCAGGAGGCACTGGCGAACGTCCGCGCACACGCTCGGGCCACCTCGGCGCGCGTCGCACTGCACGTGGACGGCCGGTGCGTCGTCCTGCGTGTCGAGGACGACGGCGTCGGCTTCGACGCCGCTGCACCGACCGTCGGGCACGGCCTGCGTGGGCTGCGCGACCGACTCGCCCTGGCGGGCGGGACCTGCGTCGTGACGTCGACACCGGGGACCGGCACCGCGATCGAAGCGTCGGTCCCGGCCGGAGCCGAACCGAGCCTCCCGGCCGCACCGGAGCAGTCCTCCGTCTCCGGAGCGACGCGGTGATCCGGGTCGTGGTGGCGGACGACCACCCGATCGTCCGCGCGGGCATCGTCGCCCTGCTGCAGGACGCCGACGACGTCGAGGTCGTCGGGCAGGCCAGCGATGGTGACGGAGCCGTCGCGACCGTCCTGGCGGAGCGTCCCGACGTCGTGCTGATGGACCTCCGGATGCCCGGATGCACCGGAGACGCGGCAACGGCACGCATCCTCGCGCGTGAGCCGGGCATCCGTGTGCTCATCCTGACCACGTACGAGTCCGACGATCAGATCCTGGCGGCGATCGAGGCCGGCGCCTCGGGCTACCTGCTCAAGGCGGCGCCCGAGTCCGAGATCCTCGCGGGCCTCCGTGCGACAGCCCGGGGCGAGACCGCACTCGCGCCCTCCGCAGCTGCAGCGCTCGTGCGCCGGACCACCGCGAGGGCCTCGGTCGGGCCGGCGCTGAGCCCGCGCGAACTCGAGGTGCTCCAGCTCGTGGCGCAGGGGAACTCGAACCCCGCCATCGGGCGCACGCTGTTCGTCAGCGAGACCACGGTGAAGACGCACCTCGGGCACGTGTTCGAGAAGCTCGGCGTGAACGACCGTACCCGGGCGGTCACCCGCGCGATGGAGCTCGGACTGCTGCCCTGAGGAGCGGCAGACGCCTGCGCTCAGGCCAGGTCGCGCCGTTCGACCGTCAGGAACCGGACGACGTCCCGCGCGAACGCCGCCGGCGAGGACGGCCGCATGGTGACCGTGTCGCCGTCGATCTCCCGGTCGAAGACACCGATGCCCGGCACCACGATCGACAGCACTGCGAACTGCCGGCGCTCGCCCCACCCGCGGACGGTGTGCCAGTCGCGGACGGGCCAGGCAGCCTGCATCCAGCTGACCTCGCTCGGGCACGGACCGTCACGATCGTCCAGGGCGGCGAGCGGGACCGTCGCCGGCTCCTGGTCCTCGATCACCCAGCTCGGATCGACGCCGAACCACGCGAGGAGCTCCCGGCTGAGCAGCCCGTGCGGGATCACGTCCATCGCGCTGTGCCCGTCGCCGTCCTCGACGACGAGTGCCGAACCCTTGCTGAGCCATGCGCGCCATCGCCTCGTCACGACGTCGCGCGTCCGGGACTCGACGACGAGCAGGTCCTCCGGGCCGTGCGCCGGACGCAGGAGCGCGGCACCGGCGGACGTCAGCGCGCCGAAGCGTCCTGTGAGACCGGCAGCGCGAGCAGCCGTACCCACCTCCGACCGTCGGACCCGTCCGGGGACGACCCCGCGGTCCTCCACCTGCACGAGGTGCTCGAACAATCCGTCCGGCCCACGGACCGTGAGCAGCGCCGCCGCACGATCACGCCCCTCCGACGCAGCGCTGCCGCTCGTGGAGCCCGCGCCGCCGACGCGGTCTGCCGGCGGGATCGCTGCTGATCGCTCAACCGAGGCGGTCGACCATCGCGACCGCAGCACGTCGTCGATGACCTGCACCGCCAGCGGCCACTCGTCGATCGGCCCGCGTGACGCGATGCGCACTGCTGTCGACCCGACACTGCCGTACCGGACGTCGAAGATCGTTCCCGTGCTCCGCAGAACGGCCAACCGCTCCGGAGCGCCTTCGATGAGCAGCGCCTCGTGGTCATCCGCTGCCACGGCTGCGAACCCCACAGCAGGGTCGGCACCACGCGCATGAACGTGGCGCAGGGTCATGGTGGACCCGGCACGTGCGAGCTCGACCGCACCCGGCCCTGCGATCGCCGTCCAGTCGTCCGGAACCTCGAACACGAGGTTGCCGACGATCGCCAGACGGTCCCACCGCACGTCCGGCCACGGCAGTGTCGGCTCCCCGCGGATCATCATGATCACCAGTCCCCCACACGATCATCCTGGCCGACACGACTCGAGAAGCCGGCAAACACGCGACAGCATCAGCCTCGATGCGGGTCGGCCCGGTAACGCAGGAAACCCCTGACCGGTCACGGTCAGGGGTTTCCTGGTGTTGCTGAAGTTGAGTCCGGCGGCGTCCTACTCTCCCACAAGGTCCCCCTTGCAGTACCATCGGCGCTGAGAGGCTTAGCTTCCGGGTTCGGAATGTGACCGGGCGTTTCCCTCTCGCTATGACCACCGGAACACTGTCGACCCAGATCCTGGATCAAACCATTGTTCCTTCAGAGCATTGCTGAAGTATTCAGTTTGATTCCCGATCGTCTGTCGGGAACCACAAAGTGGACGCGAGCCCGCCACCCACAAGGGGCGACGGTAAAAGTTGTGTTGTCAAGTCTTCGGCTTATTAGTACCGGTCAGCTCCACGGGTCGTTAGTCCCCGCTTCCACATCCGGCCTATCAACCCAGTAGTCTGCTGGGAGCCTCTCACACTCAAGGTGCATGGAAATCTCATCTCGAAGACGGCTTCCCGCTTAGATGCTTTCAGCGGTTATCCGGTCCGAACGTAGCTAATCAGCGGTGCCCTTGGCAGAACAACTGACACACCAGAGGTTCGTCCATCCCGGTCCTCTCGTACTAGGGATAGATCTTCTCAAATTTCCAACGCGCGCAGCGGATAGGGACCGAACTGTCTCACGACGTTCTAAACCCAGCTCGCGTACCGCTTTAATGGGCGAACAGCCCAACCCTTGGGACCTACTCCAGCCCCAGGATGCGACGAGCCGACATCGAGGTGCCAAACCATGCCGTCGATATGGACTCTTGGGCAAGATCAGCCTGTTATCCCCGAGGTACCTTTTATCCGTTGAGCGACAGCGCTTCCACAAGCCACTGCCGGATCACTAGTCCCGACTTTCGTCCCTGCTCGACCTGTCAGTCTCACAGTCAAGCTCCCTTGTGCACTTACACTCGCCACCTGATTGCCAACCAGGTTGAGGGAACCTTTGGGCGCCTCCGTTACTCTTTGGGAGGCAACCGCCCCAGTTAAACTACCCATCAGGCACTGTCCATGAACCCGATCAGGGTCCTACGTTAGACATCCAAAGTGACCAGAGTGGTATTTCAACAATGACTCCACGAACACTAGCGTGCCCGCTTCACAGTCTCCCACCTATCCTACACAAGCCACTCCGAACACCAATACCAAACTGTAGTAAAGGTCACGGGGTCTTTCCGTCCTGCTGCGCGTAACGAGCATCTTTACTCGTAGTGCAATTTCGCCGAGTTCGCGGTTGAGACAGCTGGGAAGTCGTTACGCCATTCGTGCAGGTCGGAACTTACCCGACAAGGAATTTCGCTACCTTAGGATGGTTATAGTTACCACCGCCGTTTACTGGGGCTTAAATTCAGAGCTTCGCCCTGAGGCTAACCCTTCCTCTTAACCTTCCAGCACCGGGCAGGCGTCAGTCCGTATACATCGTCTTGCGACTTCGCACGGACCTGTGTTTTTAGTAAACAGTCGCTTCCCACTGGTCTCTGCGGCCTTCAACGCTCAACGACGAGAAGTCGTATCACGTGTCCGGCCCCCCTTCTCCCGAAGTTACGGGGGCATTTTGCCGAGTTCCTTAACCACGATTCTCTCGATCTCCTTGGTATTCTCTACCTGACCACCTGAGTCGGTTTCGGGTACGGGCGGCTGCAACCTCGCGTCGATGCTTTTCTCGGCAGCATAGGATCACTGATTTCCCCTGACGGGTACGCGTCGGATCTCAGGCACACAGACGACGGATTTGCCTATCGTCAGCCCTACATCCTTACACCAGGTTCACCTTACGGATACCATCGCCTGGCTCAGCTACCTTCCTGCGTCACACCTGTTCATACGCTAGCCGCACCAGCATGGGGTCGAGCGTTAGACCGGACACCATCACCCCGAAGGGATCCGGTAACCCGGGTTAGGACTCTTAGCACCACTGGATTAGCTTGGGCGGTTGTTCGCCGGTACGGGAATATCAACCCGTTGTCCATCGACTACGCCTGTCGGCCTCGCCTTAGGTCCCGACTTACCCAGGGCGGATTAACCTGGCCCTGGAACCCTTGGTCTTTCGGAGGACGGGTTTCTCACCCGTCTTTCGCTACTCATGCCTGCATTCTCACTCGTGTGGCGTCCACGGCTGGATTACTCCGCCGCTTCACTCGCCACACGACGCTCTCCTACCACTCCGCACGACTGAACCACGAAGGCTTGTCTGTGTGCGAAATCTACAACTTCGGCGGTGTGCTTGAGCCCCGTTACATTGTCGGCGCGGAATCACTTGACCAGTGAGCTATTACGCACTCTTTCAAGGGTGGCTGCTTCTAAGCCAACCTCCTGGTTGTCTGTGCAACTCCACATCCTTTCCCACTTAGCACACGCTTAGGGGCCTTAGTTGGTAGTCTGGGTTGTTTCCCTCTCGACGATGAAGCTTATCCCCCACCGTCTCACTGCTGCGCTCTCACTCACCGGCATTCGGAGTTTGGCTGACGTCAGTAACCTGTTGAGGCCCATCGGCCATCCAGTAGCTCTACCTCCGGCGAGAAACACGCAACGCTGCACCTAAATGCATTTCGGAGAGAACCAGCTATCACGAAGTTTGATTGGCCTTTCACCCCTATCCACAGCTCATCCCCTCCATTTTCAACTGAAGTGGGTTCGGTCCTCCACGACGTCTTACCGTCGCTTCAACCTGGCCATGGATAGATCACTTCGCTTCGGGTCTAGGACATGCGACTGAATCGCCCTATTCAGACTCGCTTTCGCTACGGCTGCCCCACACGGGTTAACCTCGCCACATATCACTAACTCGCAGGCTCATTCTTCAAAAGGCACGCCGTCACCCCTACAAGGAGGCTCCGACGGTTTGTAAGCAAACGGTTTCAGGTACTATTTCACTCCCCTCCCGGGGTACTTTTCACCTTTCCCTCACGGTACTTGTCCGCTATCGGTCATCTGGGAGTATTTAGGCTTATCAGGTGGTCCTGACAGATTCACACGGGATTTCTCGGGCCCCGTGCTACTTGGGATACACATCCGGCCATAACACCATTTCGTCTACGGGGCTGGCACCCACTACGGCCCGGCTTTCAAACCGGTTCGACTATGATGCGCTGTAACCGTCCCAGTCCGGCAGAACTGAGCGACGTGTCCCACAACCCCGACCATGCAACGCCCGCCGGCTATCACACATGATCGGTTTAGCCTCATCCGCTTTCGCTCGCCACTACTCACGGAATCACATGTTGTTTTCTCTTCCTGTGGGTACTGAGATGTTTCACTTCCCCACGTTCCCTCTACCCGCCCTATATATTCAGGCGGGAGTCACCAGGTCGACAAGTCGCCTGGCGGGGTTTCCCCATTCGGAAATCCTCGGCTCACAGCTCGATTATCAGCTCCCCGAGGCTTATCGCAGATTTCTACGTCCTTCTTCGGCTCCAGATGCCAAGGCATCCACCGTTTGCTCTTAGAAACTTGACCACAAAGATTAAAATTGCGATCGACTCGAACAACAACCAACCCGAAGGCCGGTCATCATCACGAGCGATCTAAGATGCTCGCGTCCACTGTGTAGTTCTCAACATACGATCGGCACCAGCACTCCCCCACCAACCGGTAGGTTCACCCTGGCCCAACGAAGGACCCGTAGGCCCAACCCCCGCCAACACTCACGTGTCAACAGGAAGCCTGGTCCCTCAGGACCCAACAACGTGCACCAGCCGACCCGCTCACCCCGACCCGTCCCAACCAGCAAGCTGGCGTACTAGGGCCGGAAGCTACGCTCCCGACTGCACTGTCAATGTTCCACCCATGAGCTACCGGCAACCACGTTCGGGTTACTCGGCGCCTGAACCAGACACCTGCAGAGCAGGGCCGGTCAGATGCTCCTTAGAAAGGAGGTGATCCAGCCGCACCTTCCGGTACGGCTACCTTGTTACGACTTAGTCCTAATCACCGATCCCACCTTCGACGGCTCCTTCCACAAGGGTTAGGCCACCGGCTTCGGGTGTTACCGACTTTCATGACTTGACGGGCGGTGTGTACAAGGCCCGGGAACGTATTCACCGCAGCGTTGCTGATCTGCGATTACTAGCGACTCCGACTTCATGAGGTCGAGTTGCAGACCTCAATCCGAACTGAGACCGGCTTTTTGGGATTCGCTCCACCTTACGGTATCGCAGCCCTTTGTACCGGCCATTGTAGCATGCGTGAAGCCCAAGACATAAGGGGCATGATGATTTGACGTCATCCCCACCTTCCTCCGAGTTGACCCCGGCAGTCTCCTATGAGTCCCCGCCATAACGCGCTGGCAACATAGAACGAGGGTTGCGCTCGTTGCGGGACTTAACCCAACATCTCACGACACGAGCTGACGACAACCATGCACCACCTGTACACCGACCACAAGGGGGCGACCATCTCTGGCCGTTTCCGGTGTATGTCAAGCCTTGGTAAGGTTCTTCGCGTTGCATCGAATTAATCCGCATGCTCCGCCGCTTGTGCGGGCCCCCGTCAATTCCTTTGAGTTTTAGCCTTGCGGCCGTACTCCCCAGGCGGGGCGCTTAATGCGTTAGCTACGACACAGAAACCGTGGAAAGGTCCCTACATCTAGCGCCCAACGTTTACGGCGTGGACTACCAGGGTATCTAATCCTGTTCGCTCCCCACGCTTTCGCTCCTCAGCGTCAGTTACGGCCCAGAGATCTGCCTTCGCCATCGGTGTTCCTCCTGATATCTGCGCATTCCACCGCTACACCAGGAATTCCAATCTCCCCTACCGCACTCTAGTCTGCCCGTACCCACTGCAAGCCCGAGGTTGAGCCTCGGGATTTCACAGCAGACGCGACAAACCGCCTACGAGCTCTTTACGCCCAATAATTCCGGACAACGCTTGCACCCTACGTATTACCGCGGCTGCTGGCACGTAGTTAGCCGGTGCTTTTTCTGCAGGTACCGTCACTTTCGCTTCTTCCCTACTAAAAGAGGTTTACAACCCGAAGGCCGTCATCCCTCACGCGGCGTTGCTGCATCAGGCTTTCGCCCATTGTGCAATATTCCCCACTGCTGCCTCCCGTAGGAGTCTGGGCCGTGTCTCAGTCCCAGTGTGGCCGGTCACCCTCTCAGGCCGGCTACCCGTCGTCGCCTTGGTGAGCCATTACCTCACCAACAAGCTGATAGGCCGCGAGTCCATCCCCAACCAAAAAATCTTTCCACCACCAGACCATGCGGCCAGTGATCATATCCAGTATTAGACGTCGTTTCCAACGCTTATCCCAGAGTCAGGGGCAGGTTACTCACGTGTTACTCACCCGTTCGCCACTAATCACAGGAGCAAGCTCCTGATCATCGTTCGACTTGCATGTGTTAAGCACGCCGCCAGCGTTCGTCCTGAGCCAGGATCAAACTCTCCGTAAAAAATTACAGATCCGACACCCGAAAGCGCCGAACCGAGTTGATTCTGACTGTTGACTGTCTACTGACAATCTTCAATCCAAAAGGAATTGTCTCCGACGACCACAACCGAAGCTGCGATCGCACGGGGTCAAAATAATTGGCATTGACAATGTGCACGCTGTTGAGTTCTCAAGGACCAGACGCACCCCCCACTCAGCACCACCACAGTGGCACCTCATCAGAGGGGCTGGAAGTTCGTTGCCGGGGAAGAACCGCGGCGGACAAGATCCCCAGGTGAACCCGGTGACCGTCTCGGCCGTTCCGTTCTCCGCCTCAGCGGCAACGAGTGATTACTCTACGCACGGCTCGACCACACCACCAACACCACCCACATCCCGGGCGTGTCGTCCCCCGACTTCCCCGAGGACTCGCGGGAGGAGGGGTACCGAGCCGCGGACCGACGGGTGCCGGACGGCGGTGGCACGCGTGCCGACGCGACCCGGGAACGACGGAAGGCACGGTGCGGACCCGCGCCGTGCCTCCCGTCCGACCGATCGTCGACTCAGACGTCCGTCTCGTCCGCCGCGGCCAACTGGCCGCACGCGCCGTCGATCTCCTTGCCGCGGGTGTCGCGCAGGGTCGTCGGGACGCCCGCGGCGTTCAGCCGGCGGACGAACTCGTCCTGCACGTGGGGCTCCGACGAGGTCCAGACCGAACCGGGCGTCGGGTTGAGCGGGATCGGGTTGACGTGCACCCAGCCCTTGCCACGCGCGTTGAGCTTCTCGGCGAGCAGGTCGGCGCGCCAAGCGTGGTCGTTCATGTCCTTGATGAGGGCGTACTCGATCGAGACCCGTCGACCGGTCTTCGCGTAGTACTCGTACGCGGCGTCGATCGCCTCGTCGGCCTTCCACCGCGAGTTCACCGGGATGAGCTCGTCGCGGAGCTCGTCGTCCGGCGCGTGCAGCGACAGGGCGAAGGTGAGCGGGATGTCCTCGTCCGCGAGCTTCTTGATCGCCGGCACCAGGCCGACGGTGGAGACGGTGATGCCGCGCGCGCTCATCCCGAGACCGTGCGGCTGCGGGGCGATCATCGTGCGCACCGCCTCGATGACCCGCTTGTAGTTGGCGAGCGGCTCGCCCATCCCCATGAAGACGATGTTCGTGACGCGCTCGGCGTCGACGCGGTCCTGCCCGCCCTTCCGTGGGTCGCCCCCGAGTTCACCGGCGGCGATCGCGGCGTTCGCCCGGACGATCTGCTCGATGATCTCGGCGGTCGACATGTTGCGCGTCAGCCCTGCCTGGCCGGTCGCGCAGAACGGGCAGTTCATGCCGCAGCCCGCCTGCGACGAGACGCAGAGCGTGATGCGACCGGGGTAGCGCATCAGCACCGACTCGACCAGGGCGCCGTCGTGCAGCTTCCAGAGGAACTTGATCGTGTCGCCCTTGTCCGTCGCCAGACGCCGGGTCTCCGTGAGGAGCGGCGGCAGCATCCCGGCCACGAGTTCCTCGCGCTGGGCTGCCGGCAGGTCGGTCATCGTCGCCGGGTCGGACGACCAGTGCGTGAAGTAGTGCGTCGACAGCTGCTTGGCGCGGAAGCCGGGCAGGCCGAGCTCCTTGACCTTCGCGACGCGCTCCTCGATGGTCATGTCGGCGAGGTGCACCGGCGGCTTGCCGCGCTTCGGCGACGCGAACTGCAGGAGGGGTCGCCCCTCGGAGTCCTGCGCCTGGGTCCACCCCTCGGTGCGCGGGCGCACCTGCGGACGCGTGGAGCGCTGCTCCTCGAACGGGGTGCGGGTCTCGGTGGCCATCACTCCAGTTTACGGGAGGTGCGCAACTCCCCGTCGACGCGTCACTCCCCCGCGGGCAGCAGACGCGCGAAGTGGTGGGCGTTCGGGTACAGCGGCACGATGTCGACCGGGTCGCCGGGGTGCGGCGCCTGCAGCACGATGCCGTCGCCGAGGTAGATGCCGACGTGGTCCTCGTTGTCGAACACCACGAGGTCGCCCGGCAGGGCCTCGGACTGCGGGATCGTCGTGGCGACCGCGTCCTGCGACGGCACGTAGTGGACGAGCGGGATGCCGACGGCCGCGTACGCCACCATCGTCAGTCCCGAGCAGTCGATGCCGGAGTGGCTCGCGCCGCCCTCGACGTACGGGTCCCCCATGTACTGCAGCGCCGTCGAGACGATCGTGGCGCGCTTGCCGCCCGCCGACAGCACCTTCGAGATGGCCGCCTCGGCCTGCTGCGTGGTGACGCCGTACTTCGTGACGATCGTCGGGTAGGACACGATCGTCGTGGTGGTCGTCATGCCGTCCGTCTGCACGACGGGGACCTCGACGTCGCGGGCGACGGTGAAGGACTGCGCGTCGTCCGCAGCCGTGACGGTGGACGACGAGCTGCTCGTCGTGGTCGCCGGGGCCGCGTCCGCAGGGACCGCGAGCGTCAGCGTCGACGTCACGGCGAGCGCCGGTGCGAGCAGGATCGCCGCACGCTTGGCGTTCGCGGCGCGGCGGACGTGCCGCGGGTCGGCAGCCCGCTCGGCGCGGAGTGCTGCGGAGCGTGAGAGCACCGCGGCGCCGGCGACGGCGGTCGACGCGACCGGGCGCGGTGCGGCGAGCGCGACCGTGCGCGCGGGCTTCGCGGGCTGCACGAAGGAGGAACGGGCGACCGCGGGGCCGAGGGCGGCGCGACGGCCGCGGGGACGCCGCAGCTCCGCGGGTCCCGACGATCCGGGTGCGGTCGGCTCGGGTGCTGCCGACCGTGCGCCGTCGTGGGCTGCGGGCAGTGCGTGTCGTCCCATGGTTCCTTCCGCGATCGGGCGACGGGTGGTCGACCGGCTCAGGGAGATAACGTATTGGTCACGAAGCTGTGACCGCCAGGGCTGGAGCGTCCGGTTCCTGCGGTTCGTCTCAGCCTGCCGGGTCGGGCGCAGCCCTCCCCGAGCGAGCGGAGCCGGTACGCAGCGGTCAGGCGCGGCAGCGGTCAGGCGCGCTCGAGGTGGCTCCGGACGCGCTCCTGCACGCGGGCCGCGTCGTGGTGGTCCCAGAGCCCGAAGTGGGTGCCGCCGGGCAGTGTGAGGAGCTCGGCTCCGGGCACGGTCGCAGCGGCCCGGGCACTGTGCTCCATCGGGACCTCGGTGTCCGCGTCGCCGTGCACCAGGAGCGTCGGTGCCCGGACGGCCCCGAGCTCGAGGTCGTCCACCGCTCCGAGCACCCGCACGTCGTTGTCCCACCCCGGACGGTTGCGCCCGCCCGCGTTGCCGCTCGAGGACAGGTCGAGCAGGACCCGGCGCCGGGGCCGGTCGTGCAGGACGTCCGCGACGTGTGCGGTGAGTGCCCGCCCGCGCAGGGAGCTGACGCCGGCCTCGGCGGTGCGGACGACGACGGACGGCAGCAGTCGCGCGGCGGACGCGGCGAGCGCCGCACCGACCCGGGTGTACGCGACGACCCACTCGGCGAAGGACGGCTTCGGCGGGACCCACCGCGCGGACAGCCCGGCGACGACGACGAGCGTCCGGATCCGGTCCGGGTGGCGGACCGCGAACCGGTAGGCAGCCGGGCCGCCGCCGGACCACGCCAGCACGGCGACACGGTCGATGCCGAGCCCGTCGAGGAGCGCCGCGTACCGGTCGGCCTCGTCGTCGAGCGAGGGGTGGTCCGGCTCGAGGGTCGTCCCCGCGTAGCCCGGTCGTGCGAGGGTCACGACGCGGAAGCGGTCGGAGGGCAGGAAGCGGGCCATCGCCTCGGCGGAGGAGATCCCGCCGGGGGTGCCGTGCAGGACGAGGACCGGGGCGCCGGTGCCGCGCACGGCGACCGCGATCCCGCCGGTCCCGGTGCTCGGTGACGTCCGCTGCATCCCTGCACGCTACCCAGCGCAGCATGGGGCGGACCGGGGCTGCGCGGTGGACGCGCCGGGTGCCTCCCGACCGACCTGCGGATCCGGACAGGCGAGGGAGACGGGCGGGCTCAGCCCGGCTGGGACCCCCGCGTGCGACCGGGGGTCCCGGCGACCGCGATCATCCGTCGCTGCCCTCGCAGCGTCTCCCCCGGGTGCTCCCCGTAGCGCGCGGAGTACGCGCCGGAGAAACGCCCCATGTGCCGGAAGCCGCAGGAGGACGCCACGGCTCCCACCGAGGTCTCCCGTGCGTCGGCGAGCTGCAGCGCGATCCGGGCCTTGTCGAGCCGGAGGTCCCGGAGGAACGCGGTCGGCGTCGATGCCTCGTGCCGTTGGAAGGTCTCCTGCAGCGTTCGGACGCTGGACTCGGCGCCGGCGGCGATCTCCGCGGTGCTGAGCGGGCGGGCGAAGTGCGCGTACATGTACGCCTTCGCCCGCTCGAGCGTGGCGACGGAGCCGTCGGGGACACCGCCGTCGGGGTCGGGGCGGAACGCCTCGAGGACGGCCTCGGCGAGTCGCAGGTCCAGCACCGCCCGCTCTCCGTCGACCACGTCGACGTCGAGCATCGCACCGGCGAGCTCGCGGAGCGTGCGCTGCAACGGCGCGAGGCGGGCGGACGGCACGGCGGCCGGGAACGCCAGCGGCACGGGGACGGCCGCACCGCCGACGACCGCGACGGCCTCGAGGAAGTCCGCGTCGAAGTGCACCAGGTGCACGGTGCCGGGCGGCGCCGCCACCGAGAAGGGACGACCCGCCGGGCACATCACCGGGACGCCCGGGCGGAGCGTGACGCCGTCCTCGCGGTCCGGGTCGAGCACGACACCGCCCTCGACCGACCACGCGAGCAGGTACTGCCGACCGGGGTCGAGCACACCGCCGTGGTGCGCCGAGACCGACGAGGTCCGCAGGCTCACCCGCCCGTCCCCGGTGGCACGGTACCGGTAGCTGAAGGGGGCGTCCCCGTCGGGACGGCACCACAGGTCGTGGGCGTCGTACACGTCCTCGTGGAGTATGCGGGCCCCGCCGGGTTCCGTGCCGCTGTGCACGACCTGTCGGACCGAGGTCCGGCGCTGCTCGGTCGACCGGTCCTCCGCGGGCGGGTCGACGGTCGCGGTGATCACGTGCGGTCGCCGCGGCTGGGTCCGCGGACCCGCCCCAGGTCCGCGAGCGACGGCGCCGGGGTGCCCTCGGGCACCGCCCAACCCCGTCGCGCGGCGCGGCGGAGGTGCCGGTAGGTGATGACGCGGACCGGTTCGACCCGCTCGTCCGTCTGGTACGTCGACATGTCGTGCTCCCTGCATCACGACCGCCTGGCGTCCTGCGCCGTCCGGAGTCCGGCCGGCAGGGTCGCGGGGTGGCGTGGTGTCCACCCTGGCGGCCCCCGCATGGCGTGGCCGCCGGACGATCTCGTCGTGCCGGCGACGGTACGCGCCGCCGGACGGCACCGCGGACACCGGACACCCAGGCCGCGCACTCCGGACGGAACGTCGTCGGCCGTCCGTCCGGTGTGCGACGGACGGGAGGCGCGTGGCGGGCGGCCGTGTGCCTCCCGTCCGGCGGCCACTCGCGACAGGCTGCCGTCGCCGGTCCGGGCCTGATCGCGGCGGGCCGCCGTTGCCGGTCCGGCAAGGATCCTTGCGGTGCGCTCCGGTGCGCGGTCGACTGGGTGGATGCGCACGCACGACGATCCCTCCGCCCCCGCCGACGCACACACCCCGGCCCGCCCCGACGGCACTCCGGGTGGGGGCGGCACGGCGCGCGACTGGTGGGAGGCCCGGTACGCCGAACGGGACGGGATCTGGTCGGGCCGGGTGAACGCGGTGCTCGCCGACGTGGTCGCCGGACTACCGTCGGGTGGCGGCCGGGCACTCGACCTCGGGTGCGGTGAGGGCGGCGACGTCGTCTGGCTCGCGGAGCAGGGCTGGACGGTGACCGGTGTCGACCTGTCGCAGACCGCCGTCGACCGCGCCGACCGTGCGGCGCGGTCGGCCGGGGTGGCCGGACGGACCCGGTTCGTCGCCGCCGACCTGGCGACCTGGAGCCCGGCTCCCGACGAGCGGTTCGACCTGGTCACGGCATCCTTCCTGCAGTCGTGGCCGGTCGGCATCCCCCGCGACGCGATCCTGCACCGGGCGACCACGGCGGTCGCTCCCGGCGGGCACCTGCTCGTCACCGCCCACGCCGCTCCGCCGCACCGCGACGTGCCCGAAGAGATGCGGTCCTACCGCTTCCCGACGCCCGAGCAGGACCTGGCGGCGCTGCGGCTCGACGACGGGTGGGACGTCCTGGTCGCCGAGGGCCGACCGCGATCGGCGACCGGACCGGACGGGGAGCGACACGAGACGGTGGACAGCGTCGTGCTCGTGCGGCGGCGGCCGGCGGAGGTCGACGCGTAGCGTCGGCGAGGTGGGGACGAACGACACGGAGGGCACGGGCACGGCGCACGGCGTCGTCGTGCCGCTCGACGTCGCCGGGGTCCGGGTGGGCGAGCTCCACGACGGCGCGGACGTCCCGCCGGCCTGGGTGCCGCGGCCCTTCCTGCACCCGGTGCGGACCCTCGGCGGCGTGGTGCTCACGGACCGTCACCCCGAGGACCACCCCTGGCACTGCGGCCTCGGCGTCGCGTTCCCGGACCTCGACGGCGTCAACTGCTGGGGTGGACCGACGTACGTGGACGGTCCCGGCTACCGGTGGCAGGACGACCACGGCACCGCGACCGTCGGCCCCTCCGAGACGGACGGCGCCCGGGTGCGGCTCGGCACCGACTGGCGCGACCCGGCCGGCGCGCTGCTGCTCCGCGAGGACCGCGCGCTCGGGTGGTGTGCGACGCCGGACGGCTGGCAGCTCGAGTGGACGTCGACGCTCCGCGTGCCCGGCGCCCGACCGGTCGAACTGGGCAGTCCGGCCAGCCACGGTCGCGCCGGTGCCGGCTACGGCGGCTGGTTCCTGCGGTTCGCGCCCTGCACGGACGTCGTGGTCCGCACCCCCGACGGCGCGGGCGAGGACCGCGTGCACGGTTCGGTCGCGCCGTGGGTGGCGTGGACCGGGTCCTTCGCCGGCGGACGGGCGCACGTGCTCGTCGAGGCGCTGGACCACCGCGATCCGTGGTTCGTCCGGGTCGCGGAGTACCCCGCGGTCGGCTCGGCGCTCGCCTGGCGCTCCCCCGTCGTGGTCCGACCGGACGAGCCGCTCGTGCGGTCGTTCCGCGTGACGGTCTGCGACTGCTGACGGTCCGTCTGCGCCGTCCGCGTAGCCTCGCGGTGTGTTCCTGATCTTCGGCACCCGCGGCTCCGACACCCTGCTCACCGTGGTCCGCTTCGTCTGCGGGGTGTGCGGCGTCCTCGCGGCGCAGCGGGTGGTGCGCCGCACGACGAAGCTCAGCCTGTTCTTCGTCCCGCTCGTCCCGCTGTCGCGCTCGCACCGCAACGAGTGCACCAACTGCGGTGCGGTGACCCGGATCACGGCCGAGCAGGCGGACCGGGCGATGACCTGGTCGGACGGACGGCCCGGCGCCTGACGCGGGTCAGCGCCCGCCGTCGAGCGGCAGTGCGTCGCTCGTCGTGCGCAGGGACTCCTGGCGGAGTTCCAGCTGCGTGGTGGCCAGCGCGGCGAGGTCGCGCAGGTTCGCCAGGTCACCCTCGGACGCCTCACGCGGACGGACGTCGAGCACGGCGAGGGTCCCCACCGCGGTGCCGTCGTGCCGCAGCAGGGGCACGCTCACGTAGAACCGGATGCCGAGCGGCCCGGTGACGAGCGGACTCTGCCGCATCTCCGGGTGCACGGACCCGTCCGGGATCACCACGGGGACGGGTACCGGCGCGAAGCCGCTGCGGAAGCTGATGCTGCGCGCTGCCTCGTCGACCCCCTCGGCGATCCACGACTGCGACCACTCACGGTCCTCGTCGAGCACGTCGACCAGGGCGATCGGAGCGTCGAAGAGCCGTGCGGCCATCGCCACGGTCCGCTGCAGCGACTCCTCGGGCAGCGAGTCGAGCGTGGCAGGGCGGGCGTCCGCCGGGGCGGCTGGGGTCGGCTCGGCGGGGCCTGCGTCGGCGGTCGCGGTCGCAGCGGGGGCGGCATCGGACCGGGCGCCGGTGGCCGCGGGGTCGGCTGCAGCGCTCTCGGTGATGACGACGTCGCGCAGCATCGCGACGAGTTGCGCGCCGAGGGGCCGTTCCGTCGGGTCCTGCGCCGTCATCGCGCGGAGCAGGTGCTTCCAGTGCTCCGGCAGCGGCTCCGGCACGACCGGGTCGCGCGACAGCCGGGCGATGGCGGACTCGACGAGCGACCCCGGGAACTCGCGGCGTCGCGTGAAGCACTGGAGCAGCACGAGACCGAGCGAGTACACGTCGCTCGCGGGACCGACGTCCGCACCCCGGGCCTGCTCGGGGCTGAGGTAGGCAGCCGTGCCCGTCGTGACACCGTCAGCGGTGAGCCGTTCGACCCCCGCGGCCAGGGCGATCCCGAAGTCGGTCAGCCGTGCGCGGGCCCGGTCGGAGCCGGTGCCGTAGTCCACGAGCAGGATGTTGGACGGCTTGATGTCGCGGTGCACGACGCCGTGCGGGTGGATGTACTCGAGCGCCTCGGCCATGTCGTAGCCGATCTCGGCGATGTGCTTCGCGGAGAGCGGTCCGACCTCGAGCCGCGCCTCCAGGTCCTGTCCGACGACGAGCGACATGACGAGGAAGCGTCGCGGACCACTGCCGACGACGTCGACCACCCCCGCGTCGAGCAACCCGACCAGCCCGTGGTGCTCGAGCGCAGCGAGGACGCCGAGCTCTGCCTCCTGCCGTGCCAGGTCGACGGAGCCCGGGTGGAAGAGCTTCACGGCGACGGGACGGTGCAGCACCTCGTCGGTGGCGCGGTACACGACGGACATGCCGCCACGTCCGATCTCCTGCTCGAGTCGATAGCGCCCGTCGAGGAGCGGCGCGGCGTCGTCGTGTCCCATGGGTTCCTCGTCGTCCTGTCGGTGGGCAACGATGCATCTTCGCATCCCGGTGCCCCGGATGCGCGCAGGGCTACGTCCACCGGATGGTCGCGCGTCGGAGCGGTGCCGCTAGCGTGACCGTGTGAGCGACACCACGACCCCGCAGCCACGACCCTCCGACCCCCACTGGGAAGCACGCGTCGCGTCGCTGTGGGCGGACGACACCGTGGACGACGCTGCCCGGATCGACCGGATGCGCGAGCTCGCAGCGGTCGCACCCCACCCCGCGCTCGGCTCGTTCGAGCTCGGTGGCGCACACGACTCCGGCGGGCAGGAGGCCGCCGCGCACGAGCAGTACGCCGCGGCGACCGAGGCGGGGCTCGGCACCGTCGACCCCGATCGTGCCGCACGGCTGGTCGTGCAGCACGCGTCGACCCTCCGGAACCTCGGCCGGATCGACGATGCGATCGCGATGCTCCGCGATACCCCACCGCACCCAGCGACCGGAGCGGCCCCTCGCGTCTTCCTCGCGCTCGCGCTGCACAGCGCGGGGCAGGTGGACGAGGCACTCCGGGTGGCGATCGAGGCCGTCGAGCCGACGCTCCCCCGCTACAACCGATCGGTACGGGCCTACGCGGCCGCGCTCACGGGCGCGGACTGATCCGCCCTCGCCCAGCAAGCTGACTAGTTGCACGCTGGTCAATTGATATTCACAATGTGATGTTTGACCTCGACCGGCTCAGGATGGACAGTGGTCGGACCGCAGACGGCGGTACGAACGGGGAAGTCATGGCCAGATCGATCATCACCACTTGTGCACGATGGAAGCACCTCGGCGTCGCGACGCTCATGGTCGCGCTCGTCGCCTCGGTCGCGTCGGTGTCACCGGCCCACGCTGCACCATCCGACCCTTCGGCTGCTTCCCTCGGGGCCGCCTTGTCGAGTGCGATCGGCAGCGACGGCGTCTTCGATGGAGATCGTGCGCGCGCAATCGGCGTGTCCACCGAGGCAGTCGATGCGTTCGCGACCGGACGGTCGCTGGTCGGTCTCGCCAGTCGGCACGCTGCGGTCGACCGCCAGCTCGTTGACGAGGTGGAACGGTCGACCGCCGTCGTGCGCGCCTGCGCCGGGAAGAATCGGTGGGACCACACCGGGATCCAGCTGAACGTCTACCTCAACTCTTGCAACACCACGAGACTGCTCGGCGTGCTCGGAGCTTCTGCGGGAGTCGCGACCGCCATCGGGATCATCACCGCCGCGACCGGTCTCGGAGGAGCTGCGGCAGGCATCATCGCTGCCGGTCTCGCAGTCGCCGGCGGCGTGCTGACCGCATGCTCGTCTCGCGGGCGAGGCACCGTCATCCACAACATCCCGCCGGGATCCGTGGTCTGGTGCAACAACCAATGACCAACGGCAGGAGAAGACCGTGTCCGGAGATCGCCTGAGGACCAGCTTGCTGTGCATCGCTGCACTCCTCTCGGGTGCAGGAACGACGCTGGCGCTCGTCGGCGCGTTCGTGAGCCCTGCGGATCAACCGACCGCGACGTGGCTCACCGTCACGGCCCTGCCGTTGGTGCTGCTCGGAGTGGCCGCGCTGCTCGCCGCAGTGTTGCTCGGCCGTCGGCCCAGGTGAAGCAACGGACGGGAGGCGCGGTGCCAGCTGGCACCGCGCCTCCCGTCCGTGGTCGCCCCGTCAGTGCGAGGCGGCCTTCTCGATCTTCTTGCGGAGCTTCGCGCGCTGCTTCCGCGCGTGCGGGTCGTTCCAGGCCTTGCGGATGGTCTCGGCCGTGCTCGTCTTCTTCACGACGGGCCGGTTCGACCGGGACCCGATCCAGATGCCGACCAGGGCGATGAGCCCGATGACGATGATGCGGTTGCGCATGCTGTTCTCCTTCTCTCGGTGTGTGACCGCGTGGGGTCAGCCGGTGATGCGGCGGCGACCGCCGACGCGGACGATCAGGCCGGCGACGACCGCACCGAGGACCGGTGCGACGATGAAGACCCAGAGCTGGGCGAGCGGCGTGGCCCCACCGTAGACCGCGGCAGCGACGGAGCGTGCGGGGTTCACGGAGGTGTTGCTCACCGGGATGCTCACCAGGTGGATGAGGGTCAGGGTGAGGCCGATGCCGATCGGGGCGAGGGCCTGGTACTCCTGCTTGGCGGTGATCGAGAGGATCACCGCGAGGAAGACCCCGGTGAGGACCGCCTCGGTCAGGAAGACGGCGCCGAGGCCGTACCCGCCCGGGCTGGCACTGCCGAAGCCGTTCGAGGCGAAGCCCGCGTCGTGCGCGGCCCGGAAGGCGCCGGCCTTCCCGGAGAGCACGATCGCGATGATGCTGGTCGCGGCGAGGCCGCCGAGGACCTGCGACACGATGTAGCCGGCCACGTGCCGCAGGTCCGTGCGCCCGGCGGCGAGGAGGCCGAGGGTGACGGCCGGGTTGAAGTGGCCGCCGGAGATGTGCCCGACGGCGGCGATGCCGGCGACGAGCGTCAGACCGAAGGCCAGTGCGACGCCGAGGAAGCCGACGCCGGACTGGTTGTCGGTGTCGCTCGGGAAGTTCGCGGCGAAGAGTGCCGTACCGACGCCGCCGAGCACGAGCAGGAAGGTGCCGAAGAACTCGGACAGGTAGCGGGCCAGCGGGCTCCACTCGGCAGCGTCCTCGCGACGCTGTTCCGAGGTCGATGCGCTGACGGCTCCGTGGTTGCGTGCCATGTGGGGTCTCCTCCTGGGTCTGCGGACGGGAGGCTCGGGTCGCCTCCCGGGTTCGGCTGCGGCTGTGTGGACGGCCGGTTCCGGGCACGGAACGGCCGGGGGACGTCGGGCGTCCCCCGGCCGGTGGGTGGTGCTGCGTGGTGCTGGTGGTGCTGTTACTGGACGCGGGTGGTGCGTGCCAGTGCGGTGCGGGTGCCGCCGGTGAGGTGGACCAGGACCGGGATCTGTCGGCCGAGGGTCTGGTCGAGGGTGGTCAGGGCGTGGTCGACGGCGTCGAGGACGGTGACCGCGTCGCCGCCGCGGCGGACGTGGACCCGGATGCGTGCGGCGCGGGTCTTCTTGACCAGGTACGTGTCGACCTTCGCGGCGACGATGTCGTGGACGCCGGTGAGTTCGTGGTCGATGACGTCTCGCACGAGGGCGACGTTCACGGTGACCTGGTCCTCGCCGGAGCGTTCCCGGACCGCGACGCTGGTGCCGCCGCCACCGCGAGTGAACACCACGATCACGGCGAGGACGATGACCACCGCGCAGACCGCGGCGATGATCCACAGTGCCTGGTCGGGCACGGTGACCTGCTGCGGCAGCGTCAGGTACGGCTGGAGGGCGTCGCGGACGGGTTGCAGGACCCCGGCGCCGATGGTGACACCGACGATGATGGCGACCAGGCCGATCAGGAGCAGCAGGACCCGGTTGACGCCGCGGTTGGTGGTGGTCATGCCAGGGTTCCCTTCTGTTCCACGGTGACCTGCACCGACGAGCCGTGCTTGCCGCCGAGGCGACCGAGCCGGTCCCCGACGGCGTGCTCGACGGCGCTGGCATCGACGGGGATGCCGGACAGGGGCACCACGTGCACCTGGGTGCGGTGCCCACGAGCGGACGCGGTCGTGTTGGCTTCCGGGACGCCTGCTGCGTGGGCGGCAGCGTTCGCGGCGGTGGAGGCCAGGATGCGGGTGTCGATCACGACCGCACCACGGTCACGGTCGATCCCGGACCGGGGCTGCCGGCCGGGCTTGAGGGCCAGCACGACCAGGACGATGCCGAGGATCACCAGGGCGGCGGCGATGACCTCGATGATGGTGGTGAACGCGGCGTCGGGCGTGAGGGCGGTGTCGACCACGGTCTGCGGGTCCGCCAGCAGCGGCTGCTGCCCGATGGCCTTCAGGACCGCTTCGGTGCCGATCCACGCCGCGACCAGTGCGACGACGACCAGGGTGATCGCGACCGCGGTGGACCGGGACCGGTGGATGCTGCGACGACGCAGCCGCTTCTCGAGCTGTTCGGTGCTCATGTGCTCTGTCTCCTACCGGACCCGGCCCTCGTGCGCACGCACGATCCCGGTCAGTTCGATGTGGGTCCGACCCACGTGACGTCCCGCCAACTCGCCCACCCTGCGACCCACCGCGTCAGCGGCGGCAGCGGCCGCGGCGACGATGTCGGCTTGTTCGCGCACGGGACCCGTGACGTCGAGGACGATGGACCCCCGGTCGTCGTCGAGTCCCACGCGCAGACGCTTCGCGGGCACGCCGAGCTGTTCGGCTGCGGCTGCCCGCGCCAGCGCCGTGAGCGCTCGTGCGGTGATCTCGACGCGGCCCGGGACGGCAGTCGCGTCGACTCCTACCGGGCCGGCGCTCACCGGGAGCTCCGGCGTCCGGTCAGCACGTCGGTCAGGGCACCGCGGTCGATCTTCCCGGTCGTGATCGCGGCCACGAGGGCACCGATCAGACCGAACACGATCACCAGGACGAAGCCCCAGAACCCGAACTGCAGTGCCACGACGGCGAGGATGGCGCCGATCAGCGCGCCGACGAGTGTGTTACTCAACGCGGGACTCCTTCTTGTCGTCGTTGTCGTCGTCATCACCCGGGATGAAGACGTCCTGGACGGTCACGTTCACCTCGGCGACCTCCATGCCCACGATCTGCTCCAGCGCACGGGCGACCGACGAACGGACACCGTCAGCGACCTGCTGCAGCGACACCGGGTACTCCGCGACGATCACGACGTCCGCGGCGACCTGCTTCTCGCCGACCTCGACCTTGACGCCCTGACCGTGGTCACGCTGCCCGATCGCGTCACGGATCGCGCCGATCGCACGGGCAGCGCCGCCGCCCAGCGAGTGCACCCCGTTGACCTCACGAGCGGCGATGCCGGCGACCTTCGACACGACGGTGTCGTCGATCGTGGTCTTGCCCGAGGTGCCTGCAGCCGAGGCGTGAGTGCCCGCCGAGCGGGTCGTGGCAGCGGTCAGGTTGGTGGTGGTGTCAGCCATTGGTGTCTCCCTTCGAGGACCCGCCGGGACTCGTTCCCAGCGGTTGCTGTTCACGGATGAGACGGGCTGACACCGAGATTCGTCACGTCCCCCGTTCCGTGTCGGGCATTTCCCCAGGAAACGGACTTCGAGGGCCGTTCCTGTACCCCGATCTGCCACCGGAGTGCTCGTTGTGGTGCGCAACCGGACAGTGTCGGTGCGCTCCGGTCGGAAGACGCACGTCGACGACGGACGGGAGGCGCGACACCGGTCCGGTGCCGCGCCTCCCGTCCGTCCGTCCGCGCTCGCTCAGGGCGTCCCGCTCTGCCGGGCAACGAGCGCCGCCACCTCGGCGACGTGTGGTTCCCGCAGCACCGAGCTGTGCTCGGCGTGCACGCGCACCGCGTCCACCGGTCCCCGGAGGTACCGCGCCCACCGGGCCGGACCGGAGTCGTTGCCGTCGGCGACGACGAGCGTGACGGGGCCCGCGTACGGGCGCGGCTCCCACCGGCGGGACACGAGGAGCGCCTGGTCGAAGAAGGCCCGGAAGTGGCGCTGGCCCTGCCAGCGGACCACCCCGGCGCCGACGCCCCGAGCCCGGCGGCCGATGCGCGCGAACGGGGTGGCGGAGCGACTGCGGAGCGCACTCGTGCGCACGGCGAGCCGCCGGAGCACGCCGGGCACCGGACGCGCTGCCGGCCGGCCGAGGTCGAGCTGCCCGAACTCGACGGTGTCGGCCCGCTCGGAGGCCTGCTCGGGCAGGTGGGTGTCGAGCAGGACGACCCGGGCGACCTCGTGACCGGCACCGGCGAGCACCGAGGCCATCTCCAGGGCGACGAGGCCACCGAACGAGTGCCCGACGAGGGTGTACGGGCCGGAGGGCTGTACGACCCGCAGGAGCTCGATGTAGCGGCGGGCCATGGCCGGGATGCTCCAGTCCGGCACCGAGCGCCGCTCCAGACCGTGCTGCTGGAAGGCGAACACCGGACGGTCACCCAGGTGACGGGCGAGCGGGACGAACGTCAGTGCCAGGGCTCCGGCACCCGCGACGCAGAACAGGGGGTCGGCGTCGCCCGGTGCACGCGCCGTCAGCGTCACGACGTCCGGGTGACCGGGGACCGCGGCGGCGCCGAGGCGGATCCGCGCGGTGAAGCTGCGCAGCGTCGGGTGCCGGAGGAGTTCCGACGAGGGGACGTCCACGCCGAGCCGGTCGGAGACGGCGGCGAGCATCTCCTCCGCCGAGAGCGAGTCGCCACCGAGTGCGGAGAAGTCGTTGTCGAGCCCGACCGCCGGCAGCTCGAGCGGCCCGACGGCGGGCAGCCCGAGCACCTCGGCCCAGATCTGCCCGACCGCGAGCTGCCACTGGTCGTAGGTGTCCTCGCCGAACGCCGCGCCGTCTCCGCCCACCGTGGTGCTGAGCGCGGGTGCCTCGGGCAGGCGGGTCCGGTCGACCTTGCCGCGCTCGTTCCGGGGCAGCGTCGTCACCGGGACGATCGCGGTCGGCACCATGTGGTCGGGCAGCAGGTCGCGGAGGGCCCTGCGGATCGCGGCCGGTGACGGCGAGCGGCGACCCGGGCGGCTCACGACGTAGGCGACGAGCCGGGTCGGCGCGGGTGGGGCCTGCACCGCGACGACCGCCGCTTCCTGCACCGCGTCGACGGTGCGGAGCGCCGCCTCGACCTCGCTCGGCTCGACCAGGTGCCCGCGCACCTTCGCCGCGTCGTCGGCGCGGCCGAGCAGGGTGAGCCGGCCCTGGTCGTCGAAGCGTCCGAGGTCACCGACCGTCCACGTCGGCGTGCCGTCCGCGGCGGTGCCCGCCCGGTCTGCGGTCGCGTCCGGCGCGCCCCAGTACCCGCTCGTCATGGCGTCGGAGACGCAGACGACCGCACCGCTCTCGCCGACGTCGGCCACGGAGCCGTCGGGTCGGCGGACCTCGATGCGCTTGCCCGTGACGATCCTGCCGGCGGGCACGCTGCGCTCGGGCACCGGGTCCTCCGCGCGGATCTCGTGCACGGCGTACACGGCGGTCTCGCTCGACCCGGTCTGGTTGCAGAACGACGCGCCGGGGCCGAGCAGCGGCCGCAGCGCCGTGACGTCCGTGCCCGTCACCGCCTCGCCGAGGGTGGCGATGACGCGGAGCGCACGCAACCGGTCGTCGGAGGGGTCGAGGGCGCCGGTGATCGACCGCAGCAGGTGCGGGGTGGTGTGCAGTGTCGTCAGGCGTGCGTCGCGGACCCAGGTGACGAGGCGGTCGACGCCGGTGCGACGCGGATCGGCGACGTGCACGGAGGCACCGGCGTGCAGGGCCGACAGCACGAGCGTCAGCCCGGCGGCGAACCCGTGCGGGAGCACCGAGGCCACGCGGTCCGTCGGGACGAGCCGGAAGGCCTCCCGTTGGGCGACGCTGTCGACGACGAGCTGCCGGTGGGTCATCGTGACGCCCTTCGGCACCCCGGTCGACCCCGACGTGAAGACGACGACCGCCGGGTCGCGACCACCGCGTTCCCGGGCTCCCGGGACGACGGCGAGGTCGCCCTCGGTCGCGGCGGCGGTCCGAGCGTCTCCGAGCAGGTCGTCGAGGGACAGCACCCGGCCCTGCTCGGGGACGAGGGCCGCGGCGCGGTCGGCGTGCTCCGCGTCCGCGACGACGTCCACGATGCCGGCGAGCGCCACCACGTGCTGCAGCCGGGCCCCGGGGAGGGACGGGTCGAGCGCGACGACGACACGGCCCGCGTGCAGGAGTCCGAGGAGGGCGACGACCGACCCGGCACCGTGCGCGACCATCGCGCCGACGGGGACGGGTGCACGGCCCTGCTCGACGTCGACCCCGCGGCCGGTGTGGTCGTCGGGGGTGAGCTGTGCGTCCAGGAGCAGGCCGAGGGCGCGGGCGGTGCGGTCGAGGGCACCGTGGGTGGTCTCGCCGTGCTCGTCGACCAGGGCGAGGGCATGCGGGTCGCGGTCGGCGACGACGGCCAGACCGTCGAGGACGGACGGCTCCGTCCCCGCGTGCGGCGGCGCCGCCGCTCCGAGGTCCACCGTCGGCTGCCGCGTCGTCGTCCTGTCGGTCGTCGCCGTCGTGTCGGTCGCCGTGGTCACGAGACCCCCTTCACCGTGCGCGCGGACTGTGGTCGCCCGACGGTACCCCGGGGGTGCGCTCCGCAGTGGGGGCTGTGCGGCAACCCGCGCAGACCTGCGAGGTCCCGCAGCCCGCCGGCGCGGAGGACCGCGTCAGTGGATGCGGAGCTCGGCGACCATCGGGCAGGCGAATGGGTCGCGTGCGGCGAGACCGACCCGGTTCAGGTAGCGGACGACGATGCCGTACGACCGCAGCAGCGTCGTCTCGGTGTACGGCACGTCGAGCGTCTCGCAGTGGTCGCGGACCAGCAGGCGGGCCTGCTTCAGCGCCGGTCGCGGCATCGACGGGAACAGGTGGTGCTCGACCTGGTAGTTCAGGCCACCCATCAGGAACGACACCCACCAGCCACCGCGGATGTTCCGCGAGGTCCGGACCTGTCGGGAGAAGAAGTCGACCTTGGCGCCGTGCGCGATGGTCGGCATGCCCTTGTGGTTCGGGGCGAACGAGGCGCCCATCATCACGCCGAACACGGCGAGCTGCACACCGAGGAACGCGCACGCCATGCCGAACGGCAGGAACCAGAACACGACCGTCAGGTAGATGCCGAACCGGGCGACGAGCATGCTGCCCTCGAGCCAACGGTGCCGTGCGTCGGCCTTCGACCCGGTGCCCGTCACGATCGACGTCACGGCGTAGCGGTGCAGGTTCAGCCCCTCGAGCGTGAGCAGCGGGAAGAACAGCCAGCCCTGGAAGCGCAGGAAGGTCCGCATCAGCGGGCCCTTCGCCTCGGCGGCGTCCTCGGGCAGGAAGCGGATGCCGTCGGGCGCGATGTCGGGGTCCTTCCCGACGGTGTTCGGGTTGCCGTGGTGGCGGGTGTGCTTGTTCATCCACCACGAGTAGCTCAGGCCGACCATGAACGTGCCGAGCCACCGGCCCGCGTGGTCGTTCCACTTCTGCGACGCGAACACCTGACGGTGCGCGGCCTCGTGCGACAGGAACGCGAACTGCGTGAAGATGACCCCGAGCGCTCCCGCGACGATCAGCTGGAACCACGAGTCACCGAGGAACGCGAACGCCACCCAGGCCAGCGCGAGACCTGCGACCAGGCTGCCGAACAGGGACCAGTAGAAACCGGTGCGCCGACGGAGCAGGCCGTTCTCCTTCACCTGCGCCAGGAGCGCGGAGTAGGTGGACGTACCGTTGCGGCTGCCCGGACCGGGTCGGGTCCGGGTGTAACCGGGGGCGAGCGGGGTGGTCGTCATCGAGGACCGACCTTCTGTGGTGAGCGATCCTTCGACCGATCCGGAGAGTTCACGCATCCGCGCTTCCGGCGACAGTAGGTCACGGAACCGGGAGAACGCCTGGACGGCGCGCGCACGTCCGGGAAACGCAACCCGTGGCGGACGGGAGGCGCGGGACGACGCCGCCACGCGCCTCCCGTCCGGCGGCCGGTGGCGGTCCGCCGGGCGCCCACGCTCGGCGACCATCGTTGCGGGATCGAGACGGCCCGTCACCCCGGTGCGTGCGAGCCTGGTCGCACCTGACCACGGGAGCGGACGGAGCACGCTGTGGACCGAGCGATCGCGTGGGTCGTGCTGGCACTCGTCACGGCCGTGCCGGCACTGCTCCTCGCCGTCACGCGGGTGAGCTCGTGCGCCGATGCGGCGCCGGGTGCGGGCACGAGCCGGTGCACGAGCGGACCCGTGCTCGGGGTCGCCGGGTCGTGGGCCGCCGGTGCGGTCGCCGTCGTGGTCGTCGCGATCGCGGTCGTCCAGGTCGTGCGGGCCGTCCGTTCCGGGCGAGCGGCGACGGACTGACGCCCGGCGGTCTCAGGTCCGCGCTTCGGTGCGGACCGGCTTCAACCGGTCCGGTGCGTGGGTGGCGGGGGTCCACTCGCACGTGAACGTCCCGCGGTACCCGAACAGGAAGCCGAACACGCGGTTGTGCACCTCGAGGTCGACGTGGAACGCCTGGTCGTCCTCCGACCACCACTCGTGCAGGGTGGCGCGACCGCTCAGGAGCATCGGGAACCGGAACGAGACCGGCCCCTCGTGGAACCGCTGCGCGTCGGACGTCAGCACGAGCCCGCCCCGCTCGTCCACCGCCAGGTCGAGGTCGACCGCCAGGTGCTGGTGCGTGCCGAGGTAGTCGAGCACCCTGCCGTCGACGAGCACCATCGTCGCGTCGAAGCGCGCCGTGCGACCGGGCTTGGTCTCGTACGTCCGCACGAACGTCACCGTCTCGCGGCCGAGCTCGTCGCGGTACGGGTGGTTCTCGATCGTGAACGGCACGTCCTCCCCGACGTCGGGAACCAGGATGTTCCGGAGCCGTCCGATCTGCAGGAAGGGGACGGTCCACCACGGGCCGCGTCGGATCGACGACATGACGCCACGTCCGGTGCAGGCCTCGCCGGCGTCGAGGCCGACTCCGAAGCGTCGTCGCATCATCGGGTGGAGTCGCTGGAAGTCGGCGCCGAGCGCCTCCTCGAACACGGACGTCATCGGTCGTTCCTCGGGTCGGGCAGCGTCGCCAGCGTCGCCGGCGCATCGTGCAGGTGGTCCGTGCGTCGGGCGCTGCCTGCGGGTGCCCGCAGCGTCCTGGAGGCTCGTGGCCGGTCCCGGCGCCAGGGCTGCAGGACCGAGGTGAGCGGCCACGCCTCCGGTGCGGGTCCGCCCTCGAGCCAGATCCGGAGGCGGTCGAAGCTCCACGCGGTCGCCCAGCCGAGGAGCGGCCGGACGACCACGTCCAGCGGCCCCCATCCGCCGTCGTAGTCGTAGCCGGTGACGAACCGCGTGCGCCCGTCGTCGGTCGGGACGTAGCGCCAGTAGCCCCGGCCCGCGCGGATCGGCGAGAGGCGGTCGGCGGTCCCGAAGCGCAGCGCCGACGTGCGCGAACCGTCCGGGCGGCGGCGTTCCCCGATGCTCACACCGGTGCCGTGCACGTCGTGCAGCGGCGAGCGTCGGACGTAGCGGAAGTGCGTCGGTGCCCCGTCCTCCGCGCCCTCGGGCACGATCTCCGAGAACCGGACGTCCCAGCGCACGTGCTGCTCGGGGTCCTGCGTCGCGGCCCACACGCGGTCGAGGTCCGCATCGATGACGGTCTCGACGTAGATGCCCCTGGTCCCCACGTGCTGACAGTAGCGCCTGCGCGGCGGAGAGTGGACCGAGCGATCGCGTGGGTCGTGCTGGCACTCGTCACGGCCGTGCCGGCACTGTTCCTCGCCGTCACGCGGGTGAGCTCGTGTGCGGATGCGGCGCCGGGTGCGGGTACGAGCCGGTGCACGAGCGGACCCGTGCTCGGCGTGACGGGATCGTGGATCGCCGGCGTCGTCGCCACGGTGATCGTCGTGATCGCGGTCGTGCACGTCGTGCACGTCGTGCGGGCCGTGCGGGACGGGCGGGTAGCGGAGGACTGACTCACGACGGCATGCCTCCGTCCAGGGAGCGGCCCCCGAACAGCTGTCCGGTTCAGCCGTTCCAGGCGTCCTGTAAGGCGCGCTCCAGGTCGGTACGGTCGCCGCCCCGCACCTCGCCCTCGCGGAGCGGCACGGCCGTCAGCTCCCCGTCGTGCAGGGTCAGGTCCGTGATGCTGCCGGTACCGCGGTCGGCGAGACGGACGTGCAGTCCGGTGCCGTCCGGCAGCACCGGTCGAAGGGCCTCGACGAACGCCGGCACCTGATCCGAGCCAGGCAGGGTCGCCGACACGGACCGGTCACTGCCGAACTGGTCCGAGGACGCGGGGAGGAAGCCCCGGAGCGTCGTGCCGACCTGGATCGATGTGCCCAGCAGCGCCGGGGACCCGTTCACCGACAGGCGATCCGCATCGCCTGCATCGTCCCGGTCAGCAGCATCGTCGGCACCATCAGTGACTTCCTGCGGGCCGATTCGGATCGACTCCACCGGAGCGGCCGGAGCAGCAGCGGCGAGCGCCGTCGCGGTCGCCAGGACCTGGTCCGGGTCGTCGACCGTCACGTCGACCACGGTCGGCGTGAGCGACACCGCGGTGACGTCCGGCCGGGTGGCGACCGCCGCGAGGCGGTCCGCCTCGGCGTAGTCGGCGGCGTCGGGCAGGTCGTCGTCGCCCCTTGGCTCGTCCTTCGTCACGATGCCGCCGTCCACGATGACCTGCGCGGCCGGCGCTGCTTGCTGAGCGATCGCGGTCGCGTCCCCCACATCGGCGAGGTCCTTCGTGTGCAGGAGGAGCCGACCCGGTGTGACGGAGGCCCGCGTCACCTCGTGCGCGGCGAGCACACGCTCGTACGCGGTGATCTCCGGCGTCGGGTCGCCGACGGTGTCGTCGGTCCCGGTGCTGTCGTCAGACCCGGCGATCCGGTCGGAGATCTGGAGGTCTGCTTCGTCGGACGGCAAGCGGTCCGTCGGCGGCGTCGACCAGTGGGATGCGGTGAGCGTCGGGGACCGCCACCCTGAGGCGTCGGCAGCCTCGCGCACCGCTCCCCATCCGCGCACCAGGTCGGCGCTCTCCCGGACGTCCACTCCGACCGAGCCCGGCCGGGTGCCGGAGCCGGCCGGAGCCGTGACCTTCCCGCCGAGCCAACGGTCGTCGCCCCGGAGCCGGTCGACGACGGCGAGCAGCTGGTCGTTCTCGGCCGCGCGCCCCTCGACCGAGAAGTGGAACCCGTCGGCCTCCACCGAGGCGCTGTAGGTCGTCCCCGCGGTGGTGGCGTCGTGCATCCACCGTCCGACCTCGTGGGTCACCCGTCGCAGGTCGGCGTCGGACAGGTCGTCGTCGGTGGTCACGGTGACCTGGACCGTCCCCGCGAACGGCAGGTTGTTCGTGCCCGAACCGCTGACCGACCGCACACCGCGGAGCTCGGACAGCTCGTGCTCAGCTCGGGCAGCGCCCGCGGTTCCGGCGTCGACGTTCGCCGAGCAGCCGCTGACCAGCAGGACCGCCGTCAGCGTGGTGGCCGTCAAGGCGGCGGTCAGCGTTCGTCGTCTCCCCCAGAGCATGGCGGGAGCGTAACGCAGCGAGATGCGCTGCCGGTTCCTACTCAGGCGCCAGCAGTGCTGCCGTCGCGCCGCCGCCGTGATGCCGGACATCCGTGACGAGGAGCCTGCGAGCAGGAGCGGCCGAGAACCCACAGAGTCTCGGCGGTCACGAGGCACCTCACGTCGTCGGGAGGGACGTGATCATCTCGACCAGATCCACGAGCGCTGGGTCTTCCCGCAAGCGCTCGAGCCAGATCGAGATGGCTGCGTCGAGGAGTCGTTCCTCGGACACCCCCACAGCAGAAGCGATGTTGCCGAACGCCCTGTGATGATCCCCGAGGGCGGCTGCTGCGCACGCCATCGCAACGCCGGAGGTACGGACATCCAACATGGTCGCCAACTGGTCGGGTTGCTCTTGGAGCATCCTGAGGAGTTCGACTTCTGGAGCTGCGGCGCCTGGCAGGTAGTACTCCGCTGCATCGGGAGACGCTCTCCGCATGTCGGCATCGAGGACGACGGTCGCGCGCAGCCTCCTTGAATTCCCCAACGTCCTGGCTGCCGCCTTCGCAGCCGCTTCCCCGCCGGCCTCCACGACGTCGACGCTCGAGCGCACATGCGCCGCAAAACGATCGATGATCGCTCGTACCAGACGAGCGGCGAGTTCGTCTTCCACGAAGACGACAGCTGTCACGCCGCTGGACGGTCTCTTCAACGTACGGAGGATGGTCGGCGCATCGACGTCTTCAGTCACGATCGCCCCGCCGCCCGTTGCGAGGACAAGTCGGAGCGCCTCGGCCGGAACGTGCTCGATGATCTGCGTCGAGTGTGTCGCGACGATCACTTGACAAGCATTACTGGCGGCAAGACGCCCGATCTCCTCGATCAGCGGGACGTGCGCCGGACCGGCCAGGAAGGTCTCCGGCTCATCGATCAGCACGACCTCGTTCGCCTCCGCTTGTCGGAGCAACCAGAGCGTGTACGCCGCGGAGTACTCGCCTCGGCTCATCGTGAAGGTTGTGAAGTCCCTGCCGTCCCTTCTGCCGTGGAACAACGGGAGACGCTCGCCTTGGGCGTCAGCGATGGCGATCGCCAACTCCTCGTAACGATGGCCCGTGATGCGCCCGAGGGCTTCGAGGTCGCGTTTCCCGAGGGCTTGCGAGCCGTGAGCCCGCATGACGTCTCGAGCCTCTGACGCCTCGAAGTAGTAATCCTGAGCCGCCGTGATGAGCGATCCCATCACGACGTCCGAGCTGACTTCGGTGACAGTGAGATTACGCAAAGCGCGAGAATACTGCCGAACGTGTTTCACGCGGTCAAGAGGAAATTTGACAGGTGCAACTGAAGTGCGTGCGCCGTCAGCAGGCCGGACTGTCAAGGAATACGACCCGACGAAGTCTGTGGCGTCCCAGCGGCTGACGGGCGGAAGAGCCCAGCCACTCTGCCACCGCGGCAACGCCTCACGAATGACGGCAAGCAGGTACGACTTGCCGGCTCCGTGCAAACCGGTGACCACGGTGAATCGTTTCAGATCGACACGTCCAGGCGCGAGGACTGGCGACTCCCGCACCGTGATCCCGTGCAATGGTCGCGACTTCAAGACGAGCGCATCGAGCAGGCCCGCGCGACGAATACTCGCCATGTCTTCGCGACGACCCCTCCGCCATGCTTCCTTCGGTCGGGCTGACAGGATTTGAACCTGCGACCCCTTGACCCCCAGTCAAGTGCGCTACCAAGCTGCGCCACAGCCCGTGAGCCTCGAGAGGCTCGGAACCCCGTCTCCGGCGTTCCACCACCCGCGTCCGACCGGAGCGCGAGCAGCCCGTCAAGCATAGCGGACGCGGGGCCCTGCTCGCGCCACGGCGCGTCGCCACCCCTACCGGCGCGATCGGCCGGGCCGGGCCGTCAGCCCCGCGGCGAGCGCGCTGGCTGCCGCACCACGTCCCGCTCGGCCGCCAGCCACGGCAGCGCGAGCCCCACGAGCAGCCCGCCGAGCCCGTCCGCGGCCAGGTCGCCGATCGTGTCGTCGTACCCGACGTAGATCGCCGAGTCGACGTAGTTGTGCCCGAGCCACTCGCACATCTCCCACACGGACCCGATCGCGAGTCCGAGGGTGAACACCAGGAGCGACACGGTCACGCGCCCGGCGTCCGGGGCGTGCGGCACGAGCCGGAGGTCCGCGGCGATCACCGCGAGCAGCGCCGCGAGCAGTCCGGTCAGGACGACGTGGATCAGCTTGTCCCAGAGGAACACCGACGTGTACCACTCGAGCGCGCTCGACCAGCCGGCGACGAGCACCAGCACGCAGACCGCCAGGTCGAACGCCGGTCGGAGTCCGAGCATCCGCGGCAGGACCACCCCGAACAACGCGAGCGACATCACCGCGAACGACGTGCTCCCCCAGCCGATCGTGGCCACGGGGATGCTGAGGAGCGTCAGGACCCGCACCACGTCGGCCGGCAGGAACCGCCGGCGCAGGAAGGTCAGCCCGAGCGACCGCATCACGAGGTCCACCGCACGACGGCGTGCACGGCCGCGTGGTCGGACGGCCAGACACCGCCCGGTCGGCGCACGTTCACCGCGACCCGGTCGACGACGGCGTCCTCGGTCACGAGCACCCCGTCGATCCGGCGGCCGCCGACACGCGGCTCCCGGTAGTGCGGGTACGTCCCGTAGGCCTCCCCCACCTGCCGGGAGGCTCGCCCCCAGCTGTCGACGACCCCCGCTTCGGCCAGTGCTCGCCAGGGCGCCGATCCGGCCGGGCAGTTCCAGTCGGCCATCACGACGGCCGGCAGTCCGCGCTCGCGGACGATGCGCCCGAGCAGCTGCGCGCCGCGCAGCCGTGCCCAGGACGAGGCGACGTCGAGGTGCGTCGCGATCGCGGTGAACTCCTGCCCGGTGGTGCGGTCCGCGACGACGGCACCGACGGCGTGCCGCGGGAAGGCCGTCGCCCAGGACCGTGAGCCCGGGCGCGACGGCGTCCGGGACAGCGCCCACGTGCGCCGCTCGACGACGTCGAGGCGCTCCCGGTCGAGGAACAGGCCGACCGCCTCGCCACCGCCGCGCGCACCGCGACCGACGACCACGGGCTCCCATCGCGAGCCGAGACGGGCCGTGAGGTCCGCGGTCTGGGCGGGCAGTGCCTCCTGGACGGCCAGCACCGTCGGCTGCTCGCTGGCGACGAGCGCGACGACGGCGTCGCGGCGACGTTCCCACGCGTCGGCGTGACCGGGCGCGTGCGGCACCCGACGTCTGACGTTGAGGGTGGCGCAGTGCACCTCGGGGGCCACCACCGCCCCGATCGTCGGGTGGTCGTCCGGCGCGGATGGCATGCACCCTGTCTACGAGACGACACCTGTTGCGCTCACAGGGTGTCGTGACGGTCCCTCGTAGGGTGGCTCGGATGCGTTGCGCTCGTCCCACCCGTACCCTGCTCGCGCTGTCGGTCGCCGGGCTCCTGCTCGGCGCTGCCGGTTGCACCTCCCACGACGACGCGCCGACGGTCGCGCAGCTGGCACGGACGTCCGCCGACTCGGTGGACGTCGTGGCCCAGCAGGACCCGTCGGCGCGCTCCGTCGCCGCGAGCCGAGCGCTGTTCGCGTCGGCTCCCGGTGCGGTCGTGGCGTCGGCCTCCGACGCGGGCGCGGTGCGCGACGCAGCGAGCGCCGCGCGTGCGGCGCACGTCCCACTGCTGCTGACGGACGACGGCGGCGCGCCCTCGTCGACACCGTCCGCCGACGCGGGTGGCGACGGTGACCGGGTGGCAGCCGAGCTCCGCCGGCTCGGGGCCGACTGGTACCAGGCCGAGGGCAGCGTGGTGGTCGACACCGACGTCCCGGAGCAGGACGCGCCGGAGCGGGGCGACGTGCCCGAGGCGAGCGATGCCTCCCGTCCGGCGACCGTGGTCGTGTCCGACCGTCGGTCGGAGGCCGCAGCCGTGGCCACGGCGGAGGCTGCCGGCGCCCGTGTGGTCGCGATGCCGGACGGCGTGACCGACCCGGCTGCCGCCCCGGACGTCGTGTCGGCCCTCCACGACCGCGCGGAGCACCCGACCGTGCTGGTCGGCTCGGCGTTCGGCGACCTGCCGGACCCGCAGTGGACGGTCCGGGCGGCGGAGAGCGGTTGGCAGCTGCCGCACGGCGGGCAGCGACCCTTCGACGGACACCGCTACGTGGCGTTGTACGGCGCTCCCGGCGCGCCGGTGCTCGGGGTGCTGGGCGAGCAGGACCCGGCGGCGACCGTGCGCCGCGCCGAGGGGACGGCGAAGGAGTACGACGGGCTCGGCGACGAGCCGGTGACGCCCGCGATGGAGGTCATCGCGACCGTCGCCGCCGGGGACGCCGGGGCCGACGGCGACTACTCGACCGAGCTGCCGGCGTCGACGCTGGAGCCCTACGTCGACGCGGCGAGCGACGCCGGGATGCCGGTCATCCTCGACCTGCAGCCGGGGCGGTCCGACTTCCTGTCGCAGGCGAAGCGGTACGAGTCGCTGCTCGCGAAGCCGAACGTCTGGCTCGCACTCGACCCGGAGTGGCGACTGACCGCCGACCAGGTGCCCCTGCAGCAGATCGGCAGCGTCTCGGCGTCCGAGGTGAACGAGGTCTCGTCGTGGCTCGCCGACCTGGTGCGGTCGAAGGGCCTGCCGCCGAAGGCGTTCGTGCTGCACCAGTTCCGGCTGTCGATGATCCAGGACCGGTCGTCGCTCGCGTCGCACCCGGAGCTCGACGTCCTCATCCACGTGGACGGGCAGGGCTCGCAGCCCGACAAGCAGGCGACCTGGAAGGCGCTGCACCAGGGCGCCCCGGAGGGCGTGCACTGGGGCTGGAAGAACTTCTACGACGAGGACACGCCGATGCTGTCGCCGCAGCAGACGATGGCCGACGTGCAGCCGACGCCGTCGCTCATCACGTACCAGTAGCGGGTCGCGTCTCGTCGCGTCCCGTCGTGGTGTCCACAGCCTGGAGGGCCGGGGCACGGTGCGTCGGCGGGTGCTGACAGCATGGGGTCATGTCTGGTCTCGGTGTCGGTTCGTCCGTCGGCTCACCTGCTCCTGCGGCGGCTCCGCCGTCCGCCGAGATCGCTGCGGAGGCACAGGAGGCCCTGGCCGCCCTGACCGGGCGACCGGACGCGGTCTTCCACCCCGGGCAGCTCGAGGCCATCTCGGCGCTCGTCGAACACCGGCAGCGTGCCCTCGTGGTGCAGCGCACCGGGTGGGGCAAGTCGGCCGTGTACTTCCTCGCGACCCTGCTGCTGCGGCGACGTGGCGGCGGCCCGACCGTGCTCGTCTCGCCGCTGCTCGCCCTCATGCGCGACCAGGTCGCAGCGGCCGCGCGGGCCGGCGTCCGCGCGGTGTCGATCAACTCGGCGAACGCGCACGAGTGGGCGGACACGCAGGCGGCCCTCGCGCGTGACGAGGTCGACGTGCTCCTCGTCTCCCCCGAGCGCCTCAACAACCCGCGATTCCGCGACGAGCAGCTGCCGACGCTGATCGCCCGGATGGGCATGCTCGTCGTCGACGAAGCGCACTGCATCTCCGACTGGGGACACGACTTCCGCCCCGACTACCGCCGGCTCGCCGAGCTCATCCGCTCACTCCCCCAGGGTGTCCCCGTGCTCGCGACCACGGCGACCGCGAACGAGCGCGTGGTCGAGGACGTCGCGGAGCAGCTCACCGCGGGCCCGGACGCTCCCGTCTTCACGATCCGCGGTTCCCTGGCGCGGGCGTCGCTCCGGCTCGGCGTCCTGACGCTGCCGGACGCCCGACAGCGCCTCGGGTGGCTGCTCGCGCACCTCGGCGACCTGCCCGGCAGCGGCATCATCTACACGCTGACCGTGTCCGGGGCCGAGGACATCGCCCGACTCCTGCGCGAGAACGGGTACGCCGTCCGCGCCTACACCGGGCGGACCGACACCGAGGAACGCGAGCAGCTCGAGCAGCAGCTCAAGGGCAACGAGCTCAAGGCGCTCGTCGCGACGAGTGCGCTCGGGATGGGCTTCGACAAGCCGGACCTCGGGTTCGTCGTGCACGTCGGCGCTCCCTCGTCGCCCGTCGCCTACTACCAGCAGATCGGCCGCGCCGGGCGTGCGACCGACAACGCCGACGTGCTGCTCCTGCCCGGACGCGAGGATCGCGAGATCTGGCAGTACTTCGCGAGTGCGTCGATGCCGACCGAGGCCCGCGCCTCCGCCGTCCTCGGCGCGCTCTCCACCGACACGGCGATGTCGACCGTCGCGCTCGAGGGCCTCGTCGACATCAAGCGATCGACACTCGAGCTCCTGCTCAAGGTGCTCGACGTCGACGGCGCCGTGCACCGTGTCGCCGGCGGCTGGGTCTCGACCGGGCAGCCGTGGCAGTACGACGCCGCCCGCTACGAGCGGGTCGCCGCCGCCCGCGAGGCCGAGGCCGCGTCGATGCTCGCGTACGAGTCCACCTCGGCGTGCCGCATGCAGCTGTTGCAGCAGGACCTGGACGACCCGTCCGCTGAGCCCTGCGGGCGCTGCGACAACTGTGCCGGTGTCTGGTACCCGACGTCGATCTCGGAGTCGGACACCTCCGGTGCGGCTGCCGCGCTCGACCGGGTCGGCGTCGAGATCGCGCCGCGCGCGCAGTGGCCGTCCGGCATGGCCTCGCTCGGCGTGCCCGTGAAGGGCAGGATCCCGGCCGGCGAGCTCGTCGAACCGGGCCGCGCCGTCGCCCGGCTCACCGATCTCGGCTGGGGCGGGCCGCTCCGCGCGCTGTTCTCGGCCACCACTCCGGACGGACCCGTGTCCCGCGAGCTGGTCGACGGGTGCATTCGAGCCCTCAAGGACTGGCCCTGGGCCGAACGGCCGACCGGCGTCGTGGCGATGTCGTCGCGGTCGCGGCCGGAGCTCGTCGGGTCGTTGGCGCAGGCGCTGTCGTCCATCGGGCGGCTGCAGTTCCTCGGGACCCTCGGACGGAGCGGCGGGGAGCCCCGCGGAGACGGTGCGACGAACAGCGCCTACCGGCTGGCCGGGGTGTGGGACACCTTCGTGGTGGACCCGGAGCTGGCTGCGGCGTTGGCGTCGCACCAGGGGCCGGTGCTGCTCGTCGACGACCTGGTGGACAGCCGGTGGACGGTCACCGTCGCCGGGCGGGAGCTCCGGCGTGCGGGGGCGTCGGCCGTGCTGCCGTTCGCGCTCGCGACCGTGGCCTGACGCCGGCGGGGTCCGGCAGACCGTGTCCGTGGTCCGTCCGGTGGCGCGGGGTGCGGGGTGCGGGGTGCGGGGTGCGGGGTGCTCCCGCACAACCGGAAGCACGTCGTGCCAGGGATTCCCGTGGTGCGACGTGCTATCGGTTGTGCAGGCGACGGTGCGTGCCGACTCCAGCGTCGGCTCCGCCCGCATGCGCCGCTCGGGTCAGGCCGCGCCGATCGCGTCCAGCTCGCGGATCGCGTCCGCCGGCAGCGTGATGCCCGCGCCCTCGACGTTCTGCCGCAGGTGCTCCACGGATGACGTACCCGGGATGAGCAGGATGTTGTCCGAGCGCTGGAGCAGCCATGCGAGGGCGACCGACAGGCGCGACTCCCCCAACCGCTGCGCGACGGTGTCGAGCGCCTCGGACTGGATGGGCGAGAATCCGCCGAGCGGGAAGTACGGCACGTAGGCGATGCCCTCGGCCGCCGTGAGGTCGACGAGGTCGTCGTCGCCCCGCTGCGCCACGTTGTACATGTTCTGCACGCAGACCACGGGCGCGATCCGGAGGGCCTCGACGAGCTGCGCGCCCGTCACGGTCGACAGTCCGAGGTGGCGGATCTTGCCCTGCTGCTGCAGTTCGGCGAGTGCCTCGAACTGCGGTGCGATGCTGCCCGACTCCGGGGCGTCGAACCCGCCGACACGGAGGTTCACGACGTCGAGCTGCTCGAGACCGAGCCGCTCGAGGTTCGCGTGCACGTCCTCGACGAGCTGCTCGGGCTTCCGCGCCGGCGGCCACTGCCCCTTGTCGTTCCGGCGCGAACCGACCTTGGTGACGATGTGGACCTGCTCCGGGTACGGGTGCAGGGCTTCGCGGATGATCTCGTTCGTGACGTGCGGGCCGTAGAAGTCCGCGGTGTCGATGTGGGTGATGCCGAGCTCGACCGCCGTGCGCAGCACGCGGACGGCCTCGTCACGATCGGCCGGCGGGCCGAAGACGTGCGGGCCGGCGAGCTGCATCGCGCCGTAGCCGAAGCGGGTGACCTCGAGGTCGCCGAGGTCGTAGGTGCCACCGGGGAGGCTGTTCGTCGTCATGGTTCGACGATGCTCCCGATCACTGCGGTGTGCCTGGCCCTGGTTGTCCCCTGGTCTGCGAGCCCTCGCCCGGTGTGGTTTCTGCGTCGACGGGCCAGGTGCCGATCTGCTGGTCGAGCGTTCGGCGTCCGAAGCTCGCCTGGTACCCGATCTTCTCGACGAGCGCAGGGGTCGACGGGAACCCGACGTCCCGCCAGCCGGAGTCCTGCGCGATCCGTCCGATCTCGAGTTGCGGCTCCGTTCTGATCCGCAGGACGACGCCTGCGTCGGGTTCGTGCCCGCGCGTGGACCAGGCCAAGGGAAGGACCGCGTCGATCAGCTCGGCGACGTCCTCCTCCGAGCGCCCCGCGTCGGGTGCCGAGATGTCGACGGCGATACGGTGGTGCGCGGAGAGCCCGTCCGTGGTCTTCTCCTCGTCGACCGTTGCAGTCGACACGTTGGGCAGGGCGTTGATCTCGGCAGCAACCGCTTCGCGCGATGCAGCCACTTCAGCGTCCGGGCCAGACGCCGAGCACCCGCTGAGCGCAGGGATGAGCGACAGCAGGACGCCCGCCGCGATCAGCCTCCACACGAGCTCATCCTGCACTGCATCGCCGTCGGTGCAGCAGCGGGCCACTCGCCCAGGCGCTCCCGCAGGAGACTCGCCGGGACGATCGCCGACGTCCTGCCGGGGACGGCGGCTCCTTCCTCGACCCAACCGGACCGCTGCAGGAGCTTCCCCACGCTCAAGTCGGGCGCGCCGCGCACGCCGATACCGACACCGTTCGCGAGTTCTCTGCTCGCGTGCACCGACCACCCCGTCTGGACGATCGCATCGATCTCCGAATCGGTGATCGTCTCGTTCGTGGATTCTGGTTCCAGGGTCAGGATGATCAATGCCCTGTTCGAGTTCGACGCGTCGAGCCCCGAGGTGCTCTGTTCGACCGAGACCTCAGCAGCGGCGATGCCCGGGAGCGTCCGGAGGTACTCCTTCGCGTCTTCAGGAGTCTGTCCCCGAGCAGCAGAAGCAGGCGTACAGCCCGGCAGGACGAGCACACCACACAGCAATACCGCAACGATCGACCAGGCTCGGACACCTCGTCCGCCATGCGGTGTACTCCTCGAGGAACGTCCGCTGGCCGTCCGGGTCGCGGGTCGACCACGGTGCTCGTCAGCGAGATCGCCCGATTGCTCCGCTCTCGTCAACTCAGTACTCACGAGGCACATCGAAGTCGTCCGGCAGCGCGAAACACGGCGATCCTGAATCGATGTCGATGACAGATCCGCCCTCTGCGAGCGGGCTGAGACCGCTCGACGAAGAGCAGCCGCTCAGCGAGATCGAGAAACCGCCGGCAACGACGATTGCAGTAACGATCATCGCCCTCGTACTCCTTGACCGCGCGCGCATCGAGTACCTGTCCCTCCCGCTCGACTGTTCACCGATGCTCCGTTGAGCCAGCATCGGACGAGGTGAGCGCTGCACGGGCGAACAGTCCCGCATTGTTGCACTTCACCGACCCACGCCGGCGTTCGCTCTCCTGCGCTCGCTCGTCAAGATTGCTGCGCTGTCCAGCGAAGCGCTGTCAGGGCGCTTCACCTGGCCAAGGACCGAAGCGTTCCTTGAGTTCGTTCGGGGAGAGCAGGACGAGCTGCTTCAACTCGGCGGTCGAAGTCGTGTAGGCGGCTTCTGACCAGCCCCGTTCCTTTGCCACATCTCCGATGGCGAGCTGCGGACTCGTCCTCAGACGGATGAACACTCCCGTGTCGGGTTCTGCTTCGTTGACGGACCATCCGAGCTGTGCGAGTTGGTCGACGAAGGCGGGCGCCGCCGATGCATCCTCGACCGTCGCAGCGATCGAGACTTCATGGTGTTCGTTGAGCCCGGACACGGTCTTCTCTTCTTCGATGGAGACGTCGGACAGCCCCTCGATCGAGGAGAGCTGATTCCGCGCCTCTTCGAGCGACTGCCCACCCGTGGGATCCTGCAGCGAAACCGATGGTGCGCTGGATGGAGCCGTGCGGAGTGCACTGCAACCAGACAGCGCCACGACCGCCATCATCGTGACGACGATGCCCGTACGCACCCTTCCGCCTGTCACTCTGATCTCCTCTGCACTTGGTAATCCGTCACGGTTGTCGTCTTCCCGTTCCCTCCGAGAAACTGCGTGATTGCAGGGTCGTCATTCACTGAGGGGTCACCGCTGGCCATGACCGCGTATCGATTCGCATCGTGTGCGGTGGCGACAGTCGGCGCGTCGTGTTCGTTGGCCTTCAGCGGCGGATCCCCACGAAGCGTCGTCCAATCTCTGGGATTCGGCGTTCCGTCCAAGGCCGCGATCGGATCAGCCGTGGACTCAAGGGCTGTCACGTGCACGTCGGACGGGATGTCCATCGCACCGATCGGGGAACCAGCGGTCACCACCTGCTGGATGTTGTATCCGCTGTCACCCGCGGCGACCGCACCAGCCGTGATCCCGCCGAGGCTGAAGCCTGTCAGCATCACGGGTTCGTCCTTGACCCCTGCCTTCCGTAGAGCCTCGATGACGGCCTGCGAAAGAGCGGTCTGGTCACCGTGACGCATCGCAATCACGTCCGAGGTCAGATCATTTGGGGTGTCGCCGGCCTCGGGATTCCAGCTCTGTGTGCTCGGGATCTGGACTGTGAAGCGAGTGACGCCGTTCTCGTCAACCGTCTTGAACACCCGGACGTTCGCGAAGTCTTCTTGGCCCATCCGGTCAATCTGACCCGAACTCGCGAGCAACGAGCTGACGTCGGTCGGGATGATGTTCCCGGCCCCATCGGTGGTGAACTGCTGACCTGTCTCACGGATGCCATCGACGAGAGCGCGCTGCCGCCGATCATCGACTTGGCTGTCGGACAGGACACCGTCGATGAAGCGCGGCACACCGTCCTCGAACAAGCCGAACTGGCGACCATCCCCGATCAACGTACTGAGGAGGCCGTCGTAGGTGTTCGTCGTGCGGAGATCGCCCAACCAGGCTTGCTCCATCGCGACGATGTCGGGACTCATCCACGGCAGAGCTGCGGAGAAGTTCCTGTTGAAGGACCGAGCCGCCGCCAGGGTGAACACCGCGGTGCGCTGGGTCAGGTCGCCATCGGTCCTCAGCGCGGTGAGCGCTGCTTCGCTGAAGGACACCGTGACGATGCCCAGGACGTCGAGTGCAACGCCGCTCCTGACAGCCTCGGTGGCGAGCGCTCCGAGGGCGATCGTGCCGTAGACGACGGTCCCGGTGACGAGCGCCACCGTCTCAGCGACATCCGTCGTGGTCGCCCAGGTCGCAGCTGCTGCGACCTGCAAGCCGGCGACGGTGAGAGCAAGCCCTGCCTCGGCCGCCTCGTACACCTTCGAGAACGACGCCGTGATGATCACCAGCGCCTCGGTGGAGACGATCGTCACGCTGAGCTGCGCCGAAGCGCTCATCACTGCACCCTCGGCGGCGAGTGCGGTGCCGGGCGAGAGGATGGCCGAGGCCAGCAGGTCCCCGTCCACCGACAGCGCCCCGACCTTCGGCACGAGCGGGCCGGCGAAGGCGTTGAGCGCAGTGATCCCCGTGGTCAGGCGATCGATCTCCGCGTAGTCGACCTTGATCCCGTCAGACATCTCGATCCCTGATGAGTCCAGCGACGAGCCCGAGCAGATCCGTGCGGATCTCCTGGTCCGTCTGCGCCGTCACGGTGACCGTGCCGGCATCGGTGAGGAGTTCGGGCGTGACCTCCGAGCCACGCGCTTCCGCGTCGAGTCCGACGCTCATCCGCAGCCATCCGCGGCGGGTGCCGAACCAGTCCGCGACGAAGACCGGGCCACGGTCAGCGGTGAAGGCCTTCACACGGAAGCCGTGCTGCACGGGCTCGGCCAGGCCACGGAACGGGCCGACCGCATCGGTCGGGACGTGCAGTTCTTCGACGACGGCATCGAGCACCCGGGCGTCGCCGCGCTGGATGGCGTCGACCAACGCTTGCGAGGCAACCGTGCTGACCGTCGTCGTCCCACGGGCCGGGTCGGTGACCTCGAGCGACGGGATGAGTTCGACGAGTGACGACCACGCCTGGTCGAGCACCGTCCCGCGTAGGTGCGCACGGCTGCCGTCGCCGGACCGCGCGCCCTGCACGGTGAGGTGCGAAGCAGCGTCGCCCCCGATGACGGTCGAGTGCGCCCACGTCGTGTCGGGGGCCCAGGCGCTCACCTGGATGACGATCGAGCCGGCGTTCTGCAGTGCGAGCGTGAGCAGGAACGGCGCGTCGAGGTCATCCGACCACGACTCAGCGTCAGCGTCGGGCTGTCGCGTGAGCACCCCGCGCTCGACCAGCGCTCCCGTGCCCTGCTGGTCCTGCGCCCCCGAGGGTACGAAGGACGGCAGGACGAGACCGGGCAGGTGCTCACGGACGGTGCGTAGCTCGTCGACGGTCAGGTCCCAGTCGATGACGTCGGTCGCCGGTGCCCCGCTCATCCGACGCCGTTCCGGATGGCGGCGCCGCGCACGTCGATCCAGTCCTTCGACCCGGACGGCGGCGGTGACGGCACCTGCGCGATGAACGACCTTGCGCTCGCGACCTGGCCGTCGGAGACCTGCTGGCCACCGAGCTCGTGGACGGAGACACGGACGTGGTCGGGCTCCCCCGAGCCCGCGGCACCGATCACCTGCATGAAGCCGTTGACTGCGTTCGACGCGACGTCCTTGACGGCGTTCACGACGTTCGCCGCCAGGTGCGCGGCCTGGTTCCAGAGGTCACGTGCGATGCGTTCGGCTTCCGCGATCTGTGCCTTCACGGCGTCGACTGCCTTGGCGTGCGCATCGAGTGCGTCTGCTGCCTCGTCGAGCAGCTGCGCCTTCTTGCCGAGCTCCGTGCCCGACTCCTGGACGCGACGACGCACGGCGTCGGCGGCCTTCCCCGCCGACGACAGCCCGTCGGCCTGCGCCACGAGCGCGCTCGCTCGTGACCGCAGCCCGTCGGCGTCGTCGCGCAGCGCACGGGCCTTCGCCCGGAGCTGTGCCATCTCCCCGTACATGCTCTACCCCCAACGGAGGAGACGGCCGGCACCTGCAGCGCCGGCCGTCCCTGGTCCGGTCGTCCCGATCAGCGCCCGAGTCGCGACGCGAGCTGCTGGTCGACGTCGCCCAGCGTCTGCGCGGTCGTGCGGAGGAACTGCGCGAGGTCGTTGAGCCCGCCGATGGTGTTCTGCGCGCCGCTCGTGAAGCGGTTGTACGCCTCGTTGTAGGCACCGGAGGAACGGTCCGTCTGGAACCCGGCCTGGGTCAGCGACGCGATCTGTGCCTGCAGCTTCGACAGGGTCGCGTTGATCTCGTCACGCCCTGCGAGCAGACGGTCGGCGTTGCTGTTGAGCTCCTGGTAGGAGACGTTGATGTTGGCCACGTTGCACCCCTTCACGGTGGTCTGGATCGCCAGCCCCTCCGGCGACCGCGACAACGGTAACACCGGTCCGGAACAAATCACCCATGCGATGTCCACACCCCCGTTCGAGGGGGACGAACGGGTCCCCGATCAGGAGGACTCGGGGTCCCGAGCGACCTGCACGCGGGTGATCCGCCCGGAGTCGACCATGATGCCGCGCCCGACGGGGAAGTCGGTCCGGGTCACCCGCGGGAACGCCGTCCGGAAGAGCGTGAGCCCGTCGGTCTCCTCCGGTTGCAGGGCGATCCCGGCACGCGCGGTCTTCAGCTCGGCGAAGAGTTGCCACGCGTTCGGGGCCGTGACCGTGTCGGCCTCGGCGAGCACGAACACGCCAGCACGGCGGGCGGCCTTGATGAGCCGCGCGACCTGGCTCTCCGCGGGCAGCCCCTCGAAGTCACCGACGTTCTCGATCACGATCACCGGGTCCGGCCCGCTCGACGCACCGCTCTCGAGCGCGGTCGCGAGCTGCGAGGCGATGGCCTCGGCGTCCGTCGCGTCCTGCGCCGCCGACGCCCAGTCGGTGGCGTCGCGCAGCGTGGACCGCCTGCCGACGACCAGGTGCGCGGGTCGGTCCGGCCACGTCGCGCGCACGGACCGCAGGACGGTCCGCATGGTGGTCGAGCGTCCGGAGCCGAAGGGTCCCGTGACCACGAAGAGGCCGTCGGTCGGGATGCCCACCGGGCCGAGGGTGTCGTCCGCGAGGCCGATCGTCGGTCGCCCGGCCACGGCGACCGGCAGCGCGGCTCGATCGACGTCCTCGGGCAGTCGGCGGATCGGCGGGGCCTCCGCGACACCACGGCGCAGCAGGTCGGCGGCGAGCTCGTCGACCGCCGCCGCCTGCGCGACGAGGTCGGCGCTGCCACCGGGCACCGCCACCTGGACCTCGTGCTCGTCGACGAGTCCCCTGCCGGGCACGGCGTCCTCGAGCACGTCCGCCGGCACGTCGGCCGCGTGGTACTCCATCTCGGTCGCCAGGCGGAGCACGATGCGCTCGCCGATCGCGGCCTGCAGGTTCGACGGGAAGGCCGCGATGCGGTCCGCACTCATCACCAGGTGCACGCCCAGCCCGCGCCCGGTCGCCGCGATCGCGACGAGCTGGTCGAAGACCGGCTGGGTGCCGAGGCGGAACTCGTACTCGTTGCGGAACGCCCCCATGCCGTCGACCAGGACGAGGATGCGCGGTTCGGCGATGCCGGTCACGTCGCGGTACTCGCTGAGGTTCGCGGCCCGGGCGGCCGCGAACCGCCCGGAGCGGTCGGCGACGGTCGACTCGAGGTCGGCCAGGAGGCGCGTGATCCGTTCGTCGTCCGGCCCGCTGATCACGGTGCCCACCGTCGGCAGCGCCTCGAGCATGCGCAGGCCACCACCGCCGAAGTCCAGTCCGGTGATCCGGACCGGGAACCGGTCCGCTGCGGCGGAGGCCGCCACCGCCACGGCGCGGAGCGCCGCGGACTTCCCGGCCCCGCCCGCGCCGAGCACGGCCACGTTGCCGGCCGCGTCGAGGTCGAGACGGAACGGGGTCTGCCGCTGGGACTCGGGCAGGTCGACCGTCCCGATCACGAGTGCCGACCCGTCGGAGGCGGGCAGTGCCTCCAGGCCGACGGCATCGGGCAGCTGGTCCAGCCACGGCTTCCGGGGGACCTCGAGGCCCTGCCGGTCCGCCGCGCGGACGATCGTGGCGGCGAGCCGCTCGATGTCGCGCGCCCGCGTCGAGTCGCGCGGTGCCCGCGGTGGACTCGGCCAGGTGCTGCCGGGGCCGAAGGGGAAGTCCTGCACGTCGACGTCCGGCTCGTGCACGACGTCGTCGGAGCGACCACCGAGGTAGGCGGTCTGGAAGTCCAGCACGCGTCCCGGGCCGATCTTGGCGGCCGCGCGACCGGGGGTGCCCGGGTCGAAGAAGGCGGCGTCGGCCACGCCGAGGACGTCCTCGCTGTCGACCGGGTCGGCGACGCGGAGGGCGATGCGGAGGTTCGTGTTCGCCCGGAGGGAGTCCTTGATGACCCCGCTCGGGCGCTGGGTCGCCATCACGAGGTGCAGTCCGAGGGACCGACCGCGCTGCGCGACGTCGATGACGCCGTCGATGAACTCCGGGATCTCGGTGGCGAGTGCGGCGAACTCGTCGATCACGATGACGAGCACGGGCGGTGCCGCCGGGTCACCGCGCTGCTCGAGCGTGACGAGGTCCTTCGCGCCACGGTCGTTGAGCAGGTGCTCGCGGTACCGGAGCTCGGCCCGCAGCGAGGTGAGGGCGCGGCGGACGAGGTGCGGATTGAGGTCGGTGACGAGCCCGACGGTGTGCGGCAGGCCGACGCACTCGGCGAACGCCGCGCCACCCTTGTAGTCGACGAGCAGGAACGTGAGTCGATCCGGCGCGTACTCGGTCGCCATGCCCATGATCCACGTCTGCAGGAACTCGCTCTTGCCGGCGCCCGTGGTCCCGCCGACGAGCGCGTGCGGGCCGTGGGCGCGGAGGTCGAGGGCGAGCGGCTCGCTCGGTCCCTGACCGACGACGGCACGGACGCCGCCGCTCTCGCGCCCGGATCCCGGTGACCACGCGGCAGTCAGGCTGTCGTTCTTCGACCACCGTTGGACGATCGCGGACGGGTCACCGGCGACGTCGCCCTCGTACAGGTCGACGAACGCCACGCTGTGCGGCAGGTCGGTCTCGTCGAGGACCCGCGCGCCGGAGTCCTGGATCGGGGCGATCGCACGGGCGACGGTCGCTGCTTCGATGCTGTCCACCCGGTCGAGCTCGTCGAGCACCACGGACTGCCCGGACCGGACGAAGCCGACCGTGGCAGACCCGCTCGTCCGGTCGAGCACGATGTGCGTCCGGCAGACGACGGGCAGTGCCTGCAGCGTGGGCGCGAGCCAGAGGACGTGGACGCCGAGGTCCGGGCCCTCCTCGGCCAGGGCGACGAGACGGGCACGGTCGGCGGGAGCCTCGGCGGTGACGAGCACGACGACGGCCGGCGTCGCGGGCAGGCGGTCGACGGACTCGCCGTGGTCCTCGTCGAGGGCGCGGGACTCGTCGATGCGCGACCGGACCTGCTCACCACGGCCCGAGCCGGCTGCACGGCGGGTCGCCACGAGTCCCTCGAGCTCGGCCAGCAGCGTCGAGGCGCCGGCGAAGTCGTGCACGAGCCCCGTGGACCGCAGTGGGCTGTAGGGCGAGTCGACGTGCGGGAGCCACTTCAGCCAGGACCACTGGTCGGTGGTGGTGCCACCGGCGAAGGCGGTGAGCACGAGGTCCGCCGGGCTGTGCAGCCCCGCGAGCTGCACCACGAGCGACCGTGCGACGTCGTCCGCCGCCAGCCCGGTGCCGGCGACACCGATCGCGCCGGCACGTTCGAACGTCTCCACCACGGGCACCGGCCCGACCGTGGCGTACTCGTCGGCGAGTGCTTCGGCGCGGTTCCAGTCGTCGACGCTGCCGGAGTTCCTGGAGGGCAGCGTGACGGTCGACCGCGACGGCTGCGTGCCGGCACCGAAGCGGACCTCGAGGAAGGTGGTGTGCTCGGGCTTCCGGGTCCACAGCAGCGCCGAGCGGTCGCGCATCGCGGCCGTCACGACGGCCGGGGCGGGCGACTCGGCCGTCCGCGCCGCGATCTCCGTCGTGCGGGCCGCCGCCAGCCGCTCGCGCGAATCGGCGAGCGACTCCTCGAACCGCTGGCGTTCGTCGCGCCGGCGCCGCCGGGCCTGGACACGCTGGTCGATCCACGTCCCGATCATGATGACCGGCGAGAGCGCGATGAAGATCAGCGTGTACGGCTGCTTCGTGACGAGGAACAGGACCGCGCCGAGGATGATCGGCGCGATGATCGCGATCATCGGCAACCGGGGCTTCTCCCCCGGGACCGGGATCTCGGGCAGCGTGAACTGCCGGCCGCGGTGCGCTGGCTCGACGCGGGGCGAGCGGCTGAAGTCCACCTCGGGGACCGCGGACGCCGGCGTACCCGTGCCCGGCACGGACGGTGCGGCGGGCAGCGGTCGGATGCGCAGCGTGGTGTCACCGACCGAGACCGTCGTCTCCGGGTCGACGAACGCCCGCGCGACGAGCCGACCGTCGACCTCGACCCCGTTCGCGGAGTTCAGGTCGACGACCTCGACCGTGTCGCCGATCGTGACCGTGGCGTGACGACGGGAGACCAGGTCGTCCCCGGCGAGCCAGACCTGGGCCATCGCGTCGCGGCCGATCAGGTTCACCCCTTCGGACAGGGTGTACTCGTTGCCGGCATCCGGCCCGGAGACGACGTGCGCCACGGCGGCGGGGGCGTCCTCGACGTCGTCGCCGCGGCGGCGGTCGGTCGCGGCGACGACCTCGACCCGGCAGCCGGAACGGAGCGACGACTCGTGCACCGTCGCGGACGGGTTGAGCAGCCGGGGCTGCGGTCGGTCGGGGAACCACACGCGCAGCGTCAGCGGGACGCCGTCGGCCGCCGTCCGCCCACGGGACAGCCGGTCGGCGAGCGAACCGACGGTCGCCGTCACGTCCGCCGTCACCACGACGTCGCGGTCTGCTCGTGGCCCCGCGATGGTCACCTTGAGTTTCACACACCACCCCCGTGCCGACCATCGTACGGGTGCACGCCGACCTGGGGACCGCCGTCGGTCAGTCCGTGGAGTGGTCCTCCCGCGGCGTGCGGACCGGCTTCGGGAACGTCGCGCGCATGTGGTCGCTCGTCAGCACGTCGCCGATGCCGATCATCAGGAGCGAGAAGAGGATCTGCTCGATGACCATCCAGAACGGGTAGAGCCCGGGGATCGCAGCGACGACCAGGGTCACGACCGGGAAGATCCTGCTGAAGAGCCGGAGGCGCTGGTACGCCCAGTAGTAGCCGAGCTGCGCCCGCCACGCGAACACGTAGAGCGTCAGGGTGATGAGGAGCACCACGGTCGCCCGGAACCAGACGGCCCAGGCCACGGTCTCCCCCGCACGGGTGAGCAGCACGGCGACGACGATCGCCGCGAGTCCGACCGCGGTCTCGGCGACGAGCAACCAGCGGATCCACCGGAACGAACGGACCGTGTCCGGGTGGGCGAGCATGTCCTCGCGGATCACGTAGTCGGCCTGTCGCCCACCGGCGAGACGGTCCAGGTGCAGCCGGCACCAGAGACGGTCGGCGAGGACGGGGAGACGCACACGTCAATGGTGCCGCATCCGGGACGTGTCCGAGGTGCGGGCCGGTCCTCGTCGGTCGACGCGGGTCCCCTCAGTCGGCGGGGACGAGCAGTGCGACGCCGAGCACCTCGTCGGTCTCGTCGTCCACCAGGGCCGCGGAACGGGTGTCCGCCTGGAGCGACGAGCCGTCGGTGATGAGCGAGAAGCCCCCGGACGTGTGTTCGTCGACGGAGGCCGTCACGACGCCGGGGGCGTGCGCGAGGGTGCTGCGGTCGGGCATCGCGTCCGGCGACAGGACGAGTCGGACCGCGCGCGTGCCCGGCGGCGAGGACAGGTCGTCGATCCGGACCGCCACGGACGACTCGTCGATGCGCTCGATCCGGACGGTCGCGGCGATCCCGTCGACCAGGGGCACCACGGTGCCGGACACGGGCAGGACCCGGCCGACCCAGTCCTCGACGCTGCGCGGGACGTCCGGTCGTCGGTCGGCACCGGGGATCGGAGCGCCGAGGGCGTTCGACACCCCGAGCGGTCCGGCTCCCTCCGGTGCCGTCGACGCTCGGTCGGTGGCACGTGCGGTCCGCACGACGTCGTCGTCACCGGTGACGAGCCAGGCGGCACCGACCCCGGACACGACGACGGCGAGCGCCAGCAGGCCCGCCAGGGGGCCTCGCCGTGCTCGCCGTGCCACGTCGTCGTCCGACCGCTACGTGCGCTTGCGGCGCTCGCGCACCCGCATGTTGACGTTGATCGGCGTCCCCTCGAAGCCCCACACCTCGCGCAGACGACGCGTGATGAAGCGGCGGTACTGCGGGTCGAGGAACGCCGAGGTGAAGAGCACGAACGTCGGCGGCTGGCTCGACGCCTGCGTCCCGAACAGGATGCGGGGCTGCTTGCCGCCGCGGACCGGGTGCGGGTGCTCCTGCACGAGCTCGGCGATGAAGGCGTTGACCTTGCCTGTCGGGATGCGGGTGTCCCACGACTCGAGTGCGGTCTCGAGCGCCGGGACGAGCTTCTCGAGGTGGCGACCCGTCCGGGCGGAGATGTTCACGCGCGGCGCCCAGGCCACGTGCGCCAGGTCCTGCTCGATCTCGCGCTCGAGGTAGCGACGCCGGTCGTCGTCGAGCAGGTCCCACTTGTTGTAGGCCAGGACCAGTGCCCGACCGGACTCGAGGACCAGGTCGATGATGCGGAGGTCCTGCGTCGAGATCGGCTCGGTCACGTCGAGCACGACGACGGCGACCTCGGCCTTCTCGAGCGCCGCGGTCGTGCGGAGCGACGCGTAGAAGTCCGCGCCCTGCTGCAGGTGCACGCGCTTCCGGATGCCGGCGGTGTCGACGAAGCGCCAGACGCGCCCGCCGAGCTCGATCTGCTCGTCCACCGGGTCGCGCGTGGTGCCCGCGAGGTCGTTGACGACGACGCGCTCCTCGCCCGCCGCCTTGTTCAGCAGCGAGCTCTTGCCGACGTTCGGGCGCCCGAGGATCGCGACGCGACGGGGGCCGCCGACCTCCTGCTTGGCGACGGCCGACGTGTCGGGGAGCGTCGTGATGATGAGGTCCATCAGGTCCGCGACACCGCGGCCGTGCAGCGCCGAGACGGGGTGCGGCTCGCCGAGCCCGAGGTTCCAGAGCTCGAAGGCGTCGAGGTCACGGCGGTCGTCGTCGGCCTTGTTCGCCACGACGATGACCGGACGGTCGGTCCCACGGAGCATCTTCACGACGTGCTCGTCGGTGGCGGTGATGCCGACCGTGACGTCGACGACGAAGAGCACGGCGTCGGCCAGGTCGACGGCGACCTCGGCCTGGGCGGCGACCGAGGCGTTGATGCCGCGGGCGTCGGGCTCCCACCCGCCGGTGTCGACGAGCGTGAAGCGCTTGTCGTTCCACTCGGCCTTGTAGCTCACGCGGTCGCGGGTGACGCCGGGGACGTCCTGCACGACGGCCTCGCGTCGACCGATGATGCGGTTGACGAGCGCCGACTTGCCGACGTTCGGCCGCCCGACGATCGCGAGCACCGGGTACGCGGGCAGGTAGTGGACGCCGTCCTCGCCGAGTTCGCCGGCGTCGAGGAGCGCGACGTCCTCGTCGTCGAGCTCGTACTCGTCGAGCCCGACGCGGAGCGCGTTCGCACGCTGGTCCGCCTCGGCGTCGTCGAGTCCGGCGAGCCGTTCGCCGAGCGCGTCGTCGTACTCCGGGAAGTCGTCGTTGTCGTGGCTGTCCTGCTGGGCCATGGTGGGTTTCCTCGTGTGCGACCGGAGCCGCGGTGTCGGTGGCCGGTGCCGGCCGGGCCGGTTCCCCGGCCGTGGTGACCGGGCAGCCCGGTCGTGGTGACCGGGCGGCGCCCGGTCGTGCGTCAGTGCGTGGCCGCTCGGGCCAGGTCGACGACCGCCTGGACGGTCTGGTCGAAGTCGAGGTCGGTGGAGTCGAGCGTCGTGACGCCGTCGGCGGCGTTCATGAAGTCGACGACCTTCGCGTCCGCCGCGTCTCGACGGGCGAGTGCGGCGGAGGTCTCGGCGGCTGACTGCGTGGTGACCTCTGCCGAGCGCCGAGCCATCCTAACCGACTCGTCGGCGGTCAGCAGGATGCGGACCTCGGCATCGGGTGCGACGACCGTGGTGATGTCGCGCCCCTCGGTGATGATGCCCTGCGCGTCGGCCTTCCGCATGACCTGCCGGAAGAGCTGCACGAGCTTCTCGCGGACCTCGGGCAGCTTCGCGATGTGCGCGACCGCTGCGGTGACCTCCGGCGTGCGGATCGCGTCGGTCACGTCGGTGTCGCCGACGCGCACGAAGTACTCGTCGGGGTCGGTGCCGATCGCGTAGTCGAAGGTGTCCCAGCTCGCCACGACGGCCGCGGGGTCGTCGAGGTCGATGCCCTGCTGCAGTGCGTGCCACGCCAGGGCGCGGTAGGCGGCACCGGTGTCCTGGTACCCGAAGCCCAGCGCACGGGCCGCGGCGCGCGAGACGCTCGACTTGCCGCTGCCCGCGGGTCCGTCGACCGCGATGACGGTCTTCGCCACGAAGGCGCCCTGCGGCAGACCGGACGGGACCGGAGCGCTGGTCGAACCCGGCTCGCCACCGGGGGTGCCCAGGCCGCCGGCCGGCCCGCCGAGCGCGCCGCCGTCGGCTCCGCCGGCCGCTCCGTCGCCCGGCGGCGTCGGGGTGGGCAGGCCGGAGTCGGGGCCCTCGGGTCCCCCGGTGACGCCGGACTCGTCCAGGGTGACGTGCGTGTCGTCGTTCATGCCCATGCTGCTGCGATCCTCCATCCGCGCCCCTCGAGTTCCTCGACGAGTCGCTGTTCCTGCTCGGGCACGACCGACACCTCGACGATGCCGATCGGTGCGCCCGGTGAGTGCTCGAGGCGCATGTCCTCGAGGTTGATGCCGATCTCCCCGATGAACTGCAGGAGTGCGGCGATCTGCCCCGGGGTGTCGTCGACGAGGACGACCACCTGGGCGAAGCGCTTGGTCGTACCGTGCTTGCCGGGGAGCCGCTCGACCCCGCGGTTGCCGGCGGCGATGGTCTCGGCGATCGTCCGGGGTGACCCCTGGCCGTCCGGGTCGTCGAGCGCGCGGAGGACCCGGTCGAGGTCGTCACGCAGGTCCGTCAGCACCGGCCGGATGTTCGCGGCGTTCGCCCCGATGATCTGCACCCACAGGCCGGGGTCGCTGGCGGCGATCCGCGTGACGTCGCGGACACCGCCGCCCGCCAGGTCGAGCGACCCGTCGGGGGCTTCCTGCAGCCGTGCGGCCATCAGGGTCGAGACGAGCTGCGGCGCGTGCGAGACGTACGCGACGGCGAGGTCGTGGGAGTCCGGCTCCATCGGGACGACCGTCGCTCCCACGTCGAGGGCGAGGTCCTCGACCACCGCGGCACGCTGGTAGGAGATGGCGTCGTGGCCGGCGATCACCCACGGGCGTCCGACGAACAGGTCGGCCCGCGCCGCCGTCGGTCCGCTGCGCTCCCGGCCCGCCATCGGGTGCGACCCGATGTACCGGCTGACGTCGGCGCCCGATGCCCGCAGGCGTGCGAGCGGCCCGGTCTTCACGCTCGCGACGTCGGTCACGACCGCGCGCGGGAACGCGACGAGCTCACGCTCGACCACCGCTGCCACCACGTCCGGCGGGACCGCGACCACGATGAGCTCCGGCTCGTCGCCGTCGGCCGGTCGACGACCCGCGCCGTAGTCGACGGCGAGCGCCAGCGCGGCCGGTGAGACGTCGTCGAGCACGACGTCGACGCCCTTCTCGCGCAGGGCGAGCCCGATCGAGGCGCCGAGCAGCCCGGCGCCGACGACCCGCACGGGTCCGCGCAGCCGCCGGTCGATGTCCGGTTCGGCGAGCGGGGCGGGGGCGTCGGTCACGGGCCTCAGCCTACCGAGCGTCAGTCGGCAGCCTCCTCGTCGGCGTCGCCCGGTGCAGCACCCTTCGCGTCGCGGGCGATGCGGAGGAGCGCCCCGAGCTCGACCGTGGACAGCTCGCGCACCCTGCCGATCGGCAGCGATCCGAGCTGCAGCGGGCCGAACGACCGGCGCACGAGCTCGAGCACCGGGTGGTCGACCGCGTCGAGCATGCGTCGCACGATCCGGTTGCGCCCCGAGTGCAGGCTGATCTCGACCAGGGACTCACCGCGAGCGGACTCCAGCAGCCGGACCTTGTCCGCGGCGATCGGTCCGTCCTCGAGTTCCACCCCGTCGAGCAGCCGCTGCACCGTCGCCGGGTTCACGTTGCCCGCGACCTTGGCGATGTAGGTCTTCGTCACGCCGAACGACGGGTGGGCCAGCACGTGTGCCAGGTCGCCGTCGTTCGTCAGCAGGAGCAGCCCGGACGTCTCGGTGTCGAGCCGACCGACGTTGAACAGGCGCTCCTCGTACCGGTCGACGAACTCCGACAGGTCGCGTCGACCGCGCTCGTCCTGCAGGCTCGACACGATCCCGACCGGCTTGTTGAGCAGCACGTACCGCCGGGAGCTGTCGACCTGCACCGGCACGCCGTCCACCGCGATCGCGTCCGTCTCGGGGTCGACGCGGCGTCCGAGGGCGTCGACGACCTCACCGTTGACGGTGACGCGACCCTCGACGATCAGGTTCTCCGCGACCCGCCGGGACGCGATGCCCGCAGCGGCGATCACCTTCTGCAGACGCTCGCCGTCGGCCTGGAGGCTCGGGACACCCCCGGCGGACGCCCCTGCCTCGGTCGCGTCCCAGTCGGGGATGATCGGACGTTCGGGCGTGCCCTCCACCGGGACGCCGTGCTCGTCACGAGCGCCCTCCGGGCGCGGCGTCGTCCCGCGCTCCGCGCTGCTCGGCACGCGTCCCCGCGCGCCCGCGCCCGGCCGGTCACCGTTGCGTGCGGTGGTCGTGCCGCCGACGTAGCGACGGCCGTTGTGCCAGACGGTGCTCGGTCGGCCGTCGGGGGTTCGGCGGTCCTCGCGCGCTGGGTCACGGCGGTCGTCACGGCGGTCGTCCCGGCGGTCGGCGCTGCGGTCCGGTCGGTGACCGGCGTCGCGACGGTCTGCGCCGCGGCGGTCGTCCTCGCGGCCGCGGTACCCACCGCGCTCGCCACCGGACCGGTCGTCACGGCCGCGGTACCCACCACGCTCGCCACCGGACCGGTCGTCACGGCCGCGGTACCCACCGCGCTCACCACCGGACCGGTCGTCACGGCCGCGGTACCCACCACGCTCGCCACCGGACCGGTCGTCACGGCCGCGGTACCCGCCGGAGAGGTCGTCTTCGCGACGGACGAACCCGCCGCGGTCGTTGCTGCGCTGGTCGGTGTCGCGGCTCACGAACCGTCCGCGGTCACCACCGGATCGCTCGTCCCTGCCGCGGTACCCACCACGCTCACCACCCGAACGGTCATCGCGCCCGCGGTAGCCGCCCTGGTCCGAGCCGCCGCGGTACCCACCACGCTCGCCACCCTGCCGGTCGTCACGCCCGCGGTACCCGCCCTGGTCCGAGCCGCCGCGGTACCCACCACGCTCGCCACCCGAACGGTCGTCACGCCCGCGGTAGCCGCCCTGGTCCGAGCCGCCGCGGTACCCACCACGCTCGCCACCCTGCCGGTCGTCACGCCCGCGGTACCCACCCTGGTCCGAGCCGCCGCGGTACCCACCACGCTCGCCACCCGAACGGTCGTCACGACCGCGGTACCCGCCACGGTCACCACCGGCCCGGTCGTCACGCCCGCGGTCGCCGCCGCGGTCGCCACCCGTCGGACGCTCCTCGCGTCCGCGGTACCCGCCACGGTCCTCACCGGACCGGCCGTCCGCACGGCCGGGACCAGCGGCACGGTCGCGCCCCGCGCCTCCAGACCGGTCCGAGCCGGAGCGGCCGGAACCGCGACCGTACCCGCCGGAGCGTCCGTCGGATCCCCCTCGGGACCCACCTCGTCGTTCGTCCTCAAACGCGGCCATCGGGGATCCCTTCGTTGTGCCCGAAACCGTCCGCGCCGTCCTCCAGCAGAGGCGAGATCAGCGGCAGTTCGTCGAGCGAGTTGATGCCGAGCTGCTGGAGCAGCAGGTCGGACGTGACGTAGTTGACGGCCCCGGTCTCGGCGTCGGTGAACGACTCCTCGATGAGCCCCCGGGCGACGAGCGTGCGGACGACACCGTCGACGTTCACCGCTCGGATCGAGGCGATCTGCGACCGCGTGATCGGCTGCTTGTAGGCGACGACCGCGAGGGTCTCGAGCGCGGCCTGCGACAGTCGTGCCGGCCGCTCGGCCTCGACGAACTGCTCGACGACGTCGTCGAGCTCGCGCCGCACGTAGAAGCGCCAGCCGCCGCCGACCTCGCGGAGCTCGAAGCCGCGACGGACGGTGCCGTCGACACCGTCGAAGTCGGCGACGAGCCGCTCGATCGCCTGTCGGACGGCGGGCACCGGCGCGCCCACCGCGGCACCGAGCGACACGAGCGACTGGGGCTCGTCGGCGATCATCAGGATGGCCTCGAGCTGCCGGTCGACCGGCAGGTCCGGGTGCGGGGTGTGCTGGGCGTGCAGTTCCTGCTCGACCGCGCGGGCCTCGGCGACCTCGTCCGTTCCCCCGGGCTCGGCACTCGACGCGGCGGCACGTGTGTCATCCGTCATAGTCGGCTCCCAGGTTCGCGAGGCTCTCGTCGGACCAGTCCTCGGCGGTCCAGCGGAGTGTCAGCTCCCCCAGCGGTTCGAACTGCTCGAACGAGATCGACGCGTTCCGGTACAGCTCCAGGATCGCCAGGAAGCGAGCCACAACGATACCCGTCTCCGAGACGCCGGCCACCAGCTCACGGAACGACACGTCCTCGTCGCCGCGGGTCCGGAGGATCGACACGACGATCGCGGCCTGCTCCCGGATGCTCACGAGCGGGGCGTGCAGGTGGTCCAACCCCACGGTCGGGATCTCCCGCGGTGCGAAGGCCAGCGTCGCGATCGCGGCGAAGTCCTGCACCGACAGCGTCCAGACGAGCTCCGGCGTGCGGGCGCGGAACCGTTCCTCGAGGCGGACCTTGCGGACGTGCCGGCGGGACTCCTGCTGCCACCGTGCCCCGAACCACTCCGCGGCCTGCTTGAACGCCCGGTACTGCAGGAGACGTGCGAAGAGCAGGTCGCGGGCCTCCAGCAACGCCACGTCCTCGGCGTCGACGAGCTCACCCTGCGGGAGCAGCCCGGCGATCTTCAGGTCGAGCAGGGTGGCCGCGACCACGAGGAACTCACTGGCCTCGTCGAGCTCGTCGGCGGACTCGGCCTGGCGGACGTACTGGATGAACTCGCCGGTGACGGCGCCGAGGGAGACCTCGGTGATGTCGAGCTCGTGCTTCGTGATCAGCGAGAGCAGCAGGTCGAAGGGGCCGTCGAAGTTGCGCAGTCGGACCCGGAACCCCGGGGCGGTCGTGGTGCCCGCGGGCGCGCCGTCGACGGCGCCGTCGACGGCGCTGCGGTCGGCCGGCGTCGTCGTCGGGTCGGCCGACGACCTCGGTGGGTCAGGCGACGGCGCCACGCTCGACGAGCTCCCTGGCGAGCGCCCGGTACGCGTGCGCCGCGGCGTGCTCCGGCGCCGTCTGCGTGATCGGTCGCGCCGAGACCGTCGCGTCCGGGAACTTCACCGTCCGGCTGATGACCGTGTCGAGCACGTGGTCGTCGAAGGTCTCCACCACGCGCTCCATGACCTCGCGCGAGTGCAGCGTCCGCGAGTCGTACATGGTCGCGAGGATGCCGTCGAGCCGCAGCGCCGGGTTGAGCCGGTCACGCACCTTGTCGATCGTCTCGATGAGCAGCGCCACGCCACGCAGCGCGAAGAACTCGCACTCGAGCGGGATGAGCACACCGTGTGCTGCCGTCAGGGCGTTGACCGTCAGCAGGCCGAGGGACGGCTGGCAGTCGACCAGGATCAGGTCGTAGTCGTTCGACACCTTGCGGAGGACGCTCGCCAGGATCTGCTCGCGGGCGACCTCGTTGACGAGGTGGACCTCGGCGGCGGACAGGTCGATGTTCGCGGGGATGACGTCGAGCATCGGCACGTTCGTCTGGCGGATGACCTCGCGCGGGTCCTTCACGGAACCCATCAGCAGGTCGTAGACCGTGGGGACGTCGTGGGTGCGGACCCCGAGGCCGGCGGACAGGGCGCCCTGCGGGTCGAAGTCGACGGCGAGGACCCTGCGGCCGTACTCGGCGAGCGCGGCGCCGAGGTTGATCGACGTCGTGGTCTTGCCGACGCCGCCCTTCTGGTTGCAGAGCGCGATGATGCGAGCCGGGCCGTGGCCGTCGAGCGGCGCGGGCACCGGGAACTGCCGGACGGGCCGACCGGTGGGGCCGACCGGGGTCTGCTCGGAGCCGGGGGTGGTCGTCGGGTTCGTGCTCACCCGGTCATCGTACCGGCGTGGCGCCAGCGGCCCCGGTCGCACCGCCGCACGGGCCGCAGCGGGCGGGACGGCGCCGGGCCGTGCCTCCCGGCCGCACGGTCGGTCCTGCGTCAGGCGGGTCGCAGCGCCACGCGCATGCTGTCCACCCGGTCCGCGATCACGGCGTCCGCCGTCCACCGCTGCTGCAGCCGGCCGACGAGCGCCTGGACGGCAGCCTGGTCGAGCCCCGGGTGCAGCGCCAGCCCGACCGTCAGCTCGGCACCGGCGAAGCGTCCGAGGGGGTCGCCCGGCGACAGCTCGACGCGTGCGACGGCGGACTCGTCGACGACGGAGGCGGCGAAGGCCTGCCCGACCTCGGCGTCCTCGAAGCACGGCGTCCACGGCAGGTCCTGCCCGATCGCCCACACGGCGGGTCGACGGAGCACGAACTCGGTCGGCGCGGTCGGGTCCAGCACGACGAGCTGCGTCTCCTCGCTCGCCGCAGCCATCGCCACCCGGCGTGCGTCCGCGGGGACCGGTCGGGCGGTGGCGTCCCAGGACCGCATCGCCTCGGCGGACGTGAACGCCGGCATGACGCTGCGCCCGTCGGGGCCGGCGACGGTGACGATCGACAGCTCCTGGGTCTTGTCGACGAGCTTCCCGTCGGGAGTGTGCCCGACGTCACCGGCCTCGGCCACGAGCGGGATGAGCAGTCGTGCGCCACGCAGGGCCTCGACGACCTCTCGCTGCGACCCGCCCTGCTGCAGGGCGGTGATCGCGGCGACGAGCGCCGGGTCCGCCAGGCCGTCGTCGTCGGCGTAGACGTCGTCGTGGGCGTCGAAGGTCCGTCCCGCCCACGGGTTCCCCGCCGAGTCCGCGGCACCGCCCGGGGTGTGGGCGTCGTCGTGCGCCCCCGACGCTGGTGCCTCGGGCCCGGTGCCGCGACCGTTCGAGATGCCCGCCACGGTGCCTACTCCGAGGCGATGTCGAGGGCGGCCGGCAGCGTGAAGGCGCCGGAGTACAGCGCCTTGCCGATGATGGCGCCCTCGAGACCGTGCGGCACCAGCTCGCGCAGCGCTCGGAGGTCCTCGAGCGTCGAGATGCCGCCCGAGGCCACCACGGGCTGGTCGGTGCGGTCGCAGACCTCGCGCAGGAGCTCGACGTTCGGCCCCTGCAGCGTGCCGTCCTTCGTGACGTCGGTCACCACGTAGCGGGCGCACCCGGCGGCCTCGAGCCGGTCGAGCACCTCCCACAGGTCCCCGGCGTCCTCGGTCCAGCCGCGGCTCGCCAGCGTGGTGCCACGGACGTCGAGGCCGACGGCGATCTGCTCGCCGTACTCGCCGATGACGCGTGCAGCCCACTCGGGCTTCTCGAGCGCCGCGGTGCCGAGGTTGACGCGCGCAGCACCGGTCGCGAGCGCCGCCTCGAGCGAGGCGTCGTCGCGGATCCCGCCGGAGAGCTCGACCGAGACGCCCTCGACCTCGCGGATCGCCTTCGCGATGACCGCCCGGTTGTCACCGCGCCCGAACGCCGCGTCGAGGTCGACGAGGTGGATCCACTCCGCACCCTGGTCGCGCCAGGTGCGGGCCGCGGCGACGGGGTCGCCGTACGAGGTCTCGCTGCCGGCCTCGCCCTGCGTGAGGCGGACGGCCTGGCCGTCGACGACGTCGACGGCGGGCAGCAGGACGAGGGGCGGGGTCGAGGTGAGGTCGGTCATGGTCCTGTCGGTTCTCGGTGGGGTGTGGTGCGGCCGCCCCGGTGGATGCCACGGCCGGGAGGCGCGGCTCGCGTCCGTCAGGCGGTCGTGCGCCCGGTGGACGGCCGGGTCAGAGCGAGTCGACCCAGTTGCGGAGCAGCCGGATGCCCGGCTCCCCCGACTTCTCCGGGTGGAACTGCGTGGCCGTCAGTGGGCCGTTCTCCACGGCGGCGACGAACCGCTGCCCGTGCTCGGCCCAGGTCAGGCGCGGCGCACGGAACGGGCCGTAGGCGTCGAGCGGGAAGTCCGTCACGCCGTACGAGTGGACGAAGTAGAACCGTTCGTCGTGCAGGCCGTCGAAGAGCACGGAGTCCTCGGGGGCCTCGACCGTGTTCCAGCCCATGTGCGGCAGGACCTCGGCACGGATCTCCTCGACCGTGCCCGGCCACTGGCCGAGCCCCTCGACGTCCGCACCGCGCTCGACCCCGCGGGCGAACATGACCTGCATGCCGACGCAGATGCCGAGCACCGGTCGCCCGCCGGCCAGACGGTGGTCGACGATCTCGCCGCCGCGGACGCCCTCGAGCTGGTCGACGACGGCGGCGAACGCGCCGACACCCGGCACGAGCAGACCGTCGGCGCGGAGCGCGGCCTGCTTGTCGGCGGTCAGGGTGACGTCGGCGCCGGCGCGCTCGAGCGCCTTGGCCGCCGAGTGGACGTTGCCCGATCCGTAGTCGAGGACGACGACGTTCGGCTTCGCGGTCACAGCTTCCCCTTCGTGGACGGGATGCCGTCGACCCGCGGATCGAGCTCGACGGCGCGGCGCAGCGCGCGCGCGAAGGCCTTGAACTCGGCCTCGGCGATGTGGTGCGGGTCGCGGCCACCGAGCACACGGACGTGCACCGTGATGCCGGCGTTGAACGTGATCGCCTCGAACACGTGGCGCACCATCGAACCGGTGAAGTGCCCACCGATCCGGTGGAACTCGAACCCCTCGGGCTCACCGGAGTGCACGAGGAAGGGACGACCGGAGACGTCCACCACGGCCTGGGCCAGGGCTTCGTCGAGCGGGACGAGCGCGTCGCCGTAGCGGCCGATGCCGGCACGGTCGCCGAGGGCCTGCTTCAGGGCCTGCCCGAGCACGATGCCCGTGTCCTCGACCGTGTGGTGCACGTCGATGTCGGTGTCGCCCGTCGAGCGCACGCGGAGGTCGATGAGCGAGTGCTTGCTGAACGCCGTCAGCATGTGGTCGAAGAAGGGCACGCTCGTCGAGACGTCGGACGAACCGGTGCCGTCCAGGTCGAGCGAGAGCTCGATGCTCGACTCGCTCGTGCTCCGGCTGATCGAGGCGGTGCGGGCGGTCATGCGTCAACCCTAACCGGCGGCTGGACGGCGGCCACGCGGCGCATGGCCTCGAGGAACGCGGTGGTCTCCTCCTCCGTCCCCGCACTCACGCGCAGGTGGTTCGGGATGCCGAGGTCGCGCACGATGACGTCCTGGTCGAGCAGGGCCTCGAACGCCGCGTTCGGGTCGGCGACCCCGCCGAACAGGACGAAGTTCGACCAGGTCTCGTACGTGCGGTACCCCATCGCCCGGAGCTCCGTGACCATCCGGTCACGCTGCTGCTTGATGTCGTCGACCATCGCCAGCATCGCCGGGGCGTGCCGGAGCGCCGCCACCGCCGCCGCCTGCGTCAGCGCGGACAGGTGGTACGGCAGCCGCACCAGGCGGAGCGCGTCGACCACGGCGGGGTCGGCCGCCAGGTACCCCACACGGGCTCCGGCGAAGGCGAAGGCCTTGCTCATCGTGCGAGAGACCACGAGCCGCGGACGGCCGGGCAGCAGCGTGACGGCGCTCGGGGCGTCCGAGGGCATGAACTCGGCGTAGGCCTCGTCCACCATCACGATGCCGTCCGTTGCGTCGTAGGCCGCGCGGATCGTCTCGATGTCGAGCGGGGTGCCCGTCGGGTTGTTCGGGCCGCACAGGAACACGATGTCGGGTCGGTGCTCCCGGATGGCCGCGACGACCGTCTCCGGCGCGATGCGGAACTCGTCGTCGCGCTGCGCGGGGATCCAGCGCGTGCCGGTGCCGGACGCGAGGATCGAGTGCATCGAGTACGTGGGCGGGAACCCGAGCACCGACCGGCCCGGGCCACCGAACGCCTGCAGGAGCTGCTGCAGGACCTCGTTCGACCCGTTCGCCGCCCACAGGTGCGCAGGGGTGAGCTGCTGCCCGGCGGAGAGTCCACCGTTCAGGTAGCCCGCGAGGGACTCCCGGAGCTCGGTGAACTCGCGGTCGGGGTAGCGGTTCACGGTCGTCAGGGCCTGCCGGATCGAGGCGACGATGTCCTCAGCGACGGCCTCCGGTACGGGATGCGTGTTCTCGTTGACGTTGAGCTGGACGCGCACGTGCTTCTGCGGAGCCCCGTACGGGCTCTGCCCACGGAGGTCGTCACGGATCGGGAGGTCTTCGAGCGTGGTGTCCACCGACCCATCGTAGGCCGGGACCCCCGGACGGCGACCGGCCGTCCGGACGGTGGTCAGGCGAGCGCCGACCGGATCAGTTGCCCGCGGTGTACTTGACCGGGATCGCGATCTGCTCGCCGGCCTGCAGCGTCGAACCGTCGAGGGCGTTGAGGCTCACGACGTCCTGCACGAAGTCGCGGGGGTCGGCCTGCGGCGCGGTTTCCTCTGCCAGCTGCCACAGGGTCTCACCCGGCTGCACGGTGACCGTCTCGAAGTGCACGGGAGCACCGGCACGCGAGGAGTCGCCGGCAGAGGCCTGTCCACCGTTCAGCACGGAGAGGGCGACGACGAGGAAGACCGGGAGGGCCGCGACGGTCGTCAGGACGATGCGACCGCGGCGCGTGATGCGCAGGCGGGTACGGACGGCGGGCGTCGCGGTGCGCTGGTCAGCGATGGCGATGGTGCTCATGTCGTTCTTGCCTTCCCGTTCGGAGGAACCGAAGTCGTGTACCGAACATAGTTTCGAATGCGACCTCGCACAAGTCCCAGGAAGAGGTTTGTGCGGGATGTTCTGCCGACACGCTCGAACAGGTGTTTGTCCGGCCCGGAGCGGTCGGATACTGTTTCGATCGACTGGGACGAGTCAAGCGGGGACCACTGACATTCCTGCCCGACCGCCCGGCACCGACGAAGGGCGAGACGACGTGGCGGACGAACTGCGGGTCCAGAAGCCGTTGACGGCGAAGCAGCAGGCGATCCTCGACGCGATCCGCGCGTCGATCGCCAGCCGGGGCTACCCGCCGAGCATGCGGGAGATCGGCGACGCCGCAGGCCTCTCCTCGCTCTCGAGCGTCTCCCACCAGCTCGGCCAGCTCGAGCTCGGCGGCTGGATCCGTCGTGACCCGAACCGTCCGCGCGCGCTCGAGGTCCTGGTCGACGAACCGACCCCCGACGTCGAGACGCCCGACGTCGACGCCACGACCCTGGTCCCGCTCGTCGGCCGGATCGCCGCCGGTGTGCCGATCACGGCCGAGCAGCACGTCGACGAGATCGTCCCGCTCCCCCGGCAGCTGGTCGGCACGGGTGACCTCTTCATGCTCAAGGTCGTCGGCGAGTCGATGATCGACGCAGCGATCTGCGACGGCGACTGGGTGGTCGTCCGGTCGCAGCAGACCGCGGACAACGGGGACATCGTCGCCGCGATGCTCGACGAGGAAGCGACCGTCAAGGTCTTCCGCCAGCGCGACGGCCACACGTGGCTGCTCCCGCGCAACTCCGCGTTCGAACCGATCCTCGGCGACGCGGCCACCGTCCTCGGCAAGGTCGTGGCGGTCTTGCGCTCGATCTGACGCCGGAACAACGCGGAGCAGCCCGCGCCACGGAATCCCGTGGCGCGGGCTGCTCCGCGTTGTGCGAAGTCACGCCGCACCGTCCGACGGCGCGACGTGAGCAGGCGACCGCACCGTACCGCCCAGGGGCCGGACCGGCGCGCCGGACCCGACCCGTGCCTCCCGGCCGGGGGTGTGGCGCGACCGTCTGCGGGACTACGCCGTCGCGACCGGCGTGACCACGTACGGGTCGAGCTCCGCGACCTGGCGCTGGAAGACGCGCACCCGCAGGCGGGTGCCGTCCTCGACGTAGTCGGTCGTCTCGACTGCTCCCGCGTCGTGCAGTGACGACACCAGGTCGCCACGGTCGTACGGGATCACCACCGTCAACTCGACGTCCGGTTCTGGCAGCCGTGCCTCGATCGCGGCGAGGAGCTCGGGCACGCCCTCGCCCGTGCGGGCGGAGACGAACACCGCGTCCGGCACGAGTCCGACCAGCACGAGTCGCTGCGCCTCGTCGATGAGGTCCGCCTTGTTGAACGCGACGACCTCGGGGATGTCCCGCGCTCCGACGTCACCCATGACGTCTCGGACCGTCGCGAGCTGCGCGGCGGGGTCGGGGTGCGACCCGTCGACCACGTGCACGATGACGTCGGCCTCGCCGACCTCCTCGAGCGTGGAGCGGAAGGCCTCGACCAGCTGGTGCGGCAGGTTCCGCACGAAGCCCACCGTGTCGACGAACGTGAACTCGCGGCCGGCGCTGCTCTCGGTCCGGCGCACCGTGGCGTCGAGGGTTGCGAACAGCTGGTTCTGCACCAGGACGCCCGCGCTCGTCAGGCGGTTCAGGAGCGAGGACTTCCCGGCGTTGGTGTACCCGGCGATCGCGACGCTCGGCACCTCGTTGCGGTGCCGGTCGGCGCGCTTGGCCTCCCGAGCCGGTCGGAAGCCCGCGATCTGACGGCGGAGCTTCGACATGCGCGTGTTGATGCGCCGGCGGTCGAGCTCGATCTTCGTCTCACCCGGACCACGGGACCCCATGCCGGCACCGCCGGAGACCTGACCACCGGCCTGGCGGGACATCGACTCACCCCAGCCGCGCAGACGCGGCAGCAGGTACTGCAGCTGGGCCAGCTCGACCTGGGCCTTGCCCTCGCGCGTGGTGGCGTGCTGGCTGAAGATGTCGAGGATCACGGCGGTCCGGTCGATCACCTTCACCTTCACGACGTCCTCGAGCGCTCGGCGCTGGGAGGGGGCGAGCTCCGTGTCCGCGACGACCGTGTCGGCGCCGGTCGCCTTGACGACCATGGCGAGCTCCTCGGCCTTGCCCTTGCCGAGGTAGGTCGCCGGGTCGGGGTTGGGCCGGCGCTGCAGGAGCCCGTCGAGGACCACGGCACCGGCGGTCTCGGCCAGGGCGGCGAGCTCGCGGAGGGAGTTCTCGGCGTCCTGGGCGTCGCCCTGGGGGTACACGCCGATCAGCACGACCCGCTCGAGCCGGAGCTGCCGGTACTCGACCTCGGTGACGTCCTCGAGCTCGGTGGAGAGCCCGGTGACGCGCCGCAGGGCGGCGCGGTCCTCGCGCTCGTACTGGTCGCCGTCGCCGGACCAGCCGTGCTCGTCGACCGATCGTGTCTGGATGGCCTGGGCCGGAGCGAAGATCGCCGACGTGGCCCGGGTCTCGGCATTGCGGAGGACGCGTTCCACGACACCCTCGGCGCTGTCGTCGGATCGTCCGTCGTTCATGGTGGTTTCCGTCATCTTCTCCACAGGGTACCGCCGCCACGCCCGGGACACACGGGCTCGCCGGTACGGTTCTTCCATGGCGAACGAGCACTACTTCTCCGCGAACCCCTCGTCGGAGGCCCGTGAGCGACAGGTGCACGTCACGCTCGCCGGACGGTCGCTCACGCTGTCCACCGCCGCGGGCGTGTTCAGCCCGGACGGTGTCGACCGCGGCACCAGGGTGCTGCTCGGGTCCGTGCCGCCGCCCGCGCCCGAGGGCGACCTGCTCGACATCGGCTGCGGGTGGGGGCCGATCGCGATCACGATGGCGCTCGAGTCGCCGGACGCCCGGGTCTGGGGCGTGGACGTCAACGAGCGGGTCCTCGGTCTCGCGCAGCGCAACGCCGTCGCAGCCGGGGCGTCGAACGTCACCGTCGGGCTGCCGGACGAGCTCCCGGCGGACCTGCGCTTCCGCACGATCTGGTCCAACCCGCCGATCCGGGTGGGGAAGGACGAACTGCACGCCATCCTGCTGACGTGGCTGCCCCGGCTCGAGGTCGGCGGGGACGCTTGGCTGGTGGTGTCGAAGGACCTCGGCGGGGACTCCCTGCAGCGGTGGCTCGGGGACGCGCTCGGGGACGGGTTCGCGGTGTCGCGGGCCACGACCGACAAGGGCTTCCGCGTGATCCGGGTCCGCCGGACCGCCGAGTAGCCCGGGGCAGGGCGCAGGCGGCGGGTCGGGCTGCGCTGGGCTGCGCCCGTACCCGCGCGAGACGCCGGCGTCGACGCGAGACGCATCCGGACAGCCGAGACGCCGCCGAGATCGACGGCGTCTCGCACGCATGACGGCGTCTCGAGGACACGCCGGCGTCTCACGAGCACACCTGCGCGTCGTCTCCGCCTCGCCGTCCCACTGGCACGACGGCGTCCCGCTCGCGCCGGCACGGCGGCAGCGCGGTACCGCGGCACCGCGGCACCGCGCCACCGCGGCAGCGTCAGACGGTCAGGTCCCCGGAGAACACGAGCTCTGCCGGACCGGCCAGCGCGACGTGCTCGCCGTCCTCCGCCGCGAACATCCGCACGGTGACGACCCCGCCCGGCACCCGCACCCGCCAGGTGTCCGGCGCCGAGGGCCCCGCCCAGTACCGCGTCGCGAGGGCGGCCGCGACCGCACCGGTGCCGCAGGACAGCGTCTCGCCGCTCCCCCGTTCGTGCACGCGCATGGTGATCTCCCCCACGCCGTCCTTGACGAGGGGGTCACCGGGCAGCACGAACTCGACGTTCGCGCCCGCTGCGGGCGCCGGGTCGAGGACGGGGACGTACGTCAGGTCGACCTCGGCGAGCTCGTCCTCGGTCGCCACGGCCACGACGACGTGCGGGTTGCCGACGTCGATGCCGAGTCCGGGTCGTGCACCGTCGAGCTCCTTCGCCCGCACGGTGACGTCGTTCGCCCCGCCGCCCTCGATGCCGAGGCCCCAGCGCCCGAGGTCGGCCGAGAAGCCGTTCGTGGTGCGCTGGACGTCGACGAGCCCCTTGCGGCTGCCGACCGTGAGCGTCTCCCCCGGCGCGAGGTCGACGAGCCCGGACTCGGTCAGGTACCGCGCGAAGACGCGGATGCCGTTCCCGCACATCTCGGCGACCGAGCCGTCGGCGTTGTGGTAGTCCATGAACCAGGTGGCGGCGGGTTCGACGGCGACGAGCGTGCGCCCCTCGGGGATCGCCTCCGACCGGACCGCCCGGATGACACCGTCGGCGCCCACGCCGAAGCGGCGGTCGGCGATGGCCCGGATGCGCTCGGGGGTCAGGTCGACCGTTGCGTCGGGGTCGGCGAACAGGACGAAGTCGTTGCCCGTCCCCTGGCCCTTCGTGAAGTGCAGCTCGGTCACGGCACGATCCTACGGGCCGCCGCATGCAGCCCCGCGACGTCGGCGCCGCTGACGTCGATCACCTCGGCGTCGTACCGCTTGAACCAGGACACCTGTCGCCTGGCGTACTTGCGGGTCGCGACCGCCGTCGCCTCCACCGCCTCGGCCGTCGTCGCTCGGCCGTGCAGGACGTCGAGCGCTTGCGAGTACCCAATCGCCGCGCGCGCCGTGCGTCCCTGCTCCAACCCCTCCGCGCGGAGCGCCTCCACCTCGTCGACGAGGCCGTCGGCGAACATCCGCTCGGCCCTCGCGTGCAGGGACGCGACGAGCCCGCTGCGCTCGCGGTGCAGGTGCAGCACCCGAGCCGGTCGCCATGCGCGGGGCGCGGCCGGGAGGCGCGGGGTCACGACCTCGGACCGGCTCGCGATCTCCACGGCCCGGATGAGCCGCCGAGGGTTGCGGGAGTCGACGTCGGCTGCCGCGGCCGGGTCCAGGGCGCGCAGGCGCGCGAGGAGGGCGTTCGGCCCGTGCTCGGCGTGCTCACGCTCGAGCTCGGCGCGGAGCTCCGGGTCGGTGCCGGGGAAGGCGAGGTCGAACAGCACCGCCGACACGTAGAGCCCGCTGCCGCCGACGAGCACCGCGGTGCCGCCGTGCGCGGTGATCCGTTCGACGTCCGCACGGGCGTCGCGCTGGTAGGCCGCGACGCTCGCCTCGTCGGTCACCGCGAGCACGTCGAGCTGGTGGTGCGGGATGCCCCGCCGCTCCGCGACCGACAGCTTGGCGGTGCCGACGTCCATGCCGCGGTAGAGCTGCATGGCGTCGGCGTTCACGACCTCCGCGGGACGGCCGCTCGCCCGCAGCCGTTCCGCGACGGCGAGGGCGACCTCGGACTTGCCGGTGCCGGTCGCACCGACGACCGCGATCAGGTCGGGGGTACCGTCGTGGCGCGGCCCGACCGCCGCGAGCGGCCGGTCAGCGTCCGACACGGAGGCTCGGCAGCCCGAGCGAGACCGGACGGGGCCCGGCGCCCGGGGCGGACGGGGTCGGCACACCGCAGCTCTCGGCCTGCGCACGGTCCCAGGCGTCACCGGCACGGGTCCGACGGATCCGCAGGGGGCCCTCGTTGTCGGCGATCAGGAAGTGCGGGGCTGCGCGCGTGATCTCGACGGTGACGACGTCGCCGGGACGCGGGACGGCGGAGCCCTGCGGCACGGCGAAGTGCACGAGGCGGGAGTCCTCGGCGCGGCCGGACAGGCGGTGGGTGGTCTCGTCCTTCTTGCCCTCGCCGGTGGCGACGAGCACCTCGACGCTCCGACCGACCTGCTTCGCGTGCTCCTCGGCGGTGATGCGGTCCTGCAGCGCGATGAGCCGGTCGTAGCGTTCCTGCACGACCTCCTTCGGCAGCTGGTCCGGCATCATCGCCGCCGGCGTGCCCGGACGGATCGAGTACTGGAACGTGAAGGCCGAGGCGAACCGCGACTGCTCCACGACGCGCAGGGTGTCCTCGAAGTCCTCGTCGGTCTCACCGGGGAACCCCACGATGATGTCGGTGGAGATCGCGGCGTCCGGGATCTTCGCCCGCACGCGGTCGAGGATGCCGAGGAACCGTTCACTCCGGTAGCTCCGACGCATGGCCTTGAGCACCCGGTCCGATCCGGACTGCAGCGGCATGTGCAGCTGGGGCATGACGTTCGGGGTCTCGGCCATGGCGTCGATCACGTCGTCGGTGAACGCGGCCGGGTGCGGGCTCGTGAACCGCACGCGCTCGAGGCCGTCGATCTGACCGGCGGCCCGGAGCAGCTTGCCGAACGCTTGACGGTCGCCGAACTCCACGCCGTAGGAGTTGACGTTCTGCCCGAGCAGCGTCACCTCGATGGCTCCGTCGTCGACGAGCGCCTGGATCTCGGCGAGCACGTCGCCCGGACGACGGTCCTTCTCCTTGCCACGGAGCGACGGGACGATGCAGAAGGTGCAGGTGTTGTTGCAGCCGACGGAGATCGACACCCAGCCGCTGTGCGTGGAGTCGCGCTTGGTCGGCAGCGTCGACGGGAACACGTCGAGCGCTTCGAGGATCTCGATCTGCGCCTCGTCGTTGTGCCGAGCCCGCTCGAGCAGGGTCGGCAGCGACCCCATGTTGTGCGTGCCGAAGACGACGTCGACCCAGGGCGCCTTCTCGAGGATGACGTTCTTGTCCTTCTGCGCCAGGCACCCGCCGACGGCGATCTGCATGCCGGGGTGCGTGCGCTTGATGCCCGCGAGCTGCCCGAGGTTGCCGTAGAGACGGTTGTCCGCGTTCTCGCGCACGGCGCAGGTGTTGATGACGACCACGTCAGCCTGCTCGCCGTCCGACGCCACGTACCCGGCCGCCTGCAGCGACCCGCTCAGGCGCTCCGAGTCGTGGACGTTCATCTGGCACCCGTGGGTGCGGACCTCGTAGGTTCTGGGGCGGGCTTCGACGGTGGCCATGATCGTCCCAGTGTAGGTCGACCGCGGCGTCCGCAGGACGGCCGTCGAGCCCGCCGCCGCGCTACTCGAAGCGGACGGTGCCCCCACCCGAGGGCGAGCGTCGCGGCGGACCGTCGAGCGCCCGCTCCACCGCGATGCGGACGACTCCCGAGCCGTACCCCTTGCGCATCAGGAAGCCGCTCAGGCGCCGCTCGGCAGTCGCACGGTCGAGCCCACGGAGTTGGCGTGCACGCTTCTCAGCGAGCTCGATCGCGCGGACGAACTCGTCGTCGGCGTCGTCCTCCGCGGCCTCGAGCGCCGCGTCGATCGCCGCCTGGTCGATGCCACGGCGTCGCAGCTCGGCGACCACGCCCTGGCGACCGAGGCCCTTGCGCTCGTGCAGCCGGTCCACCAGGTCGGTGGCGAAGGCCACGTCGTCGAGCAGGCCCACGCGCACCAGTCGGGCGACCTCGTGCTCGACGACGTCGTCGTCGAGGTCCTGCTTCGTCAGCAGCTGCCGCATCTCCGACTCGCTGACCCCCTTGCGCCCGAGCGCGCGCATGCTCACGCGCTCGGCATCGGCGCGCTGCTCGTCGAGCGGTCGTGGGGCGTCGGCCGGGTCGATCTCGTCACCGCTGGCGATGGCGAACACCGATGCGCTCGCGGCGTCCGCGGTGTCGTCGTCGTCGTACCCGTGCTGCTCGGCGCGTGCACTCCGACCGGAGCCGTCGCCGACGACCGGCGACACCCACTCCGCCTCGGACTGCTGTCCGCGGAAGGGGATCGCGGCCGGCACCGGCGGGTCGTCCTCGACGGGCGTCCCCGTCGCCGACCCCGAGCCGGCGGACTCGTCGTTCACCGCGGTGGTCGGTGCCCGGCCGAACCGCCGTTCGTCGTCACCGAGCACCATCGACTCGGGCGCCCAGCCGTCGTCGGACGACCCGGTGCCGCCGGGAACGCCACGCTCCGCGCGCGGAGCCAGATCGACCGGGCTCAGGCTCGGCTCGATGGGGTTCGGCTCGACCGTGCCCGGCCCGACCGTGCCCGGCCTGACCGTGCCCGGCTCGGCCGCGCCCGGCTCGACCGGGCTCGACCGGACAGGTTCCGGCTCCGCCGGCGGGGTGCGTCGACCACGACGGGCCCGCGCACCGAACAGGTCGGTGACCGGTGCGAGGCCCTCGTCGTGGTCGTCTGCGCCGGTCACGCGCCCTTGCGCTCCGCCAGCTTCGGCGCGATCGACTCGACCGGAGCATCGGCCTTGGCGCCACCGACGCCGAGCTTCGCGAGGATCTTGCCCTCGATCTCCGCCGCGATGTCCGCGTTCTGGATCAGGAACGAGCGCGAGTTCTCCTTGCCCTGCCCGAGCTGGTCGCCGTCGTAGGTGTACCAGGCACCCGACTTCTTCACGATGCCGTGGTCGACACCGAAGTCGAGCAGGGAGCCCTCGCGCGAGATGCCCGTGCCGTACAGGATGTCGAACTCGGCCTGCTTGAAGGGCGGAGCCATCTTGTTCTTCACGACCTTGACGCGGGTGCGGTTGCCGACGGCGTCGGTCCCGCTCTTCAGCGTCTCGATGCGACGGATGTCGAGGCGGACCGACGCGTAGAACTTGAGCGCCTTGCCGCCGGCGGTCGTTTCGGGGCTGCCGAAGAACACGCCGATCTTCTCGCGCAGCTGGTTGATGAAGATCATCGTGGTCTGCGTCTGGTTCAGGCCACCGGCGAGCTTGCGCAGGGCCTGGGACATGAGGCGCGCCTGGAGACCCACGTGCGAGTCGCCCATCTCGCCCTCGATCTCGGCACGCGGCACCAGGGCGGCGACCGAGTCGACGACGATCAGGTCGATCGACCCCGAGCGGACGAGCATGTCGGCGATCTCGAGCGCCTGCTCACCGGTGTCGGGCTGCGACACGAGGAGGGCGTCGATGTCGACACCGAGCTTCTTCGCGTACTCGGGGTCGAGCGCGTGCTCCGCGTCGATGAAGGCTGCGATGCCACCCGCGCGCTGCGCGTTCGCGATGGCGTGCAGCGTCAGGGTCGTCTTACCCGACGACTCCGGGCCGTAGATCTCGATGATGCGGCCGCGCGGGAGGCCGCCGATGCCGAGTGCGACGTCGAGCGCGACGGAGCCGGTCGGGATGGTGGCGACCGGCGCGCGCTCGTCCGAGCCGAGACGCATGACCGTCCCCTTGCCGAACTGCCGGTCGATCTGGGCGAGTGCGGTCTCGAGGGCCTTCTCGCGGTCTGCGGGTGATGGCATGGGGTGCTCCTTCGTGCTCGGTGTCGGCCGCCTGTAGGCTGTCGCGTCCACCCCAGCCGGTGGTGCAGGGCTGGTGTTCGGCGACAAGGCTTCGGGCTGTTCCCGATGACCTCGAACCTAGGGCGGGCCACCGACATCACTGCCTGCGACCGCGCGACCTGTGGACGATGGTCCGGGACAGCGCCGATGTGCAGGAACCTAGCACCGATCGAACACGCGTTCGAGCAACACGCCGAACACAGTTTCGGACGACGGCGTCAGTCGCGCGGCTCCGCCAGGCCCTTGCCGTGCCGCTTGTCCAGCGGGACGTCCTGGGAGTCACAGAGTGCTTCCCACACCCGCCTGGCGTCGATGCCCGCGTCGAGCGCGTCCGCCGCCGAACATCCACCGAGCTCCTCGAGCACGACGTCGCGGGACACCACGGCGCCGTAGGCCTCCCCGAACACCTGGTCGACGGCTCGCCAGAACTCACTCACGCGCATCGGTCCAGCGTAACGACGAACGCCCCCGCCGGCGGACCGGCGAGGGCGTTCGAGGGGGTGGTGCGTCAGCGCACCGCGAGGTCGTTGTCGAACTCGGCGACGAGGTCGTCGGGCAGCGTGTCGGGGACCGGGGTGAGCCCCTCGACGACTGCGAGACGGTCGCCCACCTCGCGCATGATGGTCGAGATCGGGGTGTCGAGGGCATCCGCGACCGAGGCGAGGATCTCGGAGCTGGCCTCCTTCTGCCCACGCTCGACCTCACTGAGGTACCCGAGCGCGACACTGGCCTTGGATGCGACCTGACGGAGGGTCCGGCCCTTCTGCAAGCGGAAGTCCCGAAGCACGTCGCCGATCTCCTGACGAACGAGAACCATGTGGACTCCTCCTTCCTGTCGTCTCCGCGCCCGCCCGGTCCGGGTGACCTGGGGTCGGGTTCAGCAACAGTAGCGTTGCCGTTCGCAGCATGCTAACCACGCCGGCTGCCGTCCTGCTGGAGATTGCGTGGGATGTAACCCAGTGGCAACAGGACCTATTCCCCGCTGTCGACCTCGGTCGTCATCCGTGCCAGGAGTTCGGAGACGGTGGCCGAGCGGATTGCTGCCCGGTCCCCCTCGAGGTGCAACTCCGTCGCGACACTGCGTTCCGCGGATGCGATGCCGACGAAGACGGTGCCCACCGGCTTGCCGTCCTGCGGGTCCGGTCCGGCGACGCCGGTCGTGCTGATCCCCCACGTGGCGGGGACGCCGTCCACCGCCAGGGCCGTCCGGACGCCCGAGGCCATCTGCCGTGCAACCTCCGGGTCGACCGCGCCGTTCGACGCGAGTAGGTCGGCGTCGACCCCGAGCACCGTCGCCTTCACCGGCGTGGCGTAGGCGACCACCCCGCCGCGGACGACGGCGCTGGCCCCGGGGACGCCCACGAGCGTCGCGACGACGAGTCCGCCCGTGAGGGACTCGGCGACCGCGACGGTCTCGCCCCGGGCGGTCAGGACACCGACGAGCGCGCGCGCGAGTTCCTCGTCCGACACCGACCCCGACTGCGACCCCGACTGCGACCCCGGCATCGACGACCGACCCGTCGGACCGGCGGCCCCGGTACCGGCCGACGTCATGCTGCTCGGCGGTTGTGCTTCCAGGCCTGCCACAGGTAGTCCGCCCCGCTGAGCACCGTCGCGAGGAGCGCCGCCGTCATGAGGATGCCGTTCACCCAGTGCGCCAGGTCACCGACGACGTTCCACCACGGGAACAGTGCGAGCGTGATCGCGACGGCCTGCAGCACGGTCTTGATCTTGCCGCCGCGGCTCGCCGGGATGACCCGGTCGGACAGCACGGCGAAGCGGAACACGGTGATGCCGATCTCCCGGAGCATGATCAGCACCGTGACGATCCACGGCAGCTCACCCAGGATCGACAGCGCGACGAGGGCACCGCCGATCAGGACCTTGTCGGCGATCGGGTCGACGAGCTTGCCGAAGTCCGTGACCAGGTTCTGGCGTCGGGCGATGATGCCGTCCGCACTGTCCGTGACGATCGCGACGACGAACACGACGGCCGCCCAGACGCGCAACGACGTGTCCTGGCCGCCGTCGGAGAGCAGCATCACGAAGAAGAGCGGCGCCATGAGGATGCGCACCACGGTGATGATGTTGGCGACGTTCGCGGTCGATGCCGGGCCGTCCCCCTTGCGGAGCAACCGTCCGCGCCAGGGGAACCGAGCCCCGTGTGTGGTCTCCGAGCTGGTCACGTGCTCACTCCCTGCCCGTCAGTCCCCATGCGTCCTCGTCCGGTCCGTCGTCCTCGACCTCAGGGTACCCGCGGGTCATGTCCGCCACCGGGTCCGAGCCGTACCTGTCGTCGTCCTGACCACCGGCACCCGCCCCGGCGGGTCCGGCAGGAGCCCCGGAGCCGGCCGCAGCCGGAGCCGGGTCGGCCCCGGCGACGGAGGCCGTGCCTCCCGGCCGGACCGACGGCGGTCCGTCGGCAGCCGGAGCAGCCGGCGGCTCCTCGCCCCGGAGCTTCGCGAGCACGCCCGGGAGCTGGTCGGGCGTGACGAGCACGTCGCGGGCCTTCGACCCCTCGGACGGCCCCACGATGTCACGCGACTCCATGAGGTCCATCAGTCGGCCGGCCTTCGCGAAGCCGACGCGGAGCTTGCGCTGCAGCATCGAGGTCGAGCCGAACTGGGTCGAGACGACCTGTTCGACCGCGGCGAGCAGGAGCTCGAGGTCGTCGCCGATGTCGGCGTCGATCTCCTTGCGCTCCACCACGGCCTGGACGTCCTGCCGGTACTCGGGGCGCGCCTGGCGCGTGACGTGCGCGACGACCTCGGCGACCTCGCTCTCCTGCACCCAGGCACCCTGCACACGGACGGCCTTCGACGAGCCCATCGGCAGGAAGAGCCCGTCACCCTGCCCGATGAGCTTGTCGGCGCCCGGCTGGTCGAGGATGACCCGCGAGTCGGTGACGCTCGTGACCGCGAAGGCCACGCGCGACGGGACGTTCGCCTTGATGAGACCGGTGATGACGTCGACCGAGGGCCGCTGCGTCGCGAGCACCAGGTGGATGCCGGCGGCACGGGCGAGCTGGGTGATCCGGACGATCGACTCCTCGACGTCCCGAGGGGCGACGAGCATGAGGTCCGCGAGCTCGTCGACCACGACGAGCAGGTACGGGTACGGCTTGAGCTTCCGCTCGCTGCCGGCGGGCAGGACGATCTCGTCGTTCTGCACGGCCTTGTTGAAGTCGTCGACGTGCCGGAACCCGAACGACGCCAGGTCGTCGTACCGCATGTCCATCTCCTTCACGACCCACTGCAGCGCCTCGGCGGCCTTCTTGGGGTTCGTGATGATGGGCGTGATGAGGTGCGGGACCCCGGCGTAGATCGACAGCTCGACGCGCTTCGGGTCGACGAGGACCATGCGGACCTCGGACGGCTTCGCGCGCATCAGCAGCGAGGTGATCATCGAGTTGATGAACACCGACTTGCCGGAGCCCGTGGAGCCGGCGACGAGCAGGTGCGGCATCTTCGCCAGGTTCGCGACGACGAAGCCGCCCTCGACGTCCTTGCCGACGCCGATGGTCATCGGGTGCTTCGACTTCGTGGCCGCGCCGGAGCGCAGGACGTCGCCGAGGGAGACGATCTCGCGGTCTGTGTTCGGGATCTCCACGCCGATCGCGCTCTTGCCCGGGATCGGCGACAGGATGCGGACCTCGTTCGACGCGACGGCGTACGACAGGTTCTTCGACAGCGCCGTGACGCGCTCGACCTTCACACCGGGACCGAGCTCGATCTCGTAGCGCGTGACCGTCGGTCCGCGCGAGAACCCCGTGACCTTCGCGTCCACCTTGAACTCGGTGAGCACGCCGGTGATCGCCGCCACGATGTCGTCGTTCGCCTGGCTGCGGGCGACCGAGGGGGTGCCGGCGCTGAGGGTGGTGGCTGCGGGCAGGCGGTACGGGGCTGCCGGGTCCTCGTCGGCGGCGGTCGCGGCGGGCAGGCCGTCGTCAGCGGCCTCGGGCTCGGGCGCCGTCGGCGAGACCACCGGGGAGACTCCGGCGTCGGGCCGGGCGACCGCCGCGGGCTGCTCGGGCACCGGGGTGCCGAAGTCGCGGAGGGCCTGTTCGGCGACGGCGAGGTCCTGCTCGACCTCCTGTGCGCCGTGCACGTCGTCGTGCTCGACCGAGTCGTTGAGGTTCACCGAGGCGGGCACCGCGGGCGTGTGGTCCACGAGTCCGGCGGCCGCGCCCGCGTTCGCGCCGACGGCCGGAGCAGCGGCACCGGCAGCGGCAGCCGTCCCGGCACCACCGGCACCGGTTCCGCGGTCGGGCACGGCCTGCGTCGCCGACGCGGGCAGCACGGGGCTGTCGTACGCCGGGTCCTCCTCGCGCCCGGACTTGTTGCGACGCCACCACGGGACGGTGCTCTCGGCGTCCTCACCGCCGGCAGGCTGCTCGTCCTCGAACCCGAGGTCCTCGAACAGCGGGAAGTCGGTCTGGTCCTTCGTGCGGCGCTTCGACGTCCGTGCTCGGGGCGCGGCCGGAGCGGCGTCCGCCTCGGTGGCGGGTTCGTCCTCGGCCACGGGGGCCGGCGCACCGAACAGGTACGCGTACAGCTCGTGGAGCCGGCGTCCGGTCTTGTTCGGCGGGGTCTTCGTGATGATGAAGAGCGACAGCACGAGCAGCACCACCGCGACCGGCACCGCGACCCACACGGTGGCGACCGCGACGAGCCAGCTGATCACCACCCAGCCGAGGACACCACCGGCGGCGGCCAGGGCGACCATGCCGTCGGACGCGCTCGGCTGCCCGCCGAACACGTGGCAGAGCGACGCGATGGAGACGAGCATCAGCCCGAGACCGATGCCGATCCGGGTGTTGTCGTGCACCGACGCCGGGTGGCGGAAGAGCCATCCGGCGAAGACGATCATGATGACGGGCAGTGCGACCGCCAGTCGCCCGAAGAGCCCGCCGAACGTGTAGGCGTCGAGCGTGACGGACACCGGGTTCGTGGGGTTGAGCCACTCGACGACACCGCCCGCGAGCGCGAGCACGAACAGGAGGAACGGGAAACCGTCGCGTCGTTCGTCCTTGGCGAGGGTCTCCTTGCCGAGCAGCCGGAACAGTGCTCCGACGCCGTGCGCCATCGCGAGCCATGCGGTCACGACGGGGTTCTGCTCGCGGAACACCGGGGTGGGTGCCGCCTGCGGCAGCTTCTTCGTCGTGGCCTGCGTGCGCGACGTACCGCGCGACCCGCTCCCGCGGGACGACGTGGACGCGCGCGAGCGCGTGGTCGACTTGGTGCCTCCGGCCATGCGACGGAGCCTAATCCCCGCTCGGGACATTCCGTGGATGCCCCGCCGCGACCGGACGCCCTCCGCGCTCAGTACCGGATCGCGTCGATGACCTTGACCCGGACCGCCACGATCGCGGGCAGGAACCCGGCGAGCGCCCCGACGAGCAGCGCCGAGCCGACACCGATCAGCGCCGCCTCGACCGGGAACGGCGCTCCCCCGACGTCGACCCCGCTCGTGATCAGCCCCCGGACGGTCTCGTTCCCGAGCACCGCCGCGCCGACCATGACGCCGATCCCGCCGGCGACCAGCGTCCCCAGCACGTTCTCGAGCAGCACGGCGACGAAGATGCGTCCGGCGGTCGCACCGACCCCGCGTCGGATGCCGATCTCGCGGATCCGCTGCCGGACGCTCACCAGCGACACGTTGAGCAGCCCGAGCCCGCCGAGCACCAGGACGAGGACGGCGACCCCGGCGATCACCCAGCGCAGCGCACCGAGCGGGTCGCCGTCGACCGAGCCGGCCGCGTCGGAACGATTCGCGTCGACGGTCCACCCGGGGCCGAGCGCCCGCTCGGCGTCCGATGCGATCCGTCCGGCGACCGCCTTCCCGTCGCTCTCCGGTACCCACACCTCGAACAGCCGCTGCGAACCGTCGTCGGGTGCGGCCTCCGCGCTCGACGTCGCGACCGACCGCGCCAGCTGGTAGAACATCGGCTCGGTGTCGTACTCCGAGGACACGTACCGGCCGATCACGACCGCGGTGACGTCGGGCGTCCCCGGCAGGCGCACGACCGGGTGCGTGACGACGTCCGGGCTGCCGAGACGGTCGAGGAACGCCTGGTTGACGACGAGCGCCGGCGCGAGCCGGTCCCGGTCGTCCTCGGTGAACCACGCGCCGTCGTCGACGCGGACGCGGTGCATCTCGGCGTACGCGGGGTCGACGGTGACGCCCTGGGCCAGGGTGACCCCGTCGGGGAACTGCACGGGGCGCTGCGTCCACGACGCCTCGGTCGAGAACCGGACGTGGTAGCGCTCGGCACCGGCGCGGAGTTCCCGGTCGAGCGCCGCGGCGTCGGCCGCGGCAGCGGCACCCGTGCCGTCCCCCGTGGCCGAGGACGAGCCGGTGACCTGGTAGGTCGCCGGCCGTCCGCCGTACTGCTCGTTGAAGGCGGCGGTCACCCGCTCGGCGAGCGACCCGAAGCCGACGACGACCGCGAGCGACGCCACCGCGATCGTGACCCCGATCAGGCTGAGCACGACCCGGCCGCGGTGCACGCGGAGCTCCTGCCAGGACTCGACGAACGTCCCGACGACGGTGGTGAGGAGCCGGTTCACGCCGCCACCCCCGGCCCGTCGACGGAAGCGGACGCGGAGGCGGACTCGGACGCGGAGGCAGACGCGGACGCGGACGCGGTATCGGACGCTGCCGTGTCGACGACGAGCCCGTGGTCGATCCGGTGGACGACGTCCGCCCGTGCTGCGACCGCGGTGTCGTGGGTGATGGTGACGAGCGCCGCGCCGGTCTCGGCCGCGACGGTCTCGAGCAGCTCCATGACCACGCGGCCGGTGTCGACGTCGAGTGCACCGGTCGGCTCGTCGGCCAGGATGAGCCGCGGCGACCGGACGAGTGCCCGGGCGATGGCGACGCGCTGCTGCTCCCCGCCGGAGAGCCGGTGCGGCTGCGTGTCGGCACGGTCGGCGAGGCCCACCCGGTCGAGCATCTCCACTGCCAGGCGACGACGCGACCAGAACGCCCGGCCGGTCGCGTAGAGCAACGGGACCTCGACGTTCTCGACCGCGGTGCGACCCTGCAGCAGGTTGAACTGCTGGAAGACGAAGCCGACGTCCGCGCCGCGCACCCGGTCGCGTCGGACCGAGCCGGCACGGCCGACGTCCCGCCCGTCGAACTCGTGCAGCCCCTCGGTCGGGGTGTCGAGCAGGCCGAGGACGTTGAGCAGCGTCGACTTGCCCGAGCCCGAGCGGCCGACGATGGCGACGCGGCTGTCCGCCTCGACGTCGAGGTCGACACCGCGCAGGATCTCCAGCGTGGAGCCGTCGGGGAGCGGGACGGACTTCCGGAGGTCGCGGACGTGCACGAGGCTCATCCGGTCACCACCGTGCCGTCCTCGGCGAACTCGTCCTCGGGCTGCGCCTCCTTGCCGGGGACGAACTGCAGGACGGTCTCGCCCTCGGACAGCCCGTCACGCACCTCGACGGTCTCGCCGTCGTTGAGGCCGAGGGCGACCTCGCGCTCGGAACGCTTCCCGTCGTCGTCGACGACGGTGACGACGCCGCGCTGCGCGGTCCCCTGCACGGCGGTCGTCGGGAGCGTCAGCACGCCCTCGGCCGAGCCCGCGGACACGGCGACCGTGACCTCGAGCCCCGGGAACACGGTGACGTCCCCGGGGACGTCGCACCGCAGCTGCGTCGCACCCTCGGCACCCGAGGAGCCCCCGCCACCGTCCGCACCGTCGGCACCCGCGTCCGACGGCTCGCCCGCCGCCGAGGCGGACGCGGAGCTGAGCGCGAGGTTCGTGCAGGTGAAGGGCGCCGGCCCGTCCGTGATCGTCACGGTCGCCTCGGAGGGACGCGAGGTGAGTCGGTAGAGCTGGGCGGCCTCGAGCGTCGCGGTCACACGGTACGACTCCGGGGCGACCCGGGCGACGGTGTCACCGATCGCGACGGGCTGTTTCGCCACCAGGTCGAGTCCGGACACCGTGCCGGACGACGAGGCGACGACGGTCGCGAAGGTCACGGACGCCGGCGACGGCTCGCCGTCCTCGGTGGTGCCCTCCGCCGGGGTCTCGACCCGGAGGTCGATGATCGGCGCGCCCTGCTCGACGTGCGTGCCGTTCGTCACGAAGACCCGGTTGACCGTGCCCTCGGCGGTGGAGCGCACCGGCGTCGCGGCGACGGACTCGACGTGACCGGTCGCCTCGACGTCGTTGACGACTTCCCCCGTCTCGACGGTGACGGTCGGGTCCTCCAGCTGCGCGGTCGGGGTCGTCTCCTCGCCCTCGGGCTGCGCCGCGAAGAAGGCGAGGCGGACGAGGGACACCGCGATGGCGGCGAACACGAGGAACTTCAGGCCGGGCCACACCCAGCGACGCAGGACGGTCACCCTGGGACGGTATTGGCTGACATACCGAGGGAGCATCAGCCTGTGGGATGACGCAGGTCGGCCACCCGGCCGGTCGCGCAGTGGACTCCCGTCCGCACCACGGGGTGCAACGCGGCCGGGAGGCACGGCGAGCGTTCCCGGGGAACGCTCGCCGTGCCTCCCGGCCGGCTGCGGCGCGTCTGCCTACGCCTCGATGACCACCGGGACGATCATCGGGCGGCGGCGGTGCTTCGTGTTCACCCAGCGGCCGACGGTGCGGCGGACGACCTGCTGGAAGGCGTGCGCGTCCCGCGTGCCGTTGCCCGCCGCGTCGGCGAGCGCCTTCGCGATCTGCGGACGGACGTCGTCGAAGACGGAGTCGTCCTCGGCGAAGCCGCGCGACTGGATCTCCGGGCCGACCACGCACTGCCCCGTCGTGAAGTCCACGGCGCAGAAGATCGAGATGAAGCCCTCCTCCGCCAGGACCCGACGGTCCTTGAGGTCGGCGTCGGTGATCTCGCCCACGGTCGATCCGTCGACGTAGACGTAGGCGATGTCGAGTTGTCCGGCGACGCTCGCGACGCCGTCCTTCAGGTCGACGACGATGCCGTCCTGGCCGAGGATGACGTTGCGCGGCGGCACACCCGTCTGGATCGCCAGGTCGGCGTTCGCGTACAGGTGGCGGTGCTCGCCGTGCACGGGCAGCACGTTGCGCGGGCGCAGGATGTTGTAGCAGTAGAGGAGCTCGCCGGCCGACGCGTGACCGGAGACGTGCACCTTCGCGTTGCCCTTGTGGACCACCTTCGCGCCGAGCTTCGTCAGCCCGTCGATGACCCGGTAGACGGCGTTCTCGTTGCCCGGGATGAGGCTCGACGCGAGGATGACGGTGTCGCCCTCGCCGATCTCGATCTGGTGCTCGAGGTTCGCCATGCGCGCGAGGACGGCCATCGGCTCACCCTGCGACCCCGTCGACATGTAGACGACCTGGTCGTCCGGGACGTTCTTCGCCTTCTTCGTGTCGATGAGCACGTCGTCCGGCACCCGGAGGTAGCCGAGCTCGGCGGCGATGGTCATGTTCCGGATCATCGACCGCCCCATGAACGCGACCTTGCGGTTGGTCGCGGCGGCGGCGTCGAGGACCTGCTGCACGCGGTGGACGTGCGACGAGAAGCTCGCGACGACGACCTTCTTGCGGGCGCGGGAGATGACGTTCTCGAGCACCGGTCCGATGTCACGCTCGGGCGCGGTGAACCCGGGGACGTCGGCGTTGGTCGAGTCCGGCAGGAACAGGTCGACGCCCTGCTCGCCCAGGCGGGCGAAGGCACGGAGGTCGGTGATCCGGTCGTCCAGCGGGAGCTGGTCCATCTTGAAGTCACCGGTGTGCAGCACGCGCCCGGCGGGGGTCGTGATCGCGACGGCGAGGGCGTCCGGGATGGAGTGGTTCACGGCGACGAACTCGAGGTGGAACGGACCGAGCTGTTCGGTCTGGTCCTCCTGCACGACGAGCGTGTAGGGCTTGATCCGGTGTTCCTTGAGCTTCGCCTCGACGAGCGCGAGGGTCAGCGTCGAACCGATCAGGGGGATGTCGCCCTTGAGCTTGAGCAGGTAGGGGACGGCGCCGATGTGGTCCTCGTGCCCGTGGGTGAGCACGACACCGAGGACGTCGTCGAGACGGTCCCGGATCGGCCCGAAGTCGGGGAGGATGAGGTCGACGCCCGGCTGGTGCTCCTCGGGGAAGAGCACGCCGGCGTCGACGACGAGCAGCTTGCCGTCGAACTCGTACACGGTCATGTTGCGACCGATCTCGCCGAGACCCCCGACGGGGATCACGCGGAGGGTGCCGGGTTCGAGCGGCTGCGGTGTGGAGATCTGGGTGGGCATTCGGTCCTGACTGTCGTGCGACGCGCTACCGCTGCGCCGCGTGCTTTCCTAACGTGTGGTGCCTGGCACCTTCGGCAGTGCGCCGCCGGCCGCCGCGTTGCGGTCCGGGCGGAAGTTCGAGAAGTCGGCACCGGGGATGTCCCGGACCGCTTCGAGGGAGGTCTCGATGGCGTAGGCCTCGGTGTCCTCGGGGCCGACGAGCGGCAGCCGGACGCGCGGGCTGCCGATCCGGCCGAGGCCGTGGAGCACGTACTTCGCCGCGACGGTCCCGGGGACGTGGGTCATGATCGCACGGACGAGCGGTTCGACGCGCTTGTGCTCCGCGGTCGCGGTCGCCAGGTCGCCGCGGTTCACGGCGTCGACGATCGTGCGGTACGGCGTGCTCGTGATGTTCGCCGTGACGCCGATCAGCCCGGTGGCGCCGATCGACAGGTGCGGGAGCACGTTCGTGTCGTCGCCCGAGAAGTACATGAGGTCGGTGTTGTTGAGCACCCGGGAGACCTCGGCGAAGTCGCCCTTGGCGTCCTTCACGGCGAGGATGTTCGGGTGGTGCGAGGCCCGCACGATGGTCTCGTACGTGATCGGGATGCCCGTGCGGCCCGGGATGTCGTACAGGATCACCGGCAGGTCGGTGGCGTCGGCGATCATCCGGAAGTGGGTGAGGACGCCCGCCTGGGTCGGCTTGTTGTAGTACGGCGTGACGATCATCACGCCGTCGGCGCCGGCCTTCTCGCTCTGCTTGTAGAGGTGGATCGCGTGCGCGGTCTCGTTGGAGCCGCCGCCCGTGATGATCTTCGCGCGGCCCGCGGCGACGGACTTGCCGACCTCGACCAGGCGGAGCTTCTCCGGGTCGGTCAGCGTGCTCGTCTCACCGGTGGTGCCGGTGACGACGATGCCGTCGGCGCCGGCCGTGATGCAGTCGTCGATGTGCTGCTCGACGCCGGGCCAGTCGACCTCTCCGTCGGCCGTGAACGGCGTCACGAGGGCGACGAGGACCTGACCGAAGGGATTCTCACGCGGGGACACGCCCTCCAGCGTACCGGGGATGCGCGACGGCACCGCCGTCCGGTCGGACGGTGCGCGGCTCGCGGACGGTGCGACGCCGCGGCCCGTTCCGGCGCGGCTCGGCTGCGGCCGGGAGGCGCGGCCCGGCTCCGTGCGGGAGGCGCGGCTCGCGCACGGCGCGCGGCTGCGGCCGGGAGGCGCGGCTCGGCTCCGTACGGCGACTCGCGGTCCGGCAGGTGGACGCCGCGCGCTGGCGCGGTGCACAACCGGAAGCACGTCGCGCCACGGGATTGCGTGGCGCGACGTGCTTCGTGTTGTGCGCGAGCACGTCGCGCCGGCCCGCGTCGGCCGCGGGCACCGCGGGCACCGCGGGCACCGCGGGCACCGCGGGCACCGCGGGCACCGCGGGCGCTACGCGCGGCGGCGCCACTCCAGGAAGCGGTAGCGGGTGGCGTCGACGCGCGACTCCTGCCACGGGCCCTCGTCGACGAGCTCCCACGCGTCGTCGAGCGCCGGCGCGCGGGTGTCTCCCGGTACGTCGCGGTCGACGATCGTCTCGGACACCCGGTCGGCGAAGGGCAGGGCATCGGCGTAGACGGCTCCCCCGCCGATCACCCACACGGTCTCGTCGGTGTCGAGTGCGGTCGCCAGGTCGTGCACGACCTCGGCGCCCTCGGCCGACCACGAGGTGTCCCGCGTCAGCACGACGTTCCGACGCCCCGGCAGTGGTCGGAACCGCGGCGGCAGTGAGTCCCAGGTGCGCCGCCCCATCACGACCACGGCGTCGCCGGTGACCTGCCGGAAGTGCGCGAGGTCCTCCGGGACGTGCCACGGGATGCCGCCGTCGGCGCCGATCACACCGGACGCGGTGCGCGCCCAGACCATGCCGACACCGCGGACGGGCTCGGTCCACCCCATCAGACGGCGACCGCGGCCTTGATCGCCGGGTGGTGCTCGTAGTCGACGACCGTGAAGTCCTCGTACACGTAGTCGTCGATCGAGTCGCGCGGAGCGATCTCGAGCGTCGGGTACGGGTACGCCGTGCGGGAGAGCTGCTCGCGGACCTGCTCGACGTGGTTGTCGTACACGTGGCAGTCGCCGCCGGTCCACACGAAGTCGCCGACCTCGAGCCCGGTCTGCGCGGCGATCATGTGCGTGAGCAGCGCGTAGGACGCGATGTTGAACGGCACGCCGAGGAACATGTCCGCGCTCCGCTGGTACAGCTGGCACGAGAGCTTGCCGTCGACCACGTAGAACTGGAAGAACGCGTGGCAGGGGGCGAGCGCCATCTCCGGCACGTCGGCGACGTTCCAGGCCGAGACGATGAGACGACGGGAGTCCGGGTTCGTCCGGATCTGCTCGATCACCTGGGCGATCTGGTCGACGTGCTCCCCCGACGGGGTCGGCCACGAGCGCCACTGCACGCCGTAGACCGGGCCGAGGTCGCCGTCCTCGTCCGCCCACTCGTTCCAGATGCGCACGCCGTGCTCCTGCAGCCACCGGGCGTTGCCGTCGCCGCGCAGGAACCAGAGCAGCTCGTAGGCGACGGACTTGAAGTGCACGCGCTTGGTCGTGACCAGCGGGAAGCCCTGCGACAGGTCGTACCGGAGCTGCGCGCCGAAGATGCTGCGCGTGCCGGTGCCGGTGCGGTCGCCCTTCGGCGCACCCTCCTCGAGCACCCGGCGCAGCAGGTCTTCGTAGGGAGTGGGGACGGTGGGATCGGGCTGCACGGTCTCGCTCACACGGAGAGCCTACGTCCACGACACGGCGAGCCTCCGTCCACGAGGAGAACCCGGGGCTCGCTGAGTACCGTGGGCCGCATGTCGACCCAGCCGCTCTCGATCCTCGTCGCCGGTGCGTCCGGCTTCATCGGGACCCCCCTCGTCCGCGCCCTGCGCGAGGCCGGACACCACGTCACGACCCTGACCCGCAGCGAACCCCGCACCGCGAGCGCGTTCCGCTGGTCCCCCGGCACGCGACCGCTCGACCCGGCGGTGCTCGACGGCGCGGACGTGGTGATCAACCTCGCCGGCGCGAACATCGGCAGGCTGCCCTGGACCGAGTCGTACAAGCGGGAGATCCTCGACTCGCGCGTGCAGGCCACCGAGACCCTCGTCGAGGCGATGCGCCACGCGACGAACCCTCCGGCGCTCTTCCTGTCCGGGTCGGCCTCGGGCGTGTACGGCGACCGTCCCGTGGACGTCCTCGACGACGACGCCGAGGCCGGCCGGGGCTTCCTCGCCGACGTCTGCACGCAGTGGGAGGCCGCCGCGACCGCAGCCCCCGAGGGCGTCCGCGTCGTCCTGCTCCGCACCGGCATCGTGGTCGGGCAGGGCGGCGGCGCACTCGCACCCCTCGTGCCGCTCACCAAGGCGGGGCTGGGCGGCAAGCTCGGCACCGGTGGCCAGTTCTGGCCGTGGATCGCGCTCGAGGACGAGGTCGGCGCGATCGTGCACCTCGCCACCAGCCCGGAGGCCGCCGACGTGCGCGGCCCCGTCAACCTCGCCGGACCGGAGGCCGCGGTGTCGAACCGCATCACCCGCCGCGTCGCCGAGGACCTGCACCGCCCCTACCTGTTCAGCGTGCCGGCCTTCGCCCTGCGCACGCTGCTCCGCGAGGCCGCCGACGAGATGCTGCTCTCGAGCCAGCGCATGGTGCCGCGCAAGCTCACCGGGTCCGGCTACCGGTTCCGGTACGAGCACGCCGAGGACGCGGTCGACGCGGCCTTCTGACCCGACGACCGGAACGACCCGACGAGCCGGCGGACGGGAGGCCCGTGGCGGACACCGCCACGGGCCTCCCGTCCGTCAGCGGGTCGCCGCCGCCTTCACCAGTGCGGTCCGCATCGCCGCTCGCGCGCGCTTGCGGTCACCGGCGGCGTCGTAGACGATGCCCAGTCGGTACCAGCCGCGCCAGTCCTCGGGGTCGGCCTCGACGGCGTCCCGGTACCGCGGGAACAGCTCGTCGGCTGCCTCGCGCGTGGGGCGCCCCGACGGGCGGACGGGGACGACGTCGTCCGGGGTCGCGCCCTCGCGCTCGAGCCGCGCGCCGAGCCGTGTGATGCGCAGCCCGAAGCGGACCTCGAGCACGAGCAGCAGCGCGCCGATCGCCGCGACGACGAACAGCGCGACGCCGATGCCGATGCCGATCGGCTGCCCGGTCGCCACGAACGCGACCGCACGCTGACCGACGAGCCCGATGTAGAGCGCGAGCAGCAGGGTCATCAGCGCCGCACCCCAGAACGGGGAGCGGAGGGACCGCCAGGTCGACGTCACGGCTGGCCGATGCCGAGGACGCTGCCGAGCCCGACGGTCAGGCCGCGGGCACCGACCACGGCGGGCAGCGCCGCCCGGACGCCTGCGACGTACGCCACGTCGTCGTTCGTGTCGTGGCGGATCGTGACGGTCTCACCGGGGCCGCTCAGCAGCACGTCCTGCACCGCCTTCACCCCAGGCAGGCGCAGGGAGTGGATCGGGACGCTCGCCACCTGTTGCCCGCGGGCACGCTGGTCGACGTGCGGGGCGTCGACGGGACCGACCTCGCGACGGGCGTCCGCGATGAGCTCGGCGGTCCGGACGGCGGTGCCCGACGGGCTGTCGATCTTGCCCGCGTGGTGCGTCTCGACGATCTCGACGGACGGGAACCACGGCGCGGCGATCGTGGCGAGGTGCGTGGCGAGCACCGACCCGATCGAGAAGTTCGGGACGACGAGCACACCCTGGTCGGGCCGCGCCTCGAGCCCGGAGCGGAGCGTCGCGAGGCGGTCGAGCGACCAGCCGGAGGTCCCGACGAGGACGTTCGCGCCGCTCGCCAGGGCGTGGTCGACGATCGCGGGGCTCAGCGCCGGGACGGTGACGTCCACCACGACGGCTGCTCCACCGAACACCGACGGCGGTGCCTCGTGCACGGCGTCCTTCGAGGACAGCGACGCGACGAGCTCGAAGCCGTCGAGCGACTCCACGACGGAGGCCACCAGGCCCCCGAGACGACCGGTGGCGCCGACGACGGCGACGGGAGTGACCATGGCTCCATCCTAGGATCGACGCATGCCGCTCCAGGTCAGGTCCGTGCCCACCGACGCACCCGAGGTCGACGCGCTGCTCGACGCCTACCTCGACGAGCGCGAGGCGACCTTCCCGAGTGCGCAGGGCTCGTACTCGCGGAAGCGCACCCCGGCCGTCGAGTTCACGGCGCCGAACGGCGTGTTCGTGGTCGCGTACGAGGTCGACGAGGACGGGGCGCTCCCGATCGGGTGCGGCGGCCTGCGACGGATCGCCGCCCGTGCGGACGGCGATGCCACCCCGGACGACGACGCACGGTTCGAGGTGAAGCACGTCTACGTCTCCCCCGCCGGACGGGGTCGGGGCGTCGCGACCGCGGTGATGGACGCACTGGAGGGCGCCGCGCGGGACCTCGGCGCGACGAGCGTCGTCCTCGACACGAACGACTCGCTCGTCGCCGCGGGTGCGATGTACCGGAGCCGCGGGTACGAGCGCACCGCGGCGTTCAACGAGAACCCCAACGCGACCGCCTGGTACTGCAAGCCGGTGCGCTGACCGGTGTCGTGCCTCCCGGCCGGCCCCGTGGCGCGCTGGGCGGTGCGCCGCTAGACGGGTTGTTCGACCGGCAGACCCGTGCGGAGCTCCACCGGCAGGTGGGCCAGGTCGTTGAGGGTGACCACCTCGGCCGGCTTCGCGGAGCGGATCCGGATGATGGTGAGCGCCGTGTGCGCCACGTTGGTGCCCATCCAGCGCCACTCCGGTGCCTGGAAGGCCTCGCGGACGAACCAGCCGATCACGGCGTTGTGCGTGATGAGCAGGTCGTGGCGGTCCTCGCGCGCCGGGGTGAACCACTCGGCGACGGCGTCGCCCATCTGGGCCTGCCCGGCGACGATCTCCTCTTCCGTCACGCCGCCGTACCATCCCTGGTACGCGTGCGGCATGTCCGGCGTCGGTCCCGACGGGATGCAGTCGAAGAGCAGCGTCGAGGGCTCCGGCTGGATCGAGGGCAGCCGCTGTGCGAGGTACGCAGCCGTCTCGCTCGGGGCGTCGAGCGGCGAGTGGTACACGCCGTCGAAGGGCACCCCGCCGAGGCGGTCGGCGACGAGCACTGCCTGGCGCTTGCCGCGTTCGGAGAGCTTGCCGTCGCGGAGTCCGTGCTCGGCGTCCTGGTGTTCACCGTGCCGGACGAGGTACAGGTAGTGCGACACGTCCGTCACCCCTCGACGCCGATGGCCGCGGCGAGTTCGTCCCGCTGCACGGCTCCCACCACCGAGGTGATCGTGGGTCGGGTGAGCAGGTCGCGCGCCAGGTCGAGCACGTCGCCGGCGGTGACCCGGTCGACCCGCTGCAGCGCGGTGCCGAGGTCGGTGAACTCCCCCGTGCCCAGTTCGGACCGGCCGAGGCGGGTCATCCGGGCGTCGGAGTCCTCGAGCGAGAGCGTCAGGGCTCCCTCGATCTGGCCCTTGGCGCGGCGGAGCTCGTCCTCGGTGATGCCGTCGTCGACCATCCGCGCGAACTCGGCGTCGATGATCTCGACCACGCCGGCGACGTTGTCCGGGGCACAGCCGGCGTAGACGCCGAAGGCGCCGTTGTCGAGGTAGGCCGGGGCGAAGGAGGACACGGCGTAGGCGAGTCCGCGGCGCTCGCGGACCTCCTGGAAGAGGCGCGAGCTCATGCCCCCGCCGAGCACGGCGTTCAGCACGCTGAGCACCGGGCGGCGTTCGTCGCGGAGGTCCAGCCCCTGCGAACCACGGAGCATGCTGACCTGCTCGGTCGGCCGGTGCGCGACGGCGAGGCGCGGCACCGCCGGGTCGGCGACGGGCTGCGGAGAGCGCCGGGCGAGCGGCGAGGCCCGCGGGGCGTCGCGGAAGACGCGCTCGACGAGTTCGCGGAAGCGGTCGTGGTCGACGGCACCAGCGGCGGTGACGACGATGCCGTTCGGTGCGTAGTGCTCCCGGTAGTGGTCGAGGACCTCGTCGCGCCCGACGGCACGGATGCTCTCGGGTGTCCCGCCGATCGGACGGCCGAGGGGGTGCCCGTCGAAGGCAGCGGCGAAGAAGGCCTCGCCCGCGACGTCCGCCGGGTCGTCGGCGGCCATCGCCAGCTCCTCGAGGATGACGCCGCGCTCGACGGCGAAGGCGTCCGCGTCGAGCACCGAGCCGGTGACCATGTCGCCGATCACCCCGACCGCCATCGGGACGTCGGTGTCCCGGACCCGCGCGTAGTAGCAGGTGTACTCCTTGGCGGTCGCGGCGTTGTGCTCACCGCCCACGGAGTCGAACGCGATGGCGATGTCGAGTGCGCTGCGTCGACCGGTGCCCTTGAAGAGCAGGTGCTCGAGGAAGTGCGTGGACCCGAACTGCCCTTCGCGCTCGTCACGGGACCCGACACCGACCCAGAAGCCGAGGCTCGTGGAGCTCGCCCCCGGCACCGACTCGGTGAGGACCCGGACACCGGACGGCAGCACGGATCGACGGACGAAGGCACCACCGGACGTCAGGAAGGACGTGTCCTGGGCCTCGAGCGGCAACGGCACTGGCTGGTTCATCGCAGGAGAGCCTACTGACCCGGCGGGGCCGATCATCCAGATTCCACAGGCTCGCGGCGCGTGCCTCGAACTGGGGTACATCCGAGGAGGATAGAAAGACTCGTCTGTCTGTCCTCACTGTGGTACAGTCGTCACATCGGGTCGGAAGCCCCCCTAGATTCCGACCCGGTGGCTCGGGACATCAGTCCTGCGCGGCGGAGTCCCCCCACTCCCCCGCGGAGCCGATGAGTCCGAGGAGCAGCGCTGTGACGGTCGATTCCCCCCAACCGGCCGTCCAGCGTCTCCCCGGCCCGAGCACGAACCTCGCGTCGCCGGACGGGTCGAGCGTCCCCCCGGCTCCCCGCTCCGGCGGCGCGAAGGTCCGCATCCTCGAGACCGCGTCGAGACTCTTCTACGAAGAGGGCATCCGCGGCGTCGGCGTCGACCGCCTGATCTCCGAGGCGAGCGTCACGAAGGCGACGTTCTACAAGCACTACGGGTCGAAGGACAACCTGATCCTGGCCTACATCCGGGCGCAGGACGAGCGGGTGCAGCAGGCCTTCGCGCGCCTGGTCGAGGAGGCAGCCTCCCCGGTCGAGGCCGTCCGCGCCTGGGTCTCCGCCGTCTCGGACGACGTCGGCCGACCGGACTTCCGCGGCTGCGCCTTCCTCAACGCCGCTGCCGAGTACCACGATCCCCGCGACCCGGTCCGCCAGGTCGTCGCCGCGCACCGCGACTGGTACACGGAACAGCTCTTCGCGCTGCTGCAGCGCGCCGGACACCCGATGCCGGGCGACGGCGCCGACGAGCTCATGCTCGCGCGCGACGGCGTCATGGCCGGTGCGTACGCCGGCGACGCCATCGCGGCCACCGCCGCGCTCGGGCGGGTCGTCGAGCGCGTCATCACGCGCTGACCACGACGGGCGCGTCCGACGCCTCCCGGGTGGGCAGCGGACGGACGGGAGGCACGTGGCGGCGCCGTCCCGCGCCTCCCGTCCGTCCCATCCACGGGACAGGACGCGGGTGTTGGCTGGACGCATGGCCAACGACCCCAACTGGAACCTCCCCGAGGTCCCCTCGTTCACCCTGACCAGCCCCGACTTCAGCGACGGTGGCGCACTGCCCGACTGGGCACGCGGCTCCGACGCCGGTGGTGAGGACCGCTCCCCCGCGCTCGAGTGGTCCGGCGCCCCCGACGGCACGCAGAGCTACGTGCTCACCGTGTACGACCCCGACGCGCCGACCGGCTCGGGCTTCTGGCACTGGAGCCTGACGGACGTCCCGGCCTCGACCACGTCGCTCCCGCAGGGCGCCGGCACCGACGACGCGCTGCTGCCCGCCGAGGCGCTGCGGCGTCGCAACGAGTACGGCACGGACACCTTCCTCGGTGCCGCCCCGCCCGCCGGCCACGGTCCGCACCGCTACGTCTTCACCGTCAGCGCCCTCGACGTGCCGGTGCTCGAGGCCCCCGCCGACGCCACGCCGGCGGTCGTCGGCTTCCTGCTCCGCGAGCACCTGCTCGGCCGCGCGCAGCTCACCGGCACGCAGGAGACCCCCGCTTCCTGACGCCGCCCGGGACACGGCGACGGCCGCCGCTCCAGCAGGAGCGGCGGCCGTCGTCGTGTCAGCAGCGCGAGGCGCGAGGGATCAACCCTCGGCGTTGTCCTCGGTGTGCTTCTCGTGGCCCTCGCGGCCCTCGGTGTCCACCTCGTCGGCGACGACCGGCGCGAGCGAGAGCTTGCCGCGGTCGTCCACCTTGGTGACCTCGACCAAGACCTTCTGGCCGACGCCGAGCACGTCCTCGACGTTCTCCACGCGCTTGCCACCGGCGAGCTTGCGGACCTCGGAGACGTGGAGCAGACCGTCGCGGCCCGGGAGCAGCGACACGAAGGCACCGAACGTCGCGATCTTGACGACCGTGCCGAGGAACTGGTCCCCGATCTCCGGGTTCGTCGGGTTCGCGATGGCGTTGACCTGCGCACGGGCGGCCTCGGCCGACGGGCCGTCGACGGCGCCGATGTAGACCGTGCCGTCGTCCTCGATCGAGATGTCGGCGCCGGTCTCGTCCTGGATCCCGTTGATCGTCTTGCCCTTCGGGCCGATCAGCTCGCCGATCTTGTCGACGGGGATCTGCACCGAGATGACGCGCGGAGCGGTGTCCGCCATCTCGTCGGGGGCGTCGATCGCCTCGGTGAGCACACCGAGGATGGCCGAGCGGGCCTCCTTGGCCTGCTTCAGCGCGGCGTCGAGGACCGACGACGGGATGCCGTCGAGCTTCGTGTCGAGCTGGATGGCGGTGACGAACTCGGAGGTACCGGCGACCTTGAAGTCCATGTCGCCGAGGGCGTCCTCGGCACCGAGGATGTCGGTCAGCGCCGCGTAGCGGGTCTGGCCGTCGACGGTGTCGGAGACGAGGCCCATCGCGATGCCCGCGACCGGCGCGCGCAGCGGCACACCGGCGTTGAGGAGCGACAGGGTCGAGGCGCAGACGGAGCCCATCGACGTCGAACCGTTGGAGCCGAGGGCCTCGGACACCTGACGGATGGCGTAGGGGAACTCCTCGCGCGACGGCAGCACCGGCACGAGGGCGCGCTCGGCGAGGAAGCCGTGCCCGATCTCGCGACGCTTCGGCGAACCGACGCGACCGGTCTCACCCGTCGAGTACGGCGGGAAGTTGTAGTGGTGCAGGTAGCGCTTCTTCGTGACGGGCGACAGCGAGTCGATCTGCTGCTCCATCTTGAGCATGTTCAGCGTGGTGACGCCGAGGATCTGCGTCTCGCCGCGCTGGAAGATCGCCGAGCCGTGGACGCGCGGGATCACGGCGACCTCGGCGTCGAGCGGACGGATGTCGGCGAGGCCGCGACCGTCCATGCGGACCTGCTCGGTCAGGATGCGGCCGCGGACGACCTTCTTCGTGACCGACTTGTACGCTCCGCTGACCTGGCCGTTGGCGGACTCGGGGAGCTCCCCGGCCTCGACCTTGGCGGCGACGGCCTCCTTGACGCGGGCCTTCAGGGCGTCGTCCTTGTCCTGACGCTCGAGCTTGCCGGCGATCTGGTAGACGTCCTTGAGCTCGTCGAGGGCGAGGGCCTCGACGGCGGAGTAGACCTCGGGGGCGTACGGCGGGAAGACCGGGTAGTCCTGGATCTCCTTGGCCGACTGTGCGGCCATCTTCGCCTGCGCCTCGACGAGGACCTTGAGGAACGGCTTGGCCGCCTCGAGGCCCTGCGCGACGATCGCCTCGTCGGGCTTGGTGGCGCCGCCCTGGATGAGGCCCCAGGCGTGCTCGGTCGCCTCCGCCTCGACCATCATGATCGCGACGTCCTCGTTGCCCTGGTCGTCGGTGACGACACGGCCGGCGACGGTGAGGTCGAAGACCGCTTCCTCGAGCTGCGAGGCCTTCGGGAACGCGACCCACTGGTCACCGATGAGCGCGAGGCGCACACCGGCGATCGGGCCGGAGAACGGCAGACCGGAGATCTGCGTCGACGCGGACGCCGCGTTGATCGCGAGCGCGTCGTAGAACTCGTCCGGCGCGATGCTCAGGACGGTGATGACGATCTGGACCTCGTTGCGCAGGCCGTCGACGAACGACGGGCGCAGCGGCCGGTCGATGAGACGGCAGACGAGGATCGCCTCGGTGCTCGGACGGCCTTCGCGACGGAAGAACGAACCGGGGATCTTGCCGGCGGCGTACGAGCGCTCCTCGACGTCGACCGTCAGCGGGAAGAAGTCGAAGCCCTCACGCGGGTGCTTGCCGGCGCTGGTGGCCGAGAGGAGCATGGTCTCCTCGTCGAGGTACGCGGCGACCGCGCCCTGGGCCTGCTGTGCGAGGCGGCCGGTCTCGAACCGGACGACGCGCTTGCCGAACTTGCCGTTGTCGATGACGGCTTCGGCGAACTTGATCTCGGGACCCTCCAAAAGGGTGCCTCCTTGACGTGTTCGGCAGACCTGGGCGACGGCACTCGTGGTGCGTGCGCGCCGAGGGGTCGGGGCGCATGTCTGGCCAGCAGTAGAAGCACTCGGGACTCCGAACGGCCCGCGAGCCACCACCGATGACCAGCTCCGTGCCCGGTCTGCGCAGTGTTGTGTGCCAGCTCCGCGAGTGTGACGTCCGGAGCGTGACGTCCGGAGAACGGTCCCCGGACGATGAGGACTTTACCAGTCCTCAGGCACCCGGCGGGTGTTGCTCCTGGCGAACGGGCGTGTCCCCGGTAGCCTGCCGACATGCGCATCAGCCCTCCCCGGCGCGTGCTCGTCGCGGCCGCCGTGGTCGTGGGCGCGCTCGTCGCACCGGTCGTCACCGCCCTGCCCGCGAGCGCGTCGACGACGGAGTACCCCACGTGGCAGGACGTGCAGCGCGCGAAGGGGGACGAGCAGGCCGCGGCCGCAGAGGCGACGAAGGTGCAGGCGGCACTGCGGTCCGTGCAGGCCGACGCCGCGGCGAAGTCGCAGACCGCCCTCGACGCCTCCGAGGCCGCCGACCGTGCCGAGGCGGACCTCGCGTCGGCGACGCAGACCGCCACGGCGCTCCGGTCCCAGGCCGACACCGCCGAGCGCACCGCCACCCAGGCGCAGGACCGTGCGGGGCAGCTCGCCGCGACCCTGTACCGGGACGGCAGCCAGAACGCGATGACCACGCGCATCGCCACCACGGACGACCCGGACCAGCTGCTCTACCAGCTCGGCGCCGTCGACCAGCTCTCGAGCACGTGGGAGGGCGTCCTCGAGGACGCCTCGGTCGCCGGCCGCACGGCGGAGTCGCTGCACGACCAGGCCGAGCGTGCCGAGTCCGAGCGGAGCACCCTCGCCGCCGCCGCCGAGGAACGGTCCGCCACGGCCCGGACGGCCTCCGACGCCGCCGAGCGGGCCGTCGCCGACACCCAGCAGCACAGCGACGAGCTCTACGCGCAGCTGGCCACCCTGAAGGACACCACCGCCACGACCGAGCAGCGGTACGAGCTCGGCGTGCAGGTCGCCGCACAGAAGGCCGCGCAGCAGCGGGCGCGCGAGCGAGCCGCCGCAGCCCAGCGCGCGGCGGCGACAGCCGCCCCCTCGGCCCCGGCGCCGGTCGCGACCAGCGGCGGGACCGACACGTCCTACCCGAGCACGGGCGGCGTCACGGTCGACCCGGCCGGTGCGCAGGCGTACGCCCGCAGTGCGATCGGCGCCTACGGCTGGGGCGGAGACCAGTTCTCGTGCCTGGTCTCCCTCTGGAACCAGGAGTCGGGCTGGCGGGCCAACGCCCTCAACGCCTCGAGCGGTGCGTACGGCATCCCCCAGTCACTGCCCGCGAGCAAGATGGCGGTCGCCGGGGCGGACTGGCGGACGAACGCCGCCACCCAGGTCAACTGGGGGCTGGCGTACATCCACGACGCCTACGGCTCGCCCTGCGCGGCGTGGAACCACGAGATGAGCGTCAACCCGCACTGGTACTGACCGGCCGACACCGTCCGGTACCGCGGGTCAGTGGCCGAGGCCACCGAGCAGGGACGCGAAGTCGGTCGGCGCGGCGAGCGTCTCCTGCTGCGGCGTCCGCCGGGAGGCGCGGATCGCCCAGGCCAGGTCGACCCCGGCCCGGCGGATGCGTGCGTCCAGCGCGGCGGAGTCCGCCTCGCTCCCCCAGTCGTCGGTCGCGGCGAAGACACCGGTCGGTACGACGGCGGCGCGCAGGTACGCGAACACCGGGCGGAGGGCGTGGTCGATCGCGAGCGAGTGCCGTGCGGTGCCCCCGGTCGCCGCGAGCAGCACCGGCAGGTCGGTCACGCCGTCCTTGTCGAGCACGTCGAGGAACGACTTCGCCAGACCGCTCATCCCCGCGGTGAAGACCGGGGTGACGAAGACGAGCGCGTCTGCCTCGAGCACGGTGCGCTGAGCGGCGGCCAGGCCCGGTGCGGCGAACCCGGTGAGCATCGCGTCGACGATCTCGTGGGCGATCGGACGCAGCTCGACGTGACGGACGTCCACCGTGCCTCCCGGCTGGTCGGCCGAGACGGCGGTGACCGCGGACGCGGCGAGCCGATCCGCGAGCAGGCGGGTGGAGCTGGGCTCGGAGAGCCCGGCGGAGACGACGGCGATGGTGGTCATGACAGTTCCCGACTTTCGATGCGTTTGCATGAACATCGTACCGAACCGTGACCGGGGCGCAACCATTCCCGGTCGTGGCCGGCCGGGGACGAGGAACGCCCCGGTCCTCACGAGGAGGACCGGGGCGTTCGGTCACGCAGTGTCTGCGAGTCGACTAGCGACGCAGGCCGAGGCGCTCGATGAGCGCACGGTAGCGGCTGATGTCGACGTCGGAGAGGTACCCGAGGAGACGGCGACGCTGACCGACCATGAGCAGCAGACCACGACGCGAGTGGTGGTCGTGCTTGTGCTCCTTGAGGTGCTCGTTCAGGTCGTTGATGCGACGCGTCAGAACGGCGACCTGGACCTCGGGGGATCCGGTGTCGCCCGGGTGGGTCGCGTACTCTTCGATGATCTCCTGCTTGACCTTCGCGTCAAGTGCCATGGATGATCCCCTTCCTGTCCGTTGCGCGGTGCTCATGCCTGATGCATGGGCGCTCTTTGTCCGCGGCCGTTCGACGGCAACCGGACGAGACTACCAGAGATCAGGCAGGGCGGGCGCGCAGCCGCTGCCGTCGCGGCACCGGCAGCAGGCTCCGGACGAGCCCGACGAGGGTGGCACCGAGCAGCCCGCCGAGACCGTTCGACAGCACGTCCCGCGGATCCGCGACCCGGTACGGCAGGAAGCGGGCCTGCGCGAGCTCGATCCCGACCGACAGGACGACCGCGACCACGGCGCCCAGCAGCCACCAGCGACGCGGCAGCCACAGCGCCGCGATCATCCCGACGGGGACGAACATCCCGATGTTCGCGAGGAACTCGACCCGGTCGTAGGTGAACCAGGCACCGTGCGGCAGCTGCTGCAGCCAACCGATCACGTGCAGCACGAGCTCGTCCTGCGCATGCGTGAAGACCCGCGGCGTGAGGGTCATCCGCCAGATCACCCAGGCGTAGCCGGCGGTGAGGGCGAGCAGCAGGAGCTTCCGGAACATCCGGTCAGTATCGCTGCCGGCTCCTGGCAGCCGGCCGCGCCCCACCTGGGCGGACGCCGGGCCACCCTGGCACGACGCTGTGGCCTGCTGCCAGCATGGACGCATGCCGGAGCAGGGGACGCGCGGCCGCACCAGGGGCAGCGGACGACGACAGTGGGCGGTGCTCGCCGTCGGAGCGGTCGTCGCCGTGGCCGTGGGCGGGCTCGTCCTCTCCACGGTGTCGGGGTCCGATGACGGTCCGGACGGCACCGGCACCCCCGGCGCGACGACGACGAGGAGCAACGGTGTCGAGCCGGGCCGGGCGATCGCGGAGCGCGAGTCGGCCGCGGCCGCGTTCCCGGGCGGCCTGGCCCACCAGCCGGACCAGGACGGACAGGCTGCGCGCCGAGCCGCCGAGGCCCGGGCGGACGGCGAGCGCGCGACCGCCGAGCAGATCGACGTCATCGCGGACCAGCCCGTCGCGACCTGGCTGACGAACCCCTCCGAGTCCGTCACCCGACAGGTCGTCCGGCGGGTGGTCCGGGGCGCCGAGCAGCAGCACCGCACGCCCGTCTTCGTCCTCTACGCGATCCCGGACCGCGACTGCGGCAGCTACTCCGCCGGCGGCACCGCCGAGGACGCCTACCTGCCGTGGGTGCGGTCGGCCGTCCGGGCGATGGCCGGCTCGCACGCGGTCGTGCTCGTCGAACCGGACTCGATCGCGCAGATCCACGTCTGCGAGCGCCTCGGTCGGGAGCGCCTGCGACTGCTGGACCGCGCCGTGGACGAGCTCGCCGGACACGGGTTGACGGTGTACCTCGACGGCGGCAACGAGGACCGGGTCCCCGTCACCGAGATGGCACGGTGGCTGCGGGCGGCCGGGGTCGACCGGACGCAGGGCTTCGCGACGAACGTCTCGAACTTCTACCGGGTGGACACGGAACGCGCGTACGCCGACCGGTTGGCGGACGCGATCGGTGGCGACCCGCACTTCGTGATCGACGTCTCGCGGAACGGGCAGGGCTGGCGCGGCACCTGGTGCAACCCCGAGGGTGCGGGACTCGGACAGGCACCGCACGTCACCGCGGGGTCGACCCGGCTCGACGCCCTGCTCTGGGTGAAGACGCCCGGGCTCAGCGACGGCACCTGCAACGGCGGACCGGCGGCCGGGCAGTGGTGGGAGTCGTACGCCCTGGCGCTGGTGGAGCACCGCCAGCGCGACTGACCCGCCGGGCCCCCGCAGCCCCAGCCTGCCAGCCGCTCCGGACCGGGCAGCACCGTCGTCGGTCGTCGGTGGTTCCATGGCGCCATGACCGCCACCCGCCGCCACTCCGTCGTCCCGCCGTACCTGCTGCGCGCCGTCGCCGCCGCGTCGGAGCACCCCCGCGCGGCCTCGGCGGCACGGACCGCGCTCGCCGAGATGGACGTCGTCACCGCTCCGAAGCACGAGCACCGCGTCCGACCGCAGGGCATCAGCGGCTCGGTCGACCGCTCGCCGCAGCGCACCGTCACCGACGCGCGCGGCACGACCACCCTGCCCGGCACGGTCGTCCGGCGCGAGGGCGACCCCGACTCCGGTGACGCCGCGGTCGACGAGGCGTACGCCGGACTCGGCGCGACGCACGCGTTCTGGCTCGACGTGTTCGGCCGGGTGTCGATCGACGGCGCCGGGCTCCCCCTCGACGCCACGGTGCACTACGGGCAGGACTACGACAACGCCTACTGGGACGGGCGGCGCATGGTGTTCGGCGACGGGGACGACGAGGTGTTCCGGCGCTTCACGGTCGCGCTCGACGTCATCGGCCACGAGCTGGCCCACGGCGTGACCCAGTACACCGCCGACCTGACGTACCAGGGGCAGTCGGGCGCGCTGAACGAGTCGGTGAGCGACGTGTTCGGTTCGCTGGTCGCGCAGTACGCCGCCGGGCAGACCGCCGACCAGGCCACGTGGCTGATCGGCGAGGGGCTCTTCACCGACGCCGTGCACGGCGTGGCACTCCGGTCGATGCGGGCCCCGGGGACCGCGTACGACGACCCGGTGCTCGGGAAGGACCCGCAGCCGGCGACCATGGCCGACTACGTCGAGACCACCGAGGACTCCGGCGGCGTGCACCTGAACTCGGGCATCCCGAACCACGCGTTCTTCCTCGCCGCGACCACCATCGGCGGGTACGCGTGGGAGGGCGCGGGAGCCGTCTGGTGGGACGCCCTGACGTCGCCCGAGACCACCGAGGACATCGACTTCGCCGGCTTCGCACGGGTCACGGTCGACGCCGCCGCGGCACGCTTCGGGCAGGGCTCGACGGAGCACGCCGCGGTCGAGGACGCCTGGCGGAGCGTCGGCGTGCTCACCGGTCCGTGACGGCGTAGAACCGGAGCATGCAGATCGTCGTCCGCCGCAGTGGTGGGTTCGCCGGCCTCTCGCGGGGATGGCGGATCGACACCGACTCGTGCGACGACCCGGACGCCTGGGACGACCTGGTCGGCGCCCTCCCGCGCGAGGCCCCGGCGCGGCGGCGGCAGGCGGTGCCCGACGACTTCACGTGGACGGTGAGCGTCGCCCGCACCACCGTCACGATCCCCGGCAGCCAGCTCGACGGCGCGTGGGCGGCCCTCGTCGCGCGGGTGCGCGACGAGGGCGAGCCGATCAGTCGATGACGTCGACGACGACCAGCCGTCGCGTCGGTCGCGTCATCGCCACGTAGACCGCGGCCGCGGCGCGTGCCGCGTCGGCGCCGACCCGGTCGGGGTCGACCAACAGCACGCCGTCGAACTCGAGGCCCTTCGCGTCCGCCCCCGTCAAGACCGTCACCGACCCCGGTCGCGGCGAGCCGAGCCCCCGGACGTCGGCGTCGGTGCGGGCGAGCCGCTCGCGGACGGCGGTGAGCTCGGCCTCGGGCACGATGACGCCGATCGTGCCGGAGCCGATGCGCTCCCGCTCGGCGTCCACGTGCTCGGCGACCGTGTCGAGCAGCGCCGCCCGGGGCACGGACACGCGGTCGACCGGGTCGCCGTCGCGCACGGCCTCGGTGCGCGTGACCGCCAGTCCGGCGGCGTCGGCGAACGCACCCGCCGCCTGCACGATGGAGCGCGGCGTGCGGTAGTTGACCGTGAGCTCGGCGATCCGGTGGTCGAGCGGGACCACGGGCGCACGTCCGCGACGGCGGCGTGCGAGCGCACCGACGACGTCGTCCCACGTGCGTGCGGCGGCCGGCGAGGAACCCTGCGCCATGTCACCGACGATCGTGAACGACCGCAGCGGGTTCCGGCGGGCGAGGACCCGCCACTGCATCGGTGAGAGCTCCTGGGCCTCGTCGACGACGATGTGCCCGTAGGTCCACTCGCGGTCCTCGGCGGCGCGCTCGGCCGTCGTGCGGGGATCGCCGCCCTCGGCGAAGGACCCCGCGACCTGCTCGGCGGAGACGATGCCCTCGACGCCCATGTTCTCGATCGCCTGGCGGGCGTTCTCGATGTCGCGGTTGCGGCTGGCCTTGGCCGCGCGCTTCGCGGCACCGCCGGTCGGGTCGAACGGCCCGAGGAGCTCGGCGGCCTCGTCGAGGAGCGGGACGTCCTCGATCGTGAAGCCCGCGCCACGCGGTCGCCGGAGCAGTGCGCGGCGTGCGGGTGTCCAGTCCGGCGTGAGCGAGGCGAGCCAGTTCGGGCGCGCGTAGAGGTCCTCGAGGAACTTCTCCGGCGGCAGCGGCAGCCACGCGGTGTTGAGCAGGACACGGGCGTCGTACGAGCTGCGGATGTCCTCGCGCAGGACCTTCTCGTCGGCCTCGTCCACCGTCGTGCCGCGGGCGCGGAGCTGGTCGGCGAGCAGGCGGGTCATCGCGTCGAGGGCGATCTTGTTGAAGGTCACCCGGGCGACGTTGTGCGGCTTCCCGCGGTCCTGCGCCCGCTTGAGGGCGTCGGCGACGAGCTGCGGTGGCACCGTGAGCCGCTCCCCCTCGACGTCGAGCACGACCGACTCGGTCGGGACGACCTGGCGGGAGCGGACGGCACGGCGGAGCAGCGACGCCATCTGCGCCGAGCCCTTCACCGCGGCGACGTCCCCGTGGTCGTGCATCGTCGCGTGCACGCCCGGGTACAGCGACCCGAGCGAGGCCATCACCACGCCGGTCTCGCCGAGCGACGGCAGCACCTGCTCGATGTACGTCAGGAACGCCGGGGACGGCCCGACCATGAGCACGCCGGAGCCCCGGAGCCGGTCGCGGTGCGTGTAGAGCAGGTACGCGGCGCGGTGCAGCGCCACGGCGGTCTTGCCCGTACCGGGGCCGCCCTGCACGATGAGGACACCCTCGAGCGCGGAGCGGATGATGCGGTCCTGCTCGCCCTGGATCGTCGCGACGATGTCGGTCATCCGACCGGTGCGCTCGGCGGTGACCGCCGCGAGCAGCGCTCCCTCGCCCTGCAGGTGCGTGCGCTCGTCATCGTACAGCGTCGCGTCGAAGACCTCGTCCTCGACGTTCACGACCGTGCGACCCTCGAGCGTCAGGTGGCGGCGGGCGCGCATGCCCATCGGGTGCGCTGCGGTCGCCTGGTAGAAGGCGCTCGCACCGGGGACGCGCCAGTCGAGCAGGAGCGGTCGGTGCTCGACGTCGCGGAGGCCGACGCGGCCGATGTACCGGAACGTGTCGTCGGGCGACTCCGGCTCGGACACCTCGAGCCGACCGAAGACCAGGCGGTCGCCGACGCGGTCGAGCGTGGCGATCGTGTCCTCGTACAGGCGTGCGTAGGCGTCACGCTCGCTGCGGCTCTGGTGGTTGCCGCCGACCGCCTGGCGGCGGGTCTCGGCGAGACGCTGCTCGGCCTCGGCCGTCAGCTCGTCGAGACGGGTGAAGAGACCGTCGACGTAGCTACGTTCGCGGTCGGTCTCGGTCGGTTCGGACACACGCCACCCTTCGGGAAACAGGGGTGTCCAGTGTAGTCCCGCCGGGCGACCTCCGGGAGCGACGAGACGCACGGGCGACCGGGGGACGGACGGGCGCGCCCCGCGCGACGCTTCGCGTCGCCGCTCAGCGGGGCGCGCCCGTCCGTCCGTGGGGGCGGCAGCCCCTACATCTCCTCGTGCGTGTCCGGGTCGCCGTCCCAGAGACGCCCGCGCTCGAGCCCGGAGATCGCGCGGACCTCGTCGTCGGTCAGCGCGAAGCCGAAGACGTCGAGGTTCTCCCGCTGCCGGTCCGCGTCGCCGGACTTCGGCACCGGGACCGCGCCGAGCTGGACGTGCCAGCGCAGCACGACCTGGCCGGGCGTCACGCCGTGCGCGGCCGCCGCGTCGAGGACCGGCTGCTCGGTGAGCAGCTCGGACTGCTTCGCGAGCGGGCTCCAGCTCTCGGTGACGATGCCGTACTCGGCGTGCACCTTGCGGAGCTCGGCCTGCGGGAAGTACGGGTGCAGTTCCACCTGGTTCACCGCCGGGGCGACACCGGTGGCGTCGATGATCGCCTTCAGGTGCTCGGGCGTGAAGTTCGAGACGCCGATCGAGCGGACCTTGCCGCTGTCCCGGAGGTCGACGAAGGCCTTCCACGTGTCGACGAACTTCCCGACCGACGGGTTCGGCCAGTGGATGAGGTACAGGTCGACGCGGTCCAGCCCGAGGTTGCCGAGCGTCTCGTCGATCGAGCGGTGTGCCTCGTCGTAGCCGTGGTGCCGCCCGGGCAGCTTCGACGTGACGACGAGGTCCTCACGGTCGACCTCCGACTCGCGCACGGCGCGGCCGACGGCGTCCTCGTTGCCGTAGTTCAGCGCGGTGTCGAGCAGCCGGTAGCCGCTCGTGATCGCCGCGCCGACCGCTGCGGTGCCCTCGTCGCCGTTCAGCCCGTAGGTGCCGAGGCCGAGCTCCGGGAAGCGGTGGCCGTCGTTCAGCTCGATGGTGGGCGCGCCGACCTGCATCAGCGGACCCCGAGCAGGTCGATGATGAAGATGAGGGTCTTGCCGGAGAGGAAGTGCCCGCCGCCGGCCGGGCCGTAGGCGAGCTCCGGCGGGACGGTGAGCTTGCGGCGCCCGCCGACCTTCATGCCGGGGATGCCCTCCTGCCAGCCACGGACGAGTGCTGCGAGCGGGAAGTCGATCGGCTCGCCGCGGTTCCACGAGCTGTCGAACTCCTCGCCGGACTCGTACTCGACGCCGGCGTAGTGCACCTTGACGGTCGAGCCGGGCTGCGCGACGTCGCCGTCACCCTCGACGATGTCGGTGATCACGAGCTCGGTGGGAGCCGGGCCCTCGGGGGCGTCGAACTCGGGCTTGCTGTTGAGGTCAGTCATGGCGTCAGTCAACCAGCTGGGGTGTGGTGGCTTCCCCGGCGGCGCGGGCGTCTCGCTCCCCGCGAACGGGCGCGATCCGTCACGCTCAGCGGACGAACGCGACACACTCCGCCCGCTCGCGTCGCCGGAGTGCGCAGATTCCGCCCGCTCGCGTCGCCGGAGCCCGCCGATTCCGCCCGCTCGGGGCGGCGCAGGCCGCAGAATGGTTCCACCGTGACACGACCTGACACCGAACCCCGCCGCCGCCTGCTCGCCGACCTCACCCCGCTCCGCCGCTCCCCCGCGTTCGCGCGGCTCTGGGCCGGCACGGCGATCGCCGGCATCGGCACGCAGATGACCACCGTGGCGGTCGGCCTCGAGGTCTACGAGATCACCCGCTCGACCTTCGCGGTCGCGCTCGTCGGCGTGATCGCCCTCGTCCCGATGATCGTCGCCGGGCTCTACGGCGGGATGCTCGCGGACGCCTTCGACCGGCGGCTCGTGGCCCTCGTGTCCGCGATCATCGCCTGGGCCGCGGTCGCGCTCATCGCCACGCACGCCTGGCTCGGGCTGCACAGCGTGGCGCTCCTCTACGTGCTCGCGACCGTCAACGCCGTCGCCGCGACGGTGAGCAACGCTTCGCGTTCGGCGATCGTCCCCCGGCTCGTCGGGACGGACCTGCTCCCGGCTGCGAGCGCCCTCGGTGGCATCGCGTCCGGGTTCCAGGTGACGGTGGGCCCGGCGATCGCCGGTGTCCTCATCGCGAGCGTCGGCTTCGCACCGACCTACACGATCGACGTCGTGCTCTTCACGTTCGCCTTCCTCGGCGTCTTCACCCTCCCCCGGATGGCGGCGGAGCACGACGCCCTCCGCCCCGGGCTGCGCTCCCTGGTCGAGGGTGCGCGGTTCCTCAGGCGGTCCCGCAACATCACGATGACGTTCGTGCTCGACATCGTCGCGATGACGTTCGGCCAGCCGCGCGTGCTCTTCCCGGCGATCGGGGCACTGGTCATCGGCGGCGGGTCGATCACGGTCGGCACCCTGACCGCCGCCTACGCCGTCGGCGCGCTGCTGTCGAGCGTGTTCTCCGGCCCGCTCGGGCACGTGCGACGCCAGGGCGAGGCCGTCGGCTGGGCGATCACGGCGTACGGCGCGGCGATCGCGGCGTTCGGCGTCGTCATCGCGGTGGCGCACCTGCTCGGCGGTCGGTCCGGCGAGGCCTTCGGCGTCGAGATCCTGCCCGCACTCGGACTCGCGGCGCTGTTCCTCGCGGCGGCGGGCGGCGCGGACAACGTCAGCTCGGTGTTCCGGAACACGATCCTGCAGGCGGCCTCGCCCGACGGGATGCGCGGACGGCTGCAGGGCATCTTCATCGTGGTCGTGACCGGCGGCCCGCGCCTCGGCGACCTGTACGCCGGCCTCGTCGTCGCGGCCGGCATCGCGTACCCGCCGATCATCGGCGGCGTGCTCATCATCGGCCTCGTGGCACTGCTGCTCCGGCTGGTGCCCTCCTTCCGCCGGTACGACGCACTCGACCCGCACGCGAACTGACCGGCGGGTGCCGGCCCCGTCAGGTCCGAGACTCGGCCTGGCGGACGAGACTCGCGCGCGGGAACGGCGAATTTGTCCGCGGGGCCGAGTCTCGTGCAGCTGCCCGAGGACGGGAGGCGCGTGGCGGTGCCGCACCGCGCCTCCCGGCCGTCGTGGGGTCGGGTACGGTACATCGCATGCCCGACAGCGCCTCGCGCGACCTGCAGCGGACCGGCGTCCGCGCGGTCGTCCGGCGCACCTACCACTCGGTGATCCGCCACCGCGTCGTGGACGCCGCGGCCTCCCTGACGTTCTTCGCCCTGCTGACCGTGTTCCCCGCGGCGCTCGCCGTCGTGTCGGCCCTGTCCGTCGTGGACCGGCAGGGCGACAGCCTGACCGACATCATCCAGGTGCTGGGCTTCATCGTCCGCCCCGAGACCGCGCAGCACCTCGAGGGCCCGCTGCGCCAGCTGCTGACGCTCGACAACCCGTGGGTGGGCTTCTCGATCGGGCTCGTCCTGACGCTGTGGTCGCTCTCCGGGTACGCCACGGCGTTCGGACGCGCGATGAACACCGCCTACGAGGTCGAGGAGGGCCGGCGGATCTGGAAGTTCCGCAGCATGATGCTCCTCGTCACGTTGCTCGTGATGGTCGGCGGGGCGATCGCGATCGTCATCCTGCTCGGAACCCCGACGATCTCGGCGGCGATCGTCCGGCAGCTGGGGTGGGCACCGTGGATCGACGACCTGTGGAACGTGGCGAAGTGGCCCGTGCTCGCCGTCGTCCTCGTGGTGATGGTGGCGGTCCTCTACTACGCGACGCCGAACGTGAAGACCCCGCAGCTGCGGTGGGTGTCGGCCGGAGCGGCGTTCGCGATCGTGACCTGGGCGGTGGCGACCCTCGGCTTCTCGATCTACGTCGAGACGGTCGGCGGCAGCGGGAACCGGGCCTACGGGTGGCTCGGTGGCGCGATCCTGCTGCTCGTGTACCTGTACATCTCGAACTTCGTGCTCGTCGTCGGCGGGGAGCTCGACTCCGAGGTCATCCGGATGCGCCAGCTCCTCGCGGGCATCGAGGCTGACGAGTCGATCCGACTGCCACTCCGCGACGTCACGCGGAACTTCACGCTCGCACGCTGGCGCGACCAGGACATCGCTGCGGCGCACCGGGTCCGGCTCGCCGCGCAGCAGCGTGCCGAGGACGAGCACGAGGAGCCCTCGCCGACCGAGGAGCACCTGCGCGCGATGTCGCACCAGGTGCGGGTCGGCGAGCCCCCGCTGCCCTAGGCTCCAGCGCTCGCGCGGCGCTCCGCACGACGCAACGTCGGCGACGCCTCGCAGCGCTGTACCGCTGCGCAGTGCCGCCGAGGTTGCGTCTCGCGGGACGGGGTCAGCGCTCGCGCGCGACCCGCTCCGCCTCGGCGTCCAACATCTCCTCGGTGACGATCGGGATCGCCCCCGTCGCGAGCTCGATGCCCGACAAGCGCGCCGGCGACAGGACCCGCTGCACCTGGTCCTCGTCCATCAGCCCCGCCGCCGTGACGAGCGTCGCGATCGGCGTCGAGGTCGTCAACGCGGTGTGCGCGATCGACGCCGCGGCCGCGTAGCCGATGTAGGGCGTCAGCGCGGTGACGACGCCGACGTTGGTGTCCACCTGCGCGGCGAGCTTGGCCTCGTTCGCCTCGATGCCCGTGACGCAGTTCACCCGGAGCGTGGCGCACCCGCTCGCCATCCACTGCAGCGACTGCAGGATCGAGTGGGTGATGATCGGCTCGAAGGCGTTGAGCTGCAGCTGCCCGCCCTCGGCGGCCATCGTCACCGTGGTGTCGGCACCGGCGACGGCGAACGCGATCTGGTTCACGACCTCCGGGATCACCGGGTTGACCTTGCCCGGCATGATCGACGACCCCGCCTGGCGTGCGGGCAGCGTGATCTCGCCGAGCCCCGCCTGCGGCCCCGACGCGAGCAACCGCAGGTCGTTGCAGATCTTCGACAGCTTGGCCGCGCTGCGCTTCACCGTGCCGGACAGCGTCATGAAGGCACCGGCGTCACTCGTCGCCTCGATTAGGTCGGGTGCGGTCACGATGTCGAGCCCGCTGGCGACCTGCAGCTGCCGACGGACCTCGTCGCGGTACTGCGGGTCCGCGGTGATGCCCGTGCCGATGGCCGTCGCCCCGAGGTTCGTCTCCGCGAGCAGCGGCGAGACCGTGCGGAGGAGCAGGACGTCCTCCTGGATGGTGTGCGCGAACCCGGTGAACTCCTGCCCGAGGGTCATCGGCACGGCGTCCTGCAGCTGCGTGCGCCCGACCTTCAGGACGTCCTGGAACGCCCGGCCGCGCTCGGCGAACGCGTCGGAGAGCAGTTCGAGCTGCTCGGTGAGCCGCCGCACCCCCAGGATCATCGCCAGCTTGATGCTCGTCGGGTAGGTGTCGTTCGTCGACTGGCTGCGGTTCACGTGGTCGATCGGGTGCAGGTACGCGTAGTCGCCCTTCTCACGCCCGAGGATCTCGAGGGCGCGGTTGGCGAGCACCTCGTTCGTGTTCATGTTCGTCGACGTCCCCGCGCCGCCCTGCACGACGTCGACGACGAACTGGTCGCGGAGGCTCCCGTCGCGGACCTCCTGCGCCGCCTGGTCGATGGCGTCGGCACGCTCGGCGTCGAGCACCCCGATGGCCTTGTTCGCCCGTGCGGCGGCCTGCTTCACGGTCGCGAGCGCCTCGACGAGGTCCGGGTACACCGCGATCGGCACCGACGTGATCGGGAAGTTCTCGAGCGCCCGGAGGGTGTTGATGCCCCAGTACGCGTCGGCGGGGACCTCGAGGGATCCCAGCGAGTCGGTCTCGGTCCTGGTGCGCGCTGCTTCGTTGCCGGTCACCCTGTCGAGGCTAGCCCGTCCGGCCGGTCGGGTCCGGTAAGTGGGCGCGCGTGGTGACCGACGACGGACGGGAGGCCCGTGGCGGCGTCGCCACGGGCCTCCCGTCCGTCAGGTGGACGTGACCCGTCAGTGGAACTGCGGGACGATCAGGTAGATGCCGTAGAGCACGGCCAGGCCGGAGACGGCGAAGCACGCGACGGCGAGCGCGCGGAACGCGCGGACGCCGGGCTGGACGGTGCCGGGCTGGGGGAAGCCGGCCGTGGCGGGGCCGACGGTGCCGTCGTCCTTCACGGTGTACTTGCCGGCGCGCGTGTCGGCGGCGCTCCAGAGGCGCAGGCCGATCGAGTAGACGAGGACCACGAAGCACGCGGAGACGACCGCGACGATCGCCACGGTGAGGAATGCAAACCAGTCGATGCCCATCAGCGGCGCCCTCCGCCCAGGGATGCGAAGCTGCGCGAGTCAGTGGCGATGCCCATCAGCGGCGCCCTCCGTTCCGTCCGGCCATGCGGCGCAGGGTGCGCTCACGGCTGAGCTCGGCGCGCCGCTCGGCGACCTGGGCGGCACGCTTCTTGCGCTGCATGTCGCGGAGCTCCTTGCGGGTGAAGACCGCGTTGGCGGCCACGTCCACCTCGATCGCGGCGGCCTGGTCGTGCGGCTTCCGCAGCGACCAGAGGTAGAGCCCGAGGATGACGGCGGCGCCGACGACCGCGTCGATGACGAGTCCCCCGACACCGAGCCGGGCGATGCCGGACGCGATCGCGCCGACGGCTGCGGCGGCCGGCAGCGTGATGAACCAGGCGACGACGATCTTGCCCGCCGTCGACCACTGGATCTTCGAGCCACGACGGCCGAGCCCGGCGCCGATGATCGAGCCCGACGACACCTGCGTGGTCGAGAGCGCGAAGCCGAGGTGGCTCGACGCGAGGATGGTGGCTGCGGTGGACGCCTCGGCGGCGAAGCCCTGGGTGGCGCGGATCTCGGTCAGACCCGACCCGAGGGTGCGGATGATGCGCCAACCACCGGTGTACGTGCCGAGTGCGATCGCGAGCGCACACGCGACGACGACCCAGAACTGCACGCCCTGGTTCGCCGACTGCGCGCCCGAGGCGATCAGCGTCAGCGTGATCACGCCCATCGTCTTCTGCGCGTCGTTCGTGCCGTGCGCGAGGGAGACCATCGAGCTCGTGAACACCTGGCCGATGCGGAAGCCGCCGCGCTCGTTCGGGAAGACCGGACGACGGGTCACGCGGTAGGCGATGCGCGTGGCGAGGAGCGAGACCAGCGCGGCGATCACCGGCGACAGGAACGCGGGGATGATCACGACGGTCAGCAGCGCGGCGTAGTTCACGGAGTCGAAGCCGGCTCCGACGATCGCGGCACCGATGAGCCCGCCGAACAGCGCGTGCGAGGACGACGACGGCAGACCGCGCAGCCACGTGATCATGTTCCAGACGACCGCGCCGATCAGGCCCGCGAAGATCATCTCCGGGGTGATCGCGACGCCACCGGGGCCCTCGTTGATCAGGCCGTGCGAGATCGACGTCGCGACGGCGGTGCTGAGGAACGCACCGACGAGGTTGAGCACCGCGGCGACCGTGACGGCCACCTTGGGCTTCATGGCACCGGTGGCGATCGGTGTCGCCATCGCGTTGGCGGTGTCGTGAAAACCGTTTGTGAAGTCGAAGAAGAGGGCCAACGCGATGACCAGGACGACTATGAGTGTGATGTCCACCGCGGGCAAGTGTCGCAGCCGATCGGCTCCGGGGCAAACCCTGTCGTCCGCCGCCGCGCCACCCGACCTGCGGGATCGTTCAGCCTGCGAATCATGTCGATGGGAGAATGGACACCATGGACACCGCGGAACTCCTCATCCTGTTGATCGGTTCACTCGCGGTGACCGGCTTCGCGCGGGCCAAGGGGCTGCCCGCGCCGCTGCTCGTCACGGCCGTGGCGCTCGCGGTGTCGTTCCTGCCGGGCCTGCCGGAGATCGAGATCGACTCCGAGGTGATCCTCACCGTCGTCCTGCCGCCGCTGCTCTACTCCGCCGCCCTCGACGTGTCGTGGCAGAGCTTCCGGCAGTCCATCAAGCAGATCCGCCGTCTCGGTATCTTCCTCGTGATCGTCACCGCGCTCGCGGTCGCCCTCGCCGCGTACATCATCATCCCGGACATGGACTGGCCCGCGGCGATCCTGCTCGGCGCCGTCGTCGCCCCGCCGGACGCGGTGTCCGCTGCGGCGATCGGCCGGAAGCTCGGACTCCCCCGCCGGGTGATGACGGTCCTGTCCGGCGAGAGCCTCATCAACGACGCCGCGTCCCTCACCCTCGTGCGGGTCTTCACGCTCATCGCGGCGGGGACGTCGCTGACGATCTGGCAGGACCTCGGCATCTTCGGGCTCGCAATCGGTGTCGGCCTGGCGGTGGGCATCGTCCTCGGCGTCGCCGTCCACTGGATCCGGATGCGCATCAACGACCCGGTCGTCGAGACGATCATGAGCATCCTGCTGCCCTTCGTCGCGTACGTCCTCGCCGAGCACCTCTCCGGCTCCGGGGTCATCGCCGTGGTCACCGCGGGGCTGTACATCGGCTACAACTCGCCGAAGGAGGGCTACGCGACCCGGCTGCAGGAGCGCCCGCTGTGGACGAGTGCGGACGTGATCCTCGAGGGGTTCGTCTTCGCCCTCATCGGCCTGCAGCTCAAGACCGTCGTCCAGGACCTCGTCGAGAGCGACCGCAGCCTGACGCAGACCCTCACCGCGGCGGCCGTCGTCCTGGTCGTCGTGATCCTCGTGCGACCGCTCTTCGTGTTCGAGTCGTACGCGCGCAACCGCTTCAACGGCCGGTGGCTGCGGCCGTTGCGCGTCCGACTGTCCCGCGGTCACCCGTCCCTGCGCTGGCTGCGCGGTTCCGCCGAACCGAAGCTGAACTGGCGGGAGCTCACCGTCATCTCGTGGACCGGCATGCGCGGTGTGGTGACCCTCGCGGCGGCGGTCTCCGTCGTCGGCAACTCGGTCGACGTCAAGGCGCAGGACACCATCTTCGTGATCGCCTTCGTGGTCACCGTCGGCACGCTCCTACTGCAGGGGCTGACCCTGCCGTTCGTGATCCGGGCGCTGAAGGTGCAGGACCCGGCCGAGGGAGAGGCGGACGTCCGCAGCGAGATGCGACTCAACCAACGCACCACCGAGGCCGCGATCGCCCTGCTCGAGCGGCGTCGGTCGGCGTGGTCGGAGCAGTACGGCGACCAGGCCGTCGACAGCGTCGTGAGCCGACTGAAGGCGCGTCTGGAACGGCAGGCCGAGACGTTCCGCCGCGACGCCGAGGAAGAAGAGGACGAGGAACGGAACGCTCCGCTGCGACTCCGCGGCGCCCAGATCCAGGACATCCGCCGCGAACTGCTCGACCGTCGCCGCGAGATCGTGCTCGAGGAACGCGAGAAGGGCAACCTCGACGAGGAGGTCATGCGCCGCGTGCTCGTGACGCTCGACGCCGAGGAACTCGCGATGGACTCGGCCCAGGCCTCCCGCAGCCGGTCCTGACCCGGCGCTGCCGGTCCCGGGCCGCCGCAGCCGGTCCTGACCCGGCGCCGCCGGTCCTGGGCCGCCGCAGCCGGTCCTGCCCCGACAGCTCACGGGGCGCGGTGAGCACGCCCGGCGTACCGTGATGCTCCGACCAGCAGAAGGAGCAGAGCGCCGAGTGAGCGAGCCGCGGAACGACGTCCCCAGGAAGAGCGACCTCCCCGATCGTGACGGAGCGCCGCGGTCGTCCGCGCCGAAGCCCCGGCAGACCCGGCCCTCGACGCGGGGCGGTTCGCGGCCACGTCGCGGTGCTCCCGTCGCCGGCAGCCGGAGCGCCGGCAGCCGTGCGGGGCGCGTGCGCCAGGCACCGGTGCCCGAGCCGCAGCGGATCAGCCGGTACCGCCGCTGGTACGGCACGCTCCACCCCTCGCTGCAGCTCATCGGGCTGCAGCTCTGGATGCCGCTGTTCTTCATCGTCGGCTTCTGCCTCTGCTACGTCTTCGCCTTCCACGCTCCCCACCCGCACGGCGTCCCCGTCGCCCTGGTCGGCAGCGACCCGACCCTCGTCGCCGCCGTCGGCAAGGCCCTGCCCGGTGAGTACGTGTTCCACACGTACGAGTCGCTGGCCCGCGCGAAGCAGGACGTCCTGGCCGGCACGATGGCCGTCGCGTACGACCCTTCGGCGAACGAGGTCTTCAAGGCGAGCGCCCACCAGTTCCAGGTCGCCTCGCTCGTCCCCGCGACGCTGACCAGCGTGCTCACCGGGATCGGAGTCGCCGCCCCGACCGTCACCGAGCTCGCACCGCTGCCCGCGTACGACGAGTACGGCACCGTCGCGATGTACGTCATGCTCGCCTGGTGCATCGGCGGCTACATGGTCGCGATGTTCATCGGCATCATGGGCGGTCCGCTGCGGCACCGCACCCGCATGACCGTGATCGTCGTCGGCGGCCTCGTGATCTCCCTGATCACGAACACGCTCGCCGGCCCGGTCGTCGGCGCGATCCACGGGCACTGGATCGGACTCGTGCTCATCGCCTGGGGCTGGATCGTCGCGATCGGTCTCGCCGTCAACGGCCTGAGCTACTTCGTCGGCCGGTTCATCGCCGCGCCCGCGATGATCTGCTTCGTCTTCCTGTCGATGCCGTCCTCCGGCGGCGCGTACCCGAAGTGGTTCATGCCGGAGCCCTTTGCGTGGCTCAACCACGTCGTGGTCGGCTCGAGCATGGTCGACATGATCAAGCACGAGATCTACGGCGTCGGCCCCGGCTTCGGTCGCGGGCTGGTCACGATGGGCTGTTACGCCGCCGCCGGGCTCGTGCTGATGTTCTTCGGCAAGCAGTGGTGGGAGCGCCGTCGCATCGCGGCGATCGTGAACAACCGCACGACGATGTTCCAGGACGCGCAGACCGCGAACCGCGAGTTCCTCGGGAAGCAGCGGGACGCCGAGCTCGAGCGCCACGGACTGACCTCGACCGAGACCGGCACGCTGAGCGTCCTGCGCGACGACGACTGGGAGGACGAGCGTGTCGCCGGCGACGTCTTCACCGGCGGTCGCGACGGGCTCGAGCAGGAGACCACCCCGACCGGACGCATCCCCGTGGTGCGGCAGGCGGACCGGTCCGGCCCGGCGCGACCGGGAGGCGCTGCCACCGGCCCCCGCACCCGTCCCGTCCCCCGCGTGGACGCGTCCGGTCGCCGCCCGGCGCCGGCAGGATCGCGCACGACGCGGACCGGCGCGCCCGACGAGCGCCAGCACGGGCGGCACGCCGAGCGCTGACGCGCGCACGCTCGGCCGCTCCCCGGAGCGCGCGTATCCTGTTCCGCATGCACCCGCGCACCGCCTGGCACCGCGTCCTCGTCACCGCCGTCGTGGCGTTCCTCGTGCTCGCGGCAGCGCTCTACGCCGCGAGCGTGTTCCTCGCCCCCGCCGACGGCCGGAACACCGCCGGGCTGTTCGTCGGCTGGGCGATGTTCGCGGTCCTCGGGGCGATCGCGGCGGGCATCGTCGACTTCTTCGTCCGCCCGCTCGGTGGTCGCAGCGGGGACGCCGACGTCCTCGCCGCCGCGGAGGAGGCGCGCACCGGCAGCACCCGCGTCCAGCAGGGTCGTGCGGGCGCCCGCTAGACGCCTTCGCCGCTGAAGCCCGAGACGGTCGCGTTGTCCTCCGCGAAGGTGAAGCGCGCCGTGACGGTCCCGCCGGCCAGCACGCCCGGCAACCAGTAGCGCGCGTCGTCCCACATCGCGTCGTAGGGCACCGCGTCGACGGGGACCCACCGCGGCTCCAGCTCGTCGCTGCCCGACGGGGTCCCCTGCCAGCGGCGGCAGACGAAGACGTCCGAGCGCTGCGACCAGGACGGTCGGAACGGGAACCGGTAGTCCAACGTGCCACGCGCCTCCAGGTCGTCCGACTCGAGCCGCAGACCGACCTCCTCCGCCACCTCGCGCACCGCTGCCGCCACCGGCGGCTCCCCCGGCTCGCGCTTGCCGCCCGGACCGACGAGGCGCCCGGCCCCGAGCCCCCGACGCTTCTCGCCGAGCAGCACCTCGGGGCCGTCGGGACCGTCACGGAGCAGGTAGACGACCACGACCGGGGCGTGCTGGGACTTCGTCTCGTCGCGTTCGGTCACGGTCCCCAGTCTGGCGGACGTGTCCGGTGGACGCTCCGCGCTGGCGTACGATCGCTGGCATGGCAGGCGTGCTGCGGGGGCACCATGGCTGAGCCCCGCAGGACCGGGCGCAGCCTCGAAGTGCTGCGCGCCGAGGCCGCCGAGGAGATCTCGATGATCGTCGAGCACCGCAGCCGTGCGGGCGAGGACCCGTGGGAGTTCATGCCGACGCTCCCGACCGTCGACGAGCAGGTCGTGCTCATCCTCCGCGCCGATGCCGTCGAGCTCGACGCCGCGATCGGGCAGCGCAGCGTGCACTGGGCGGGCCACCCGGCCTCCGGGCAGGGCACCGAGCTCGGCGAGGAGTACCACCGGCTCCGCCGGATCGCCCTGCAGCACCCCGAGCTGACGCCGGCGGTGTGGAAGCTCATGGGCGCGCTCCCCGGGCGCGACTGACGACCACCGACCCGGTGCTGCGGTTGGATGGTGGCATGACCGACACCGTCCTCGCCGTCCTCAACCAGCCCTCGCGCGACGCCGCCCCGCACGACCCCGAGGCCGACGCGTACACGTGGGCGAAGCCGCTCGAGGAGCACCTGCAGGTGCAGGACCTCGGGGCGATCCGCGGCGACGGGGTGTTCGAGACCATCACGGTGGTCGACGGGCGGCCGCAGGCGCTCGAACCGCACCTCGCCCGCTTCGTGCGGTCCGCGGCGATGCTCGACCTGCCCACGCCGGACGTCGACGCGTGGCGCCAGGCGATCGAGGCGGTGTGCGCCCGGCTCGACCCGGTGCACGAGGCCTTCGCGAAGACCGTCATGACCCGCGGCGTCGAGGGCTCGGGTCGACCGACCGGCTGGGTCTACGCGGCACCGTCCGGCGACCAGACGCCCGCGCGGACGGCGGGCATCGCCGTCGTGACGCTCGACCGCGGCTACCGGCACGACGTCGAGCGGACCTCGCCGTGGTTGCTGCAGGGCGCGAAGACGCTGTCGTACGCGGTGAACATGGCGGCGCTCCGCGAGGCCGAGCGCCGCGGAGCGGACGACGCGCTCTTCGTCTCGACGGACGGGTACGTGCTCGAGGGCACCCGCGCGAACCTGGTGATGTCCGTCGACGGCAGGTTCGTGACGCCGCGGACCGACATCGGCATCCTGGCCGGGACGACGCAGGCCGACGTCTTCCGGTTCGCCGAGGGCGAGGGCATCGCGACCTCGTACGAGCTCGTCACGCTGGCCGACCTGGAGGCCTCCGACGCCCTGTGGCTGCTGTCGAGCGTCCGCCAGGCGGCACCGATCCGGTCCGTGAACGGCGTCGCGCGGGAGATGGACCTGCCGATGACCGAGCGCATCAACGACTTCCTGCTGTCCCGCGACGCCTGACGCTCGGCGCCCCCTCCGCGGAACGCAACGTCGGCGGTTGCGCGCAGCGGTACGGCGTTGCGAGCAACCGCCGAGGTTGCGTCTTGCGGACGGGAGGACCGTGGCGGGGCCGCCACGAGCCTCCAGACCGTCATCCGGTCACCAGCGCGGCGTGGTGACGCCCGTCCCGTCGGCCCACTCGTACACGGACGTGCCCTCGATCCAGACGCGCGTCGCGCGGCTGGTCGCGGCCAGCGGGTCGCCGTCCCACAGGACGAGGTCGGCGTCGAAGCCCGGTGCGATGCGGCCGACACGGTCCCCGAAGCCGAGGAAGGCTGCGGGGTTGGTGGTGAGGGCCTCGAGCGCGGTCTGCCAGGGCAGGCCCTCCTTGACGGCCGCCGTGGCCTGGTCGACCAGCATCGCGATCGGCACGACCGGGGCGTCGGTGGTGATGGCCACGCGGACACCGGCGGCGGCGAGCGCCACGACGTTCGGGATGCCGCGGTCGCGGAGTTCGACCTTCGAGCGGCTCGTGAACAGCGGGCCGTAGATCACCGGGACGTCGCGCTCGGCGAGCAGGTCGGCGATCTTGTGCGCCTCGGTGCCGTGGTTGACGACGAGCCGGTACCCGAACTCGTCGGCCAGGCGGAGCGCGGTCGCGAGGTCGTCGTGCCGGTGGACGTGCTGGTCCCACGCGAGCTCGCCGTCGAGCACCCGGACGAGCGTCTCGTTCGTCAGGTCGCGGGTGAACGGCTCCCCCTTCGCGGCGGCGGCCGCACGGGCGGCGCGGTAGTCCTGCGCGGCGACGAACGCCTCACGGACGACCTTCGCCACGCCGAGGCGCGTCGACGGCGTCCTCCCCTTGTCGCCGTACACGCGCTTCGGGTTCTCGCCGAGGGCGCTCTTGACGCTGACGGCGTCGGAGATGAGCTGCTCGTCGATCGTGCGACCACCCCAGGTCTTGATCGCGACGGTCTGCCCGCCGATCGGGTTGCCGGAGCCGGGCTTCACGACGATGCTCGTGATGCCGCCGGACAGTGCGTCGCGGAACCCCTCGTCGTCGATGTCCACGGCGTCGATCGCCCGCACCGCAGCCTGGTTCGGGTCGGTCATCTCGTTGGTGTCGTTGCCGGCCCAGCCGTTCGCCTCCTCGTGGATGCCGACGTGGCCGTGCGACTCGACGAACCCGGGGACGAGCCAGGCGCCGGCGGCGTCGACGACGGGGAGGCCGGGCGGCGGAGCCACGTCGGGGCCGACGGCGGTGATGCGGCCGTCCTCGACGACGACGGCACCCCCGTCGAAGGGCGGAGCGGTGACGGGGACGACGTGGGCCCCGGTGACGACGAACGAGTTGCGCATGCCACCACGGTACGGCGGAGCACCGTCGTCCCCGCGACATACCGATCCCTGGCGTCCGCGGTCGCGTCCGTCCTACCGTCTCGACACCGACGATCGACGCAGGAGGCTCCGTGTCCCGACCCCGACCACCCTGGCCCGCCCACGACACCGTCGTCCGGCCGTGGCGCAGCGCCACCCGCGGCGACCGGACCGTCCGGCAGACGGCGACCGTCACCGCTTCGGTCCCACCGTGCATCGCCGACGCGCACTGGGAGCCCGACGGAGCGACCGCTGCACTGCTCGACCGGAGCCTGACGGCGCTCCGGGCGCTCGACGAGGACGGCGGAGCCGGTCCCCTGCACCGGCTGCTCACCCGGACCGAGGCGGTCGCGACCTCGCGCATCGAGCACGAGGACGCCACGGCCGAGGACGTCGCCCGGGCGCTGGTGGGCGTGCGCGCGAACACGAGCGCCTCGGTGATGGTGCAGGCCGGGGACGCCCTCGAGCGCCTGGTGCGGGCAGCCGGAGCCGGACACCTCGACGAGACCGCGCTCCTCGACGCCCACCGTGGTCTGCTGCGCGGCGACCCCGTGGACGGCCCGCACGCGGGTCGCTACCGCACCGTGCAGAACTGGATCGGGGGCGGGCGCACACCACGGGACGCCGACCACGTCCCACCGCCGCCCGAGTTCGTCCCGTCGCTCATGGCCGACCTGTTCGCGTTCCTCGCGCGCGACGACCTGCACCCCGTGGCCCAGGCGGCGATCGCACACGCGCAGTTCGAGTCGATCCACCCGTTCACCGACGGCAACGGACGGACCGGTCGCGCGCTCGTCGCGGCGGTCCTGCGGCACCGGGGTGCGACGCGGACCGCGAGTCCACCCGTCTCGTCCGTCCTGGTCGCCGAGCGCACCCGGTACTTCCAGCACCTGACGCAGTACCGCGAGGGACACGTCGACGCGTGGGTGCGCGACGTCGCGATCGCCGTGGGCGCGGGGTCGGACGAGGCGCTCGTGACGGGGCTGCTGCTCGACGAGGTCGCCGCGGACCGTGCGGCGACGACCTGCGCCGCCGGCCCGCACGCGGTGCTCGGGCGGGCGCTCGACCAGGACGCCGTCCTGACGGAGGACCACGCGGAGGAGCTCCTCCGCCGCGCGATCGCGCGGGGCGACGTCTCGGGGACGGCCGAGACGCTGCTCGAGACGACGGTCACCGACCTGTGCCGCGCCGGGGTCCTCCGACCGGTGACCGCCCGTCGCCGTCGCCGTGCGTGGATCGCGCCCGCGGTGGCGGCCGAACTCGACGCCTTCGCCGAGCGCGTTCGAGCAGGTGTCGAGGCCCGGGCGCATAGGGTGGCGTGGTGAGCAGTGAGCACGCCCAGGCCACCCCGCCGACCGCCGCGAAGCGGCCCGTCACGCGGACCCACCACGGCATCGAGTTCGTCGACGACTACGAGTGGATGCGGGACAAGGAGTCACCGGAGACCCTCGCCCACCTCGAGGCCGAGAACGCCTGGACCGAGGCACAGACCGAGCACCTGACCGGCCTCCGCGACCGCATCTTCGCCGAGGTCAAGAACCGCGTGCAGGAGACGGACCTCTCCGTCCCGGTGCGCATGGGCGACTGGTGGTACTTCACGCGGACGGCCGAGGGCAGCCAGTACGGCGTGCACTGCCGCGCACCGATCACCGGCCCGGACGACTGGACGCCGCCCGCGGTCGACGAGGGTGCGACGGCCCTGCCCGGGGAGCAGGTCGTCCTCGACGGCAACGCCCTGGCCGAGGGGCACGACTTCTTCTCGCTCGGCAGCTACGACATCAGCGACGACGGGACCCGTCTCCTCTACGGCGTCGACGTCGAGGGCGACGAGCGCTACACGCTGCACGTGCGCGACCTCACGACGGGCACCGACCTCGGCGACGAGATCCCGGACACCGGCTCCGGCGCGACCTTCGACCCGTCCGGGCGCTACGTGTTCTACCCGACCGTCGACGAGTCCTGGCGTCCGGACCGCATCTGGCGGCACACCGTCGGCAGCGCCACCGGCGACGACGTCGTCGTGTTCGAGGAGTCCGACGACCGCTACTGGGTCGGCGTCGGCGTGACCCGCTCGTCGCAGTACATCGTCATCGAGCTCGGCTCCAAGATCACGTCCGAGGCACTGGTGCTCGACGCCGCCGACCCGACCGGCGAGTTCCGGGTCGTGTGGCCGCGGCGCGAGGGGGTCGAGTACGAGATCGAGCACGCCATCGTCGGCGGGAGCGACCGCTTCCTGGTGCTGCACAACGACGGCGCCGAGAACTTCGAACTCGTCGACGTCCCCGCCGACGACCCCACCTCGGAGCACGACCGCCGCGTCGTCGTCGCGCACCACACCGAGCGCCGCATCGAGTCCGTCGACGCCTTCGCCGGGCACCTGGCGCTCGAGTACCGGGCCGAGGCGCTCCCCCGCGTCGCCGTCATCCCGATCGAGGGCGACGGCTACGGCGACGCGCACGAGGTCCCCTTCGACGAGGCGCTCTTCTCGGCAGGGCTCGGCGGCAACCCCGAGTGGGAGCAGCCGACCCTGCGCATCGGGTACACGTCGTTCGTCACCCCGTCCGAGGTCAGCGACCTCGACCTGGCGACCGGCGAGGTCACGGTGCTCAAGCGACAGCCGGTCCTCGGCGGCTACGACCCGGCCGACTACGTGCAGGAGCGTGACTGGGCGACGGCCCCGGACGGCACGCAGGTGCCGATCTCGCTCGTCTGGCGCCGCGACGCGGTGGACGCCGACGGCCCGGCACCGCTGCACCTCTACGGGTACGGCTCCTACGAGCACTCCATCGACCCGGGCTTCAGCGTCATGCGCCTGTCCCTGCTCGACCGCGGCGTCGTCTTCGCGGTCGCCCACGTGCGGGGCGGCGGCGAGATGGGGCGGCACTGGTACGAGGACGGCAAGACGCTGACGAAGAAGAACACGTTCACCGACTTCGTCGCGGTCGCCGAGCACCTGATCGAGAGCGGTCGGACGAGCGCCGACCGTCTCGTCGCCGAGGGCGGCAGCGCCGGTGGCCTGCTCATGGGCGCCGTCGCGAACCTGGCGCCGGAGCGCTTCGCCGGCATCCTGGCCGCCGTCCCGTTCGTCGACGCGCTCACGAGCATCCTCGACCCGGACCTGCCGCTCACGGTGATCGAGTGGGACGAGTGGGGCGACCCGCTGCACGATGCCGAGGTCTACCGGTACATGAGCGAGTACTCGCCCTACGAGAACGTGCGCGACGACGTGCAGTACCCACGGATCCTCGCCGTGACGTCGATCAACGACACCCGTGTGCTCTACGTCGAACCGGCGAAGTGGACCGCGAAGCTGCGCGAGGTCGGGGCGCCGGTCCTGCTGAAGACCGAGATGGCCGCGGGGCACGGCGGCGTGAGCGGCCGGTACGACTCGTGGCGCGAGCGCGCGTTCGAGCTCGCCTGGTTGCTCGAGGTGCTCGGCCTGGCCGACGTGAACCCCGCGGCGGCCTCAGCGGAGCCGATCGCCGCCGGCTGAGCGCCGCCGCTGCCGATCGTCCCGCGGGAGCAACAGGACTCCACCGGAGTTCGGTGGAGTCCTGTCGCTCCCACGGAATGCTGCGCGACGCAGCGCGCCGAGCCGCGTCAGACGCGGTTGAGTGCCTGCACGGCCTGGTCGTACGAGTCCTCGGCGAGCCGCACGCGGTCCCCCGCGAGCACGCCGTACCCGAACGTCCCCTCACCACCACGCTCGGCGATGCCGGAGTGCACCCGGAGCACGTCGAGGGCGTGCAGGGAGCGCACCCGCTCGGTCAGCACGTCCGCGGCGTCCCCGATGCGCTTCCACAGCGCGTGCGGGAAGGCGTCGTCCCCGAGCACGTCCATCGCCGCCCGGGCGCGGGTCGCAGCGCGCCAGGCGGTCTCGGTCGCCGCACGGTCGGCGGCTTCACGGTCGACAGGGCCGACGCTCTCGTCGTCGTCCCCGACCGCGTTCCGGACCAGGTCACGGACGCGTGGCTTCTCGACCGCCGAGACGTCCTGAGCGACGTGCTTCGGCGACCGGAGCGCCCACGCCGTCGGCGCCGGACGCTCGACGGCGTCGTCGAGGGCGTCGAGGAGTTCGAGGTAGCGCTCGGAGTGCAGGAAGGCCGTGACCTCGCCGACCGCGACAGCACGGCGCTCGCGGGTGGCGGCGAGCACCCGCTCCCGGGTCATCGCGTCGACGAGCAGGTCCTGTGCCGGCGTCGATGCGTGGGGCAGACGCTCCACGAGGTAGTCGGCCAGCGCAGCGCGCGCCGTCACGGCGGCGAGGGCGTCCGCGGCCTCGGCTGCTCGGTCGGTCGCCGGGGTCGCCGGGAACGCAGGACGGTACGAGCCGAGCACGGCGGCGATGTCGAGGGAGGTCCTCGCCGTCTCACGGAGGTCCGTCTCCGCCCCGGCGCGCAGCTGTCCTTCGAGGGCGAGCAGGGTCGATCGCAGCTTGCGCAGGCGCTTCGTCAGTGCCCGCGCCGCGGTGTGCTTCTCCGGCTTCTCCGCCGTGCGGAGCCGGGCGGCGGGCGCGCCCTCCAGGCCGCGGGCGAGCTTCGAGGTGACCGCCGCGGGGTGCGCGTCGATGTCGGCGAAGCGACCGTCGAGTGCCGCGAAGAGCTCGTGCGCCACCTGTTCGTCGACGCCCTCGGCGACCTCGACCTCGACCTCACGCCAGGTGCGCGGGGTCGCGGGCGCGTGGTCGTCGAGGCGCTGGGCGACCACGCGGTCGTCGGCGAGTTCGGCGACCTGGTCGTCGTCCTCGTCGAGCAACCGCACGACCGCCCGCGTGGTGGTGATGCGGACGACGGGGCGCAGGCCGCGGCCCCGGCGCTCGGCGAACAGCGCGGCCAGGACCTCGTCGGGCACGGTGTCGGGATCGTCCGTCAGGGCGAAGTGCTGCTCGTGCCGGACGGTGTCCGACGCGGCGCGCTTGATGTGCCATCCCGCGTCCGGGCCACCCGTCCGTCGGCGGACGGTCACCCGCGAGGCGACGAGGTCGTACCGCTCGGTGTCCCAGTAGGTGGCGTCGAGGCCGAACGGCTCCTGGCGCTCCGTCCGGGCGATGCTGCCGACGCCGATGAGGTCCGGCAGGTCGTCGCCCTCGGGCATGTCGTACGTACGCTCGATCTCGAGGTGGGTGTCCGTCACGCGGTCCTGTCTACCAGGGGTCACCGGGGTTCCCCGAACCGGCGGGGTTAGCCTGGGCACATGAGCGAGACAGTCACCCGCGACGCGTTCGTGCCCGAGGCCGGCGGCGTCACGATGTTCACGACGAGCTGGTGCGGCTACTGCGCCCGGCTGAAGAACCAGATGTCGAAGGCAGGCGTGCCGTTCCGCGAGGTCGACATCGAGCAGACCCCCGGCACCGCGGAGCTCGTCGCCGAGGTCAACGGCGGCAACCAGACCGTGCCGACGCTGGTCTTCCCGGACGGCAGCACCGCGACGAACCCGTCCCTGGCCGAGGTGCAGTCGCGCGTCTGACGCGAGGCGCCGCCGGCGCGCTGCACAACGAGAAGCGGCTCGAACCACGCGTTTGCGTGGTTCGAGCCGCTTCTCGTTGTGCGGAAGCACGTCGTGCCGCAACGCGACCGGATCCGGCGCCGGGCGCCGGAGCCGGCGGCCGGCGCCGGAGCCGGCACCGGGCGGCGGCCGCCGTCGCCGACTCCGCGAGCGACCGAGCGCACCCGGCGCTCAGCCCCCGAGCGCCTCCGTCAGCAGCGCCACCATCGCGTCGAGCTGGATGTCGCCCGAGTCGGCGATCTCCTCGTCCGACCCGTCGAGCGCGCGGGCGGCCAGGGACGCCTTCGAGTCGATGAGCTCGGCGATCTTGGTGTCGATCGTCTGCGCCGCGATGATCCGCCACGCGGTGACGGGCTCTTCCTGTCCGATGCGGTGCACGCGGTCGATCGCCTGCGTCTGCTCCGCCGAGGTCCACGACAGTTCGGCGAGCACGACGTTCGACGACACCTGCAGGTTCAGGCCGACGCCGGCGGCGGTGAGCGAGCACACGATGACGGCGACGTCGGGGTCGTTCACGAACGCATCGATCTCGGCCGTGCGCTGTGCGGGCGTCTGGTCGCCGCGGACGGTGGCGGTCTTGAGGTGCCGACGGGCGAAGACCTCCTCGGCCTGGTCCATCACGTCGAGGTGCTTGGCGAAGAAGACGACCTTGCCGACGTTCGAGGCGAGCTGCGCCGCGTAGTCCGCCGCGAGCTGCGCCTTGGCACGACCGATCCGCCGCACCATCGAGAACACGTTCTCGCCGGTCGAGGAGGCGTCCTGGTCCTCGAGCTCCCACCGCGCGACCTGGCGGACGAGCTTGTGGTCGATGCCGACGACCGGGTCCTGCCCGGTGCGGGCATCGAGCGCCTGGTGGTACCGACGGACCAGCTTCGCGGTGAGCTCGCGCTCGGCGTCGCGGATGGAGCGGCCCTCGTCGCCGTCGAGCTCGACCGGGATGTCGGCGATCCGTCGCGCGGGGATGTCGGCGGCGACGTCGACCTTGCGGCGGCGGACGATGCCCTGGTCGATGACGGCCTTGCGGGCCTCGACGAAGAAGCCGGGGTCCGCCGGGGTGAGCCCGATGTCCTCGAGCTCGTTCATGAGCGTCGCGCGGGGCTTCTTGTCGTCGATCCAGCCGAGGAACTCCCAGATGGTGCGGAAGTCCTCGACCGAGTTGATCAGCGGGGTACCGGTCAGCGCCAGGAACAGCGGCGACGACACCCGCGCACGGATCTGCTCGGCGAGCTGCAGCACGAACCGGGAGCGCTGCGACTCCTTGTTCTTGATGAAGTGGGCCTCGTCGACGACCATGCCCTTGAAGCCGAAGGCCCCGAGCCAGCCGGCGTGCCGGTCGAGGATCTCGTAGTTCACGATGACGATGTCGGCGAAGCCGTCCAGGTCGTCCCCGTCGCCGTGGATGACGGTGGCGGTGCGGTTCGGCACCCAGCGCTCGGCCTCGCGTGCCCAGTTGGTCTTCACGACGTTGGGCACGACCACGAGCAGCGGGAAGGCGTTCGCGGCGTCGGCGGCGAGCAGCGACTGCGCGGTCTTGCCGAGGCCGGGCTCGTCCGCGAGCAGGAACGTGCGGTGTCCCTGCGCCGCGGCGGCGACGAGCTCGGCCTGGTGCTTCATCAGCGTGGTGCCGGACCGCGAGTGCAGCGAGGTCGGCTCCGGCAACGGCATCGACGCCGCGCCACCGCCGGCGCCGTACTCGAACGACTTGAACAGCGGACCGAACAGCTCCCAGTTCGCCAGGCGACGCGGGTGGGCGACGGGCTGGTCGGCGAGGGCGAAGTCGGGCGCCAAGAAGGGGTTGGCCAGCTGGCGCTGCACGACCGCCTGCGGCACGACCGAGCGCACCGGGGCGTCGACCACCGGGGACGGCTCGGCCGCGATGACGAGGTCCTCGGGCTGCAGCTCCATGCCGCCGGCGATCATCATGTCGCGCTTGACCGTGCGGGTCGCCTCGCTCACCGAGGCCTCCTCGGTCAGCAGCTGGATCACGCTGGTGTCCCGCGCGGCGGTCTTCGCCAGGATCGTGGCGACACCGTCGAGACGCTTGAGCTGCTCGGCGCGCTGCGCGTCGGTGAGCTCCGGGTCGGCCTTGACCCGTGCGCGCTCCTCGCGCATCAGCAGCGCGACCGCCTGGAACTTCGACCGGTTGGACGCCTTCAGCGGTCCGCGCTGCGCCGCCGCCTCCACCTCGCGCACCGCGCGGGCGAGCACCGGGATGACGCCGTCGTTGTCCAGCGGGCGGGTACGGCGCGACGCGGTCCGCGTCCCGCCGGCTGCTCGCCGGGTGCCTGATCGAGCCAACGCTCCTCCTGTTCCGCCCGTTCTCCACGGGCGAGCCGCCGTCGTGGCGGGAAGTCCTCGACCGGCGTCTGGCACGACCCCGGTCCGCGGGCCACCCTGGCCCGCTCGTGCGCCGGTCCCGCCGTGGGACGTCCGGTGGACTCCCGCGGTCCGTGCGGCCGGCACCCCTCGGGTGCTCGACACGACGATCCGCGCCGGGACCCGGCGCCGTCGCACGCACGTGGTGCCCGTCGGACGCCCACGGATCCGGTCCCCACGTCGGTCAAGTGACCGACTGCCACGTCCGGAAACGACGCGGCACGCGACGACACGGTGCGTGCTGGGCTCAGTTTACTCCCGCACCCCCGACGGAGGCGACTCGACGGGACCCGCGCGCGTCGCGCCTCCCGTCCGGCCGCGCGGTGGACGGGACGCCACGACGGCCGGGAGGCGCTGCCCACCACCACCGCGCGGCCGGCGACCGTCCGACGGCCGGGTCAGACCTGCGGTGCCGACCGCGGACGGAGGGTGCCGGCCGACGGCACCGTCGGCGCCGCCTCGGCGAGCGCCGCACGCGTCGCCGCCAGCAGCTGCTGCGCCGTCCGGATGCCGTTCTCGGACCCGGTCGTCGCCTGCCCACCGGCGTGCGCGAGGAGCTGCGCGCCGATCGCCGGACCGATGCGGTCGGCCTCGGCCGGGTTCCGGGCGACCCAGTCGCGGGCGACCGCGTCGGCGAGCCGCTCCGCCGCTGCCCCGCGCTCGGCGTCCCCACGGGACCGGTGCCACAGGCCGGTGACGACCAGGTGCGCGACGACCGCACCCACGTCGCGGACCGGGAACCCCCAGCCCGCCGTGTCGATGTCGAGCAGGCCGGAGATGCGCCACGGCTCGTCCTCGTCGACGAAGACCTGCTCGAGGTGCAGGTCGCCGTGCACCACCTGCTTGGGGGCGGCCCCCCAACCGATGGACCGCCGTCCGATGCCGTCGTAGAGCTCGTCGATCTCGGCCGCGTCCTGCGGCAGGGCGGCGACGAGCGTGCGCCGGTGCCAGTCGGCGTGGTCCATCGCGTCCGCGCGGGCCTGCTGCGTCATCGGCACCGTCGCGATCCGGCCGGTCAGGGCGGCGAGGGAGGCGACGAACCGCGGGTCGTCGGCGATCTCGGTGATGCGGCTGCCCGCGGGCACCCCGCGGATGCGCTCGAGCACGAGCAGGCCGTCGCCCCGGCTCGACAGCACCCGCGGGACCGGCAGCCCGGCGGCGACGAACTGCTCGTGGGTCTCGACGATCGGCGCGACGCGGTGCGGGCGGACGATCTTCAGGAACAGCACGCGCTCCGGGGCGTCCACGCGCACGACCGCGCGCTTGCCCGGGCGGTAGGCGGCGACCGACAGCGTCGGGGCGGTGACCGGCAGGCCGAGGCCGGCGAGGAGCTCGGCGACGGCGTCGCGGTACGTCACCTGCGGCAGCACCGGGAGGCCCGGGTCGTTCGGGTAGGCCCAGACCGAGACCGGCTCGCCCGTGGCGGGGTCGGTGACGACGGCGCTGTTCTGGTCGTGGGCGCCACCCGTGTCGACGTAGGTCAGGACGGTGGCGCGCTGACCGGCCCGGTCGACGGTGTCGACCTCGTAGCCGTACAGGTAGCCGTTGCCCGACGGCTCGACCGAGTGGGCGCGCGCGGCGACCACGGAGGTCCCGGAGCCGGCGAAGGCCTGCGGGATGATGCGCTCGTGGTTGGGCCACACGTGACCAGTCAACCGTGCCGCGGCGGTTTCGTCGCCATCGTGCACGGCTCGGCGTGCGGCTGGTGGCTACCGTGGTCGTCGTGAACCCGGTCGCGCGCCTCCGCAGTTCCAGCCGCACACCGTTCCTGCAGGTCGTGAAGACCGCGGTCGCGGTGGTCGCGGCGGTCCTGCTCTGCCGTGCGCTCATCGACGGGCCGTTCCCGACCTTCGCCGCGATCGCCGCGCTGCTCGTCGTGCAGCCGAGCATCAACCAGTCGTTCGTGAAGGGCCTCGAGCGCAGCGCCGGCGTGGTGCTCGGCGTCGTGCTGGCGACCGCCTTCCACCTGGTCTTCGGTGACGGCGTCTGGGTCGTGCTCGTCGTCATCGTGCTGGCGATCCTGCTGAGCTGGGCACTCCGTCTGACCCCGACGTCGGCAACCCAGGTGGGCATCAGCGGCATGCTCGTGCTCACCGCGGGGGTCGTCACGCCGAACTACTCGGCCGACCGGGTCCTCGAGACCGTCGTCGGCGCCGTCGTCGCACTCGCGGTGAACGCCGTGATCGTGCCGCCCGTGCTCCTCGAACCGGCGCACCTCGCGGTCGCCCGACTGGCCCGGGACACCGCCGCCGCGTTCGAACGGATCGCGATCGGCCTCACCGAGGGCTGGGACGCCGAGCGGTGGGACGAGGCCCTGCGCCAGGCGCGGGCCCTCCGGCAGCAGCACGCCCGCGCCGAGGCCTCGCTCACCGCGGCGGGCGAGTCGCTGACGATGAACCCCCGTGGTGGCCGACACCGAACGATCCTGCAGCGGGACACGACGGTCGCGGAGCACCTGCGCGTCCTGGTCACACGGGTCACCGGGATGACCCGGGCGATCCGCGACAACACGGCGCCGGACCTCCGGTCGGACCCGGTGGTGGGGAGCATCGCGACCGAGGTCGCCCGCATCGGGGCGGACGTCCGAGCACTGAGCGCACGGGTCGAGGCGACGCGGCTGCACCACGCGGAGCGCGACGGCTTCACGGGCACCGCCGCCGACGACACGACGGCCGCGGAGCCCGCGCTGACGGCGCCGCTCGAGGTCGTCCGGCCGAACTCGCGGCACTGGGTGCTCATCGGCGCCCTGCTCGAGGACATCCGACGGGTGCGGGAGGAGCTGCTCGGCGAGGACGACTGAGGTCCGCGCGGCGCGCGGCGTCAGGCCGTGGCGCGGTGTGCGGCGTGACCGGACGCCGCCGGGTGTGCGGCGTCCGCGGCGGGAGCGAGCGTGGGCGATCCCCCGCCCACTGCTGCCGGCTCGGACGCGGCGGCCGGTTCGACGGCAGTCGACTCGACGGCAGTCCGTTCGACCTCGGTCGGCTCCACCGCGGCCGCTGCCTCGACGGCCGTGAGGACGAGTCGGTCCCACAGCGCCGTCCCCGACTCGTGCTCGTCGGAGCGGACCCCCTCGAAGCCCTGGATGGTCGCGACCGCGCGATCGGCGCCGGCCTCGTACGCCGCACGGCTCGCGACGTCCGGCACCGCGCTCAGCAGCTCCGCGACGACCCGCTCGCGGCGGGCGTCCTCCAGCTCGCCGAGCACGTCGATGCCGTGCCGTGCCGCCTCGAGCTCCGCGTGCAACCGGACGATGGCCGGGTGGACGCTGTCGTCCGGACGGTACGGACGGTTCTCCTGATCCTGCATGGTGCCCCCTCGGGACACTGCGTCGGGTACGCCGTGTCCGCTGCGGAGCCTAGCAACGCGCTGCTCGCGAGGCCGATACCCCCCTCTGCGGGACGGACCGTTCTGCCCTCGTCCGGGTGGCGTGGCGGGGTCACTGTGACGAGATTCAGCCTCTTCCCACCCGGAACCGCCCACGGACCGCCGTTCCCTGCCACGATGGGGGCCGAGGAGGTCGATCATGCGCCTGTTGGTGGTCGAGGACGACGACGAGATGCGCGCGCTCATGGAGCGTGGGCTCGCGGCAGAGGGGTACCGCGTCACGGCGGTCGAGAACGGTGTCGAGGCGCTCATCGCCCTCGGCGAGCAGGCCTTCGACCTCGCGGTCGTCGACGTCATGATGCCGGGCATGTCCGGCTTCGAGCTCGCCCGCCGGATCCGCGAGCGGGAGGACCCCGTGCGCATCCTGCTCGTCACCGCACGTGACGCCGTCGACGACCGGGTCTTCGGACTCGACGCGGGTGCGGACGACTACCTCACGAAGCCCTTCGCGTTCGCCGAGCTGACCGCCCGCCTCCGCGCGCTCGGTCGCCGCGAGTCGGCTGCCGGGCAGCGGGTCATCGAGGTCGGCGACGTCGCCATCGACTCCGAGGCCCGACGGGTGTCGATCAAGGGGCAGCGCGTCGCCGTCAGCCCGACCGAGTTCGCCCTGCTCCGGCTGCTCGCCCGGTCGGTCGGGACCGTCGTCGACCGCCCGAAGATCCTCGAGGAGGTCTGGGACGGCTCGCAGCACGTGGACCCGAACGTCGTCGAGCAGTACATCTCGTACCTCCGCAAGAAGCTGACCTCGCACGAGGCGACGGTCGCCATCGCGACGGTCCGGGGCCGCGGCTACCGGCTCGACCTGCTCGGGGCGTGACCGGGTCGGCACCCACGACCGGGACGGTCCGCGGCGGACGCGGCCTGCCCCGGCCGCTCCGGGTGCTCTCGCTCCGCGCCCGCATCACGATCGGCTCGACGGCGATCGCGGCGGTCGTGATCCTGCTGCTCGTGCTCGTCATGCGCTTCCAGGTCGTCAGCGTCGTCGCGAGCGCCACCCGCACCCTGCTCGACGCCGACGTCGACCCGTACGTGGCGACGCTGGAGGTCGACAGCGACCCGGACCTGTCCGCACCGGGCAACGCCCAGCTCGTCGCCGTCGTGGCCCCGTCGGGCCAGATCCGGCTGTCGACCATGCCGCCCCGGGTCGAGCGGGCGCTCGGCAGCCTGACGTCGACCGAGTCGGGCACGTCGCTCATCACCGTCTCCGGGTCCGAGTACCGCGTCGTCATCGAGCACCCGGTCAACGCCGCCGGACGCTGGACCGTCGTCGCCGCACGCAACTCGCAGGCCGAGGCGATCGTGGTCGACGACCTCACCACCACGCTGTCGCTCACCGGCCTCGCGATCCTCATCGCCTTCGGCATCGCGTCGTGGGCGCTCGCCACCGCGGCGCTCCGCCCGGTGAACCGGATGCGCCGCGAGGCCGAACGGCTCTCCGTCGCCCCCGAGCGCGCCGAGCTGCCGGTCGGTCCGGCGCAGGACGAACTGGCCTCGCTCGCCACCACGCTGAACGCCTTCCTCGCACGCACCCGCCAGGTGACCGAACGCGAGCGTCAGATGGTCTCCGACGCCAGCCACGAGCTGCGCACGCCCCTCGCGATCCTCACCACCCAGCTCGACCTGGCGTCGCTCGACGGCGACGACGCTGCGGCGCTCGCGGCGCACATCGACCGCGCCAAGCGGAGCGTCGCCCGGCTCTCGCGGCTCGCGAACGACCTGCTCACGCTGTCGCGCATCGAGGACGCGGAGGAACGCGAGCAGGACGGCGCGCAGCCGACCACCGCCTGGAGCGACCTGGGCGACGAGGTCATGGCCGCCGTCGACCGGGTGCGCCTCATCGCCTCGGCGAAGGACATCACGGTGGACTTCGACCTCGAACGGACCCCGGACCCGGTCGGAGCGGCGGAACCACGCTTCCGCCTCGACACCGGTGGCATGGCGCAGCTCGTCACCAACACGGCGAGCAACGCGGTCGCCGCACTCCCCCGTGGTGGTGGCGTCTTCGTGTCGTGGCGGGTCGAGGGCGACGAGGGTGTCCTGCAGGTGACCGACGACGGACCCGGTGTCCCGGAGTCGTTCATCCCCGTCGCGTTCGACCGATTCACCCGGCCGGACGAGGCCCGGACGTCGCGCCGCGACCCGGACCCGGCGACGGGCGGGGTGCCGGTGCCGGGCGGCTCGGGCCTCGGGCTCGCGATCGTGCGCGCGATCGCGGAACGGTCGGGAGGAACGGCTGCCCTCCGCAACGTCCGGTCCGGTGGCCTCGAGGTCACCGTGCGCATCCCCGTGGTGCGCGAGCAGACCGCGTCCTGACGGTCATTGGAAGTCCCGCGACCGGGTCCGCACCGCCAGCGGCAGGTGCTCGATCCGGTCCGCCACCAGGTTCACCACGCCGTCCGGCGACCGCTCGAGGATCCCCCGCACCACCACGGCCGGCGACTCCCGTGCCACCCGCCGGTACCGTCCCCACACGCCGACGCTGCAGATGACGTTCACCAGCCCGGTCTCGTCCTCGACGTTCAGGAACGTGATGCCCGACGCCGTCGCCGGGCGTTGCCGGTGCGTCACGATGCCGCCCACCTCGACCCGTCGTCCGGTCTCCGCCGTCGCGGTGTCCTGCACGCTGAGCACCCCGCGGGCGCGCAGTCGCGGGCGGACGTGGTGGACCGGGTGGTCGTCGGTCGACATGCCCGTCGACCACATGTCCGCGATCAGGACGTCCCCGCTCGTCATCTGCCCGAACAGCGGCGGCTGCACGGTGACCTGGGTGTCGGGCAGCTGGTCGGGTCGTTCCGCAGCCGCCTGCGCCGCCGACCACATGCCGCTGCGCCGGTCGATCCCGAGCCCGGCGAAGGCGTCCGCTGCGGCCAGGGCCTCGAGCTGCGCGGTCGTCAGCCGGACACGACGGGCCAGGTCGGACATGTCCGTGAAGGGCCCGTGCGCCGCCCGCTCCGCGACGATCGCCTCGGCGCTCCGCCGGCCGAGCGAGGCGACCTCGGCCAGGCCCAGGCGGACGGCGAAGGCCCCGTCGCGTCGGTGCTCCGCGGTGTCGTCGGGCAGCGAGCCGTCGAACGGCAGCACGGGCGGCTGCTCCCCGGCCAGGCAGGCGTCGGCCCCGGTCGCACCGCTCTCGGCGTCGGGCAGGGGCTCCAGCGTCGCGTCGACCGCCGAGCGCAGGATGTCCGGCCGCAGCACCCGCACCCCGTGCCGCCGGGCGTCGGCGACCAGGGTCTGCGGTGAGTAGAACCCCATCGGCTGTGCCCGGAGCAACGCCGCCAGGAACGCCCCCGGGTAGTGCAGCCGCATCCAGGCGCTGGCGTAGACGATGAGCGCGAAGCTGATCGAGTGGCTCTCCGCGAACCCGAAGTTCGCGAACGCCTGGATCTTGGCGTAGATCGTGTCGGCGTCCTCGCCGTGGATGTCGTTCGCCGCCATCCCCGCGTAGAGCTTCTCGCGCAGCCGCTCGATCTTCTCGAGGCCACGCTTCGAGCCCATCGCCCGGCGGAGCAGGTCGGCGTCGTCCCCGGAGCACCCGCCGACGGCGATGGCCATCTGCATGAGCTGCTCCTGGAAGAGCGGGACCCCGAGCGTCCGCTCGAGCACGGGTTCGAGCGACGGGTGGATGTACGTGATCGGTTCCTCGCCCGTCCGACGACGGATGTACGGGTGCACGGCACCGCCCTGGATCGGACCGGGACGCACGAGCGCGACCTCGATCACCAGGTCGTAGAACCGCCGGGGCAGCAGCCGCGGGAGGGTGCCCATCTGTGCGCGGGACTCCACCTGGAACACCCCGATCGTGTCCGCGCGGCAGAGCTGGTCGTAGACGCCCTGCTCCTCCTTCGGGATCGAGTGCATGTCCCAGCGCTCCCCGCAGTGTTCGTCGGCCAGGTCGAACGAGTACTGCAGCGCCGCGAGCATCCCGAGCCCGAGCATGTCGAACTTCACGAGCCCCATGAAGGCGCAGTCGTCCTTGTCCCACTGCAGCACGGTCCGGCCGTCCATGCGGGCGTGCTCGATGGGCACGACCTCACCGACGGGCCGGTCGGTGAGCACCATGCCCCCGGAGTGGATGCCGAGGTGCCGTGGGAACCCGAGCACCTGCTGGGCCATGTCGACCACGGTGTCCGGGATGTCGTGGTCCTGGCTCTCGGTGACCGACCCCCACCGCTCGACCTGCTTCGACCAGGCGTCCTGCTGCCCGGGGCTGTGCCCGAGCGCCTTCGCCATGTCCCGCACGGCGCCCTTCGGCCGGTAGGTGATGACGTTCGCGACCTGCGCCGCGTTGAACCGTCCGTACTTCTCGTAGACGTACTGGATCACCTCCTCGCGCCGGTCCGAGTCGAAGTCGACGTCGATGTCGGGCTCCTCGTCGCGCATCGCCGACAGGAACCGCTCGAACGGCAGTCCGTACCGGATGGAGTCGACCGCGGTGATCTCGAGCAGGTAGCAGACGGCCGAGTTCGCCGCCGAGCCGCGCCCCTGGCACAGGATGCCCCGCTGCCGGGCGTACTGCACCATGTCCCGCACGATCAGGAAGTACCCCGGGAAGTCCTTGTCCGCGATGACGGACAGCTCCCGCTCGATGCGCTCGCGCTTCTGCGGGTCGACACCGTCGGCGCTGCCCGGGTAGAACCGACGGGCGCCCTGCCAGGTGAGCTCGCGCAGCCACGACATCGTCGTGTGCCCCTCGGGGACCTCGACGTCGGGCAGCCCGGGCTTGGCGGTCCGGAGCCGGAACCCGAGCTCGTCGGCCAGGTCGACGCTCGTCTCGACGGCGCCCGGCCAGCGCGCGAAGCGCGCGGCCATCTCGGCACCGGACCGCAGGTGGGCGGTCGGGGCCGCCGGCAACCAGCCGTCGATCTCGTCGAGGCTCCGCCGTGCCCGCACGGCCGCCAGCGCGGTCGCCACGGGGAAGCGGTCGGGGGTCGCGTAGTGCACGTTCCCGGTCGCCACGACGGGGAGTCCGTGCCGTGCCGCGAGCGTCGCGAGGACGTCGTTCCTGGCGGTGTCGAGCGGTTCCCCGTGGTCGGTCAGCTCGACGACCACCCCGGCCGTGCCGAACCGGTCGAGCAGCGCACGCAGGGCCTCGTCCGCCGCCGACTCGCCCCCGCGCTCGAGGGCCTGGCGGACGGTGCCCTTCCGGCAGCCCGTGAGGACCCGCCAGTGCCCGTCGGCCTGCGCCGCGAGCTCGTCGAGGTCGTACTGCGGCCGCCCCTTCTCGGCCCCGGCTGCCAGGTTCGCCCGCGTGACGGCCGCGGCGAGCCGGTGGTAGCCGTCCTGCCCGTCGGCGAGCAGCAGCAGGTGTGTGCCCTCCGGGTCGGGGACGCCGTTCTGCGGTTCGGTCAGCCCGAGGGACAGCTCGGTGCCGTACACGGTCGTCACGGTCGGGTACGCCTCGGCCACCTCCGCCATCCGGGCAGCCCCGTAGAACCCGTCGTGGTCCGTCAGCGCCAGGCCGTGCAGGTGCAGGCGTGCAGCTTCCTCGACCAGGTGCTCCGGACCGCTGGCGCCGTCGAGGAAGCTGAAGGTCGAGTGCGCGTGCAGCTCGGCGTACGGCACGACCGGGGCGTCGTCGTCGGCGGCGGGGGTCGGCGGGACGTACCGGGACCGCTTCCGCGACCAGGCCGGGCTGTCCCCGCCGTCGCCGGCGTGCGCACTGTCCGGCCGCTTGTCCGACAGGGCGCGTTCGAACTGCGACCACGGGATCGGTGGGTTGCTGTAGCCCATCAGGTCTCCTTCACGTCGCGACCGCCTCGGCCCACCACCGGTGGTCGGCGAGCACCAGGTACCAGGCCCGGCCGTCGTCGTCGACGACCTGCAGCCGGTGCAGTCGCCGCCCGCCGGCCTCCCACCAGCGCACGACGAGCGGCCACGGCCCCGCCCACGCGGTCACGGACGCGAACCGGCCGCCCCGCTCGCCCTCGGCCCGGAACCGCTCCGGCACCGCGGTCAGTGCGCCGCGGCCGTCGACGTCGACGGTGTCACCCCCCGCAGCGACGACGTCCACCGGACGGGGTCGCTCGAGCACGGTCGCGGGTGGCGGCCCCGGGAGCCTGCCGGGCCACGGCCGGTCGCGGACGGTCGCCAACGCCCGCTCGCCGCCGACCGGGGCGTCGCCCCACGGCACGAGCACGACGCGCTCGGCCAGCGTGCGGCCCCCGCCGATCCGCGGGGTGACCACGCCCTCGTGCCCGACGAGCCCCTGCACCCGGGCGAGGGCGTGGTGCACCCGTTCGTCGGGTCCGGTCCCCCAGAGCCCACGCTCGTGGTTCGACGCGTCGTCGACCGCGACCGGCTCGAGCACCACCTGGACCACGGGCGCCTCGAGCCCGGAGGGGTCCACGCCGCCGGCGAGCTGCCAGCGCACGCGGTCGACGACGTCGGCGGCGTCGAACCAGCGCGGGTGCACCCAGGTCCGTTCGAGCAGGAGGTCGCGCTCGTCGACGATGCCCACCCGGATCGTGGTCGCGACGAGTCCGGCCGCGCGCAGCCGTGCGGCGAAGTCGTCGGCCGAACGGCGGAAGGCGAACGCCACCTGGTCGGCGCGGTCGAGCGGTGGTTCGAAGGACGCCTCGACCCGGAGCTCCGGCGGGACCGCCCGCGCTGCGACCTCGCGCGGGTCGCGACCGCCCGCCAGCCGGTGCAGGAACGCCCCGGCGACACCGAACCGGTCGCGCACCTGCTCGTCGCCGAGCGCGGCGAAGTCGCCGAGCGTGGCGATGCCGAGCCTCCCGAGCACCATCGCCAGGTCCGGGTCGCCGAGCACGCCGAGCGGCAGGTCCGCCAGGAACAGGGCCGAACCGCCGACCGGCACGATGCGCACCCGCTCCCCCGGGCGCACGGGACGCGACCGCGCTGCCTGTTCCGCCGCGAACGGGGTGTCCGCCACCCCGGCACGCACACCGGGCGCACCGTGGTCGGCGGCGATCCCGGCCAGCGTCGCCGCGGCCGCCCGCTCGCCGCCGTAGTAGCGCGCAGGCCCCCGGGAGCGCAGGGCGATCGTCCCCGGTCGCAGGACCTCGACCCCGGGGACCGCTTCCTCGATCGCACGGATGACGGGTTCGAACGCGCGGTGGTCGAGTGCGTCGTCGTAGGGCTCGACCACGAGTTCCGGGCAGCGCGCCTGGGCCTCGCGCACGCGGAGGCCCCGCACCACCCCCTGCTGCCGGGCACTGGCCGAGCTGGCGAACACCACCCCCTTCGCCACCAGGGCGAACGGGTGCTCGGGCGGCGACCCCGCGGCCCGGGCGGCGGCGATCACCGGCCAGTCCGGGCACCAGAGCACGATCGTGCGCGCAGGCGGTGGTTCCGGCAGGGCGCCGCCACGGGCCAGGGCATCGGCACGCACGGCCCCCGGCCCCGGCACCCCGGCGCCGGCGGTCCCCCTGGTCGTGCCGCGCGGCGAGGCGGCACGGGCCCGTCCCCGCGGGCTCACGACGCCACCGCGACCGGGCGGAGCACCCGGGAGTCCCCGGCACCGTCGGCGGCCGCGATGCCGACGCCGCCCGGAGCGCCCGTGTCCGTCCCACCGGCCCGGGCGACCAGGGGCGCGGCGGGTCGCACCGCACCGTCCGCCGCCGGGAGCAGCAGGTCGGCGCTGACGGGTCGACCTGCTCCCGCACGGCCGGACGCCGTCACCGTGGCACGCCGCTCCGCCAGGTACCCGTGGCCGTCGCCGATGCCGGTCCACACCGAGCCGCTCACCCGCAGCGTGACGTCGGCGCCCGGCCAGGTGCCGAGGGCGACGAGCGCTCCACCGCGCTGCCGCAGCCGCGCGGACAGCCGCGAGACGTCGCCGGGCACGACCCGGCCGAGCGGTCGCGTCAGGACGATCTGCGCCACGTCGGCGAGGGCTGCGGTCACCGTGAGCCACTGGTCGCCCGGATCGGGCACGAGCACGAGTCGTTCGAGGTCGATGCCCATCGCCGCCGCCGCCTCGACCCCGAAGGACGGCACACCGACCACGGCGCACCATGCTCCCTCGGCCGAGGCCGCCTGCAGCATGGTCATCGCGAGCAGCACGGACTCCTGCACGGCGTAGGAGCCACCGACCCGGATCGCGCCACCGGGCAGCAGCGACCGCAGGGCGTCGGCGGTGGGGAGCCCCTGGACGTCGACGCGGGGTGCTTCCATCTCGGACACTCGGGAGCGCAGCGACGTGATGCGTTCGAGCGCCGCCCGGGCGTCCCCCAGGTGGTCGACGCGCCGGGTCGGTCGGGACGCCCCGGAGCGGCCCCCGGGGCGAGCGGGACCGTCGGGCCCGGTCGCCCCCTCGGGCCCGGGCGACAGGAGTGCCGCCGCCGTCTGCATGCCCTCATATTCGAACATGTGTTCGATGATGTCAACCGGGTCCGACATCCGGTGGACAACGACTTCGAACACCCGTTCGACACGCCCGACCGGTGCCGGGACGCGGTCCCGACCCGCGCCCGGGCACCCCGCTCACCAGCGGGCCGAGACCCCCAGTGCTCCGAACACCGACCGGGTCTTCGTCTCGACCTCGTCCGCCTCGTCCGACGCGACCGACGACCACGTCACCGCGCCTCCGGCCCCGAACGTCCGGACGCGTTCCGCTCCCCGGTCGTCCAGCACCGTCACCAGTGTGCGGATGGCCACCGACAGGTCGACCGCACCGTCCGCGGAGAAGTAGCCCACGACCCCCGAGTACACGCCCCGCGGTGCCCCCTCGAGCCGGTCCGCGATCGCCATCGCGCTGATCTTCGGCGCCCCGGTCATCGATCCCGGCGGGAACGCAGCGCGCACGAGCGCTGCACGGGACGCCCCGGCCGGCAGCACGGCGGACACCGTCGACACGAGCTGGTGCACGGTCGCGTAGGTCTCGACGTCGCAGAGCCGCTCGACGTGCACCGACCCGGGCACCGCCGAGCGGAGCAGGTCGTTCCGCAGCAGGTCGACGATCATGACGTTCTCGGCGCGGTCCTTCGGGCTCGCCGCGAGCGCCGCGCGCGCCGTGGCGTCACGTCGCGGGTCCGGGTCACGCGGCCGCGTGCCCTTGATCGGCTCGGCGACGACCGTGCCGTCGGCACCGACCCGCAGGAACCGCTCCGGCGAGCGGCTCGCGACCCGCAGCGTGCCGAGTCGCAGGTAGGCACCGAACGGGACGGGGTCCGCCCGCCGCAGTCGCAGGTACTCGACCAGGTGCGGGTCCGTGGCGGGCGCGGGCAGGGCCTCCCGTCCGGATGCACCGACCGCGAAGGCGGTCGTGAGGCACACCTGGAACGCGTTCCCCTCACGGATCTCGGCGCGGCACGCCTCGACCGCTGCCTCGTACGCGTCGCGGGACACGCGCCCGTCCGCACCGGCCTGGAGGCCCGTGGTGCCGTCCGTCGCGTCGACGGACGGCCGCCCCGTGTGCGGCCCCGCGAGCCACGCCCGGTTCGCCGCACTGGCCGTCGGTTCGTCGTCGGTCACCAGGGCGAGCGCCCAGGCACGACCGTCGGCGTGCACGACGAGCGCGCGGTCCACGAAGCGCAGGTCGGCGTCCGCGTGCGCCGCGGCGCGGTCGGGGCCGCCGGACTCGCGACCGAGCTCGTACCCGAGGAACCCGACCCAGCCGAGCGCGAACCCGCAGCCCGGCACGGGGGCCTCGAGCGCCGGGGTCCGGGTCAGCAGGTCGTCGAGCACGGTGAAGGCGGCACGCGCCTCGGTGCGGGACGGCCCGAACCACCGCTGCGCAGCGGACGGGACCTCGAGCACCGCGTGTCGGTCCTCGTGCCGGAACCGCGTCGCGAACGGCCCGTCCGTGTGGGCGAGGACCGACCACCGGGCGCGTCCACGAGCGGCCTCCGGCGCACCCTCGGGCAGCCCGGAGTCGAGCCAGACGACGTCGGAGCCGGTGGCAGCCGCCAGCGCACCGAGGTCCGGCGCGACGTCGAGGCGACGCGCGAGGACCCGCGCTCGGGTCAGACCGCGGCGATCGTCCACGAAGCGGCGTGCGCGGCACCGGGTGCGAGCACGACGAGCCCGGACTCCTCGCCAGCGTTGAAGGCGTCCGGCGCGCAGGTCATCGGTTCGACCGCGAGGCCGACGCGGTGGTACTCCGGCACGACGTGGTCGGCGGTGTGCACCTGCGCCCAGCCGCACTCCGGCCCGAAGGACACCCGGACCCCGTGGCCGTCCGCCGCGGTGAGCACGATCGTCGCCAGCCCGTCGCCGTTCCGGTCGAACCCGGTGAACGCGTGGTCGATGAAACGGTCGCCGATCACGGTCGCGGTGCGCAGGTCGAACTCGTCGTGCACGGGGGCGGTGCCGGTCGGCACGAGACGGTCCTCGGTGACCTCGAGCACCTCGGCGGCGGGCAGGGTGAGGGTCCAGTCGTCGACGCGACCGGCGCCGGCGACGAGGTACGGGTGCGGCCCGGTCCCCCACGGTGCCGCGTCCCCACCGGTGTTCGTCCCGGTGACGGTCGTGTGCAGTCCGTCGGCGTCGACGCGGTACTCGACGAGCACCTCGACGCGGTACGGGTACCCCTCCTGCGCGGGGACGGTCGTGGCGAGCACGGCACGGTCGGGCTCGTGGGCCACGATGCGGAAGTCGGTCCAGGCGACGAGGCCGTGCAGCGCGTGGTGCCGCTTGGGTTCGGTCAGGGCGAGCTCGTGGTCGTGTCCACCGAAGGTGTACCGGCCGTCGACGACCCGGTTCGGCCACGGGGCCAGGACGGCGCCGCGGAAGGCCGGACGGACCTCGTCGGCGGCGAACGGGACGACCAGGTCGCGTCCGTCGGCGCGGAGTGTCCGGAGCGACGCCCCGACCGAGGCGATCTCGGCGGTGTACCCGCCGGCGGTGATCGTCAGGGCGGACCCGGACAGCGGGGATCCGGCCAGGTGGGGACCGGTCGGCTGGGAACCGGTCACGGGGGCGTCGTTGCTCATGCGCAACAGCGTACTGGGGTGCGGCGGCCCGGAACGACGAAGCCCCGCCGGGGGTCCGGCGGGGCTTCATCGTGTTCTTCGGTGGATCTGAGGGGACTCGAACCCCTGACCCCCTGCATGCCATGCAGGTGCGCTACCAGCTGCGCCACAGACCCAGATCGTGTTGCTCCGTGCCCCCGTTCCCGGCGGCACCATGAAAGCGTACACCACGCGAACGCCGGGTGACGAAATCGTCTCCGCCACCCGGGCGCGTCGCGTCTACGCCGTGTGGTCGACGGGCAGCTCGAGCGGGATCGTCGGGCAGTCCGACCAGAGGCGCTCGAGCGAGTAGTACTGACGGTCTTCCTCGTGGAAGACGTGCACGACGATGTCGCCGAAGTCGATGAGGACCCAGCGACCCTCGGTCCGGCCCTCGCGTCGGAGCGGCTTGGCGCCGGCAGCGATCAGACGGTCCTCGACCTCGTCCGCGATGGCGAGCACGTTGCGCTCGTTCCGGCCGGTCGCGAGCAGGAACACGTCGGTGAGCTGCAGCGGCCCGGTCACGTCGAGGGCGACGAGGTCTTCGGCCTGCTTCGCGTCGGCCGCCTGGGCGGCGATCTGCACGAGTTCCAGTGCGCGTGAGGAGGCGGTCACGGAGTCCTTCCGGTCGTCGGCACCGCGCTCTGCGGGTCCGTGTGGTGGGTCCTGATCATAGGCCACCCCGCCGACAGCGGCCAGGCCGGTGGGCCGGGTCGGGCGACGGGGCGACGTTCGACGAGGGGTCGGCGGGCGGTCAGCCGCCGAGGTGGGTGGTGAGCAGGGCGACGATGATGACCCCGGCGGCCGCCAGACCGACGGCGCCGACGGTGACGCCGAGGATGACCGGGGTCCGGGACTCCTTCGGCTTCGCGGCGGCGAGCACGACCTGACGGGTGGACGTGTGGCTCGACACCGCACGGCTCGCCCGGACGGGGCTCGCGTCCGTCTCCGGCTGCTCGTCGTGCTGCTCGAGCAGACGGTCGACCTCGGACCCGTCGATCGGTCGGTGTGACCCGGTGGAGGACAGCGACGCGGGCAGGTCGATCGAACCGGTCAGGATGACCTCACCCGTGGCGTTCAGGGCCCCGGTCGGGTCGGCCAGCGCCGAGTTCGGCAGCACGATCGAGTTGGTGTCCTGCACCGCGACGCGGCGCGTGCCCGTCACGTCGTGCACCTCGGCGTCACCGGCGTCCCGCGCCTGCTGGGTCCAGTGACCGGCCGGCGGTTCGAAGGCCGTCGTGACCGGCTTCGGCTCGGGGCTCCGACGGAACGCGGCGGGGACGCGGGGGGCGTCACCGACGTCGTCGGCACCGTCGTCGGGACGGGAGTCCGTCGCCGGTGTCGGGCGCTGGATCGGGACCTCGTTCGTGTCGTCGTCGAGCGACAGCGGGAAGACGACGGGCGTCGAGGACGAGGCCATCGGCGCCGACGACGGCGACACTCGGGCAGCGTCGTCGTCCGCGGCACCGTCCGAGCGCCGCGCGTCGTCGTCGGTCTGGCGGTCGTCGGTGGCCTGGCCGTCGTCGGTGGCCCGGGCGTCGTCGGTGGTCGGGGCGTCGTCGGTCTCCGGCGGCGCCCAGGTGGTGCGGTGGCGTCGGGGTTCCTCGGCGTGCGCCGCGGCCTCGCTCAGGGGCTCGATCGCGTCCGGGGAGCCGTCGGCCTCGGTCGCCTGGGCCACCGCAGCGGCGTCGAGCATCTCGGTCTCGGCAGCAGGCTCCTGACCGGGTGCGTCCGTGGCGTCGCCGGTCCGGTCCGTCGCCTCGGAGGCGTCGACGACCGGGGTCGGGGCGAGCGGGACCTGGGCGGACCGGACCGGGTCCTGCGCCGAGGTCGGACGATCCGCGGACGCCGGGACCGGACGCGGCGGGGTCGACGACCCGCGGTCTGCCGAGGCCGGACGCGGTCGCTCGGTGTCCTGGTCGAGGTGACCGACCGACCCGATGACGTCCTGGACGGTGCGGTCGGAGGACTGCGGGGTCGGCGCGCGCAGCGGCACGGGCTGCACCGCCTGCCCCTCGGCCTCGCGCATCAGGCGGAGCTGACGACGGGTGAGGCCGCCGGTCCCCGGCACGATCTCCGTCGCCGAGGCCGGAGCCGGGGTGAGCGGGAACACCGCGCCGGCGGGCTGCGGGGCAGGAGCGGAGTCGCCGGAGGTGGGACGGGCTGCCGACTGCGCGGGGCCGCTCGGGGACGGCGCGACGTGCGAGCCCGGTCGACGACGGGCCTCGGGCTGGTCGGACGGTGCTGCGACGGTCGGCGGCGGGGTGACCGGCTGCCCGCCGGCTGCGGCGGCACGCTCCCGCTCGCGCGCCTCACGCCGCGAGAGAGGCGGCTGCGCGTCGGACGAACTCATGCAACGCTCCGATACAGGTGGTGCTTGGAGATGTACTGGACGACCCCGTCCGGGACCAAGTACCACACGGGGTGGCCGCGCCTGACCCGGTCGCGGCAATCCGTCGAGGATATCGCCAGTGCAGGGACTTCGAGCAAGCTCACGTCTCGTTCGGGGAGTCCGGTGATGCTCAGATCGTGGCCCGGACGGGTGACCGCGACGAAGTGTGCGAGGTCCCAGAGGCCATCATGATCCTTCCAGTCGAGGATCTGCTGAACGGCGTCCGCGCCCGAGATGAAGACGAGCTGCGCATCCGGTCGCTGGTCACGCAGGTCGCGGAGCGTGTCGATCGTGTAGGTGGGCCCCGGACGGTCGATGTCGACCCGGCTGACCGTGAACATCGGGTTCGACGCCGTCGCGATGACCGTCATGAGGTACCGGTGTTCGGCGTCGGTGACGTCCGACTTCATGTACGGCTGACCGGTGGGGACGAAGACGACCTCGTCCAGGTCGAAGGCGCGCGCGACCTCGGACGCCGCCACGAGGTGCCCGTGGTGGATCGGGTCGAACGTGCCGCCCATCACGCCGATGCGTGGGCGCCCCGTGCTCTCGAGCATCGAGCGGCGTGTCAGAGCTTGGTGTGACCGAACTCGTCGACACCCGTCTCGTGGTGGCGGGTGGCCTCGAACTTGTGCGAGTGACGGTACGCGACGTCGCGGAAGCTCCAGGTGACGAACCCGAGGAACGTGAAGAACAGCGCGCCGCACATCGGGAAGACGAACGCGGGCACCCCGGAGGCGTGCTCAGCAGCTTCTGCGAGGAAGGTCATCGGTCCGGTGCTCCGTTCGATCGGGTGGGAAGTCGCGGCCCAGTCTAGCCGCGGATCTGTCCGTGCCCGCGCACGATCCACTTGGTGCTGGTGAGCTCGGGCAGTCCCATCGGGCCGCGCGCGTGCAGCTTCTGCGTCGAGATGCCCACCTCGGCGCCGAAACCGAACTCGCCGCCGTCGGTGAAGCGCGTCGACGCGTTCGCCATCACCACCGCGGAGTCGACCTCGGCCAGGAAGCGCTCGGCCGTGTCGACGTCGTCGGTCACGATCGACTCCGTGTGGTGCGTCGACCACCGCGCGATGTGCGCCATCGCCGCGTCGACGTCGGGTACGACCCGGATCGACAGGTCCAGGTCCATCGACTCCGTCGCCCAGTCCGCATCGGTCGCGCGGAGCACGCCGGGGACGATGGTCCGGGTGGCGTCGTCGCCGCGCAGGGTCACGCCGGCGGCTCGGAGGCGGTCGGCCAGCACCGGCAGCAACCGCTCGGCAGCCGCCTCGTGCACGAGCAGCGTCTCGAGGGCGTTGCAGACACTCGGCCGCTGGACCTTGCTGTTCAGCACGATGTCGACCGAGCGCTCCAGCGGTGCCGACGCATCGAGGTACACGTGCACCACGCCCGCACCGGTCTCGATCACGGGCACCTGCGACTCGGTCACGACGGTCTGGATGAGCGAGGCACTCCCCCGCGGCACCAGGACGTCCACGAGCCCGCGAGCACGCATCAGGTCGGTCGCCCCCTGGCGCCCGAACTCGTCGATCGTCTGCACGAGGTCCGCCGGCAGCCCCACCGAGGCCACCGCCCCGCGGATGCGCTCGACCAGTTCGGCGTTGGTGCGCTGCGCTGCAGATCCGCCACGGAGGACGACGGCGTTGCCGCTCTTCAGCGCGAGCGCGGCGATGTCGACGGTCACGTTCGGGCGCGCCTCGTAGATGGCCCCGACGACCCCGAACGGCACGCGGACCTGGGTGAGCTGGAGTCCGTTCGGCAACCGAGACCCGCGGACGAGGTCGCCGACCGGGTCCGGCAGTCCCACCACGTGCTCGACCGCCCCGGCGAGGGCGTCGATCCGTGCGGTGTCGAGGCGCAGGCGGTCGAGCAGACCGGAGGAGAGCCCGCCGTCCTCGCCCGCCACGAGGTCTCCGTGGTTCGCCGCGACGATGGCGTCCGTCCCGGCACGCAGGGCGACCGCGACGGCGCGCAGTGCCTGGTCCTTGACCGCCGTGGTCGCCGTCGCGAGCGCCGTCGAGGCGGCACGCGCCGCGACCAGCTTGTCGGTGAGGGTGGGGGCGGTGACGGTCGGCGACATGGTCCGATACTAGGTCGGCCGCCGGGCTCGTGACGCTGGTGGGGTCATGCCTGTGGAGACGGCCGGGAGGCGCGACTCCGGTGCAGGACTCGGCTCACGTCCGCGAGTGTCCGGCACCGCTCGCGATCCTGCCGCCGGGGCGGAGCGTGCCGCGGTGGGACGCCGCCGTCGGCGCGGGACGGTCCGGTGCCGCCGAGACGGACCCGCTTCCGGCGGCGTCTCACCCGCTCCGCGGCGTCTCGACCGAACGCCGGCGTCTCGACCGCAGGCCGACGTCGCGGGCCGGCACCGTGCCTCCAGGCCGACCGAGTCCCGTCAGCGCCGCGGCGCCGCGTGGAACCAGGTGCCGACGTGCTCCCCGGCCAGTGCCCGGTCGACGAGCGCGGTCCCGGTGACGAGCACCGACGTCCCCGCCTCGGCCGCGAGCCGGGCCGCGGCGACCTTCGTGCCCGCTCCGCCGGTCCCGACGCCGGCCGCCCCGACCGACCCGAAGGTCACGCCGGCGAGCTCGTCGCCGAACGGGACCTCGTCGATGGGCTCGGCCCCCGGGTGCTCCGGCGGACGGGTGTAGAGCGACGCGACGTCGGACAGCAGCACGAGCGCGTCGGCCCCGAGGAGCCGCGCGACGAGGGCCGCGAGCCGGTCGTTGTCCCCGAAGCGGATCTCGTGGGTGGCGACCGTGTCGTTCTCGTTGACGATGGGGAGCACCCGCAGCGCGAGCAACCGGTCGACCGCCCGCTGCGCGTTCACCCGGTGGGTCGGGTTCTGCATGTCCCCCGCGGTGAGGAGCACCTGTGCCGCGACGATGCCGTGCCGGTCGAGCTCCTTCTGGTACCGGAACATGAGCACGTTCTGCCCGGTCGCGGCCGCTGCCTGCTGGGTCGCCAGGTCCTCGGGGCGTCCCTCGAGCCCGAGGAACGGGAACCCGGTGGCGATGGCACCGGAGGACACGAGCACGACCTCGGTGCCGCGCGCATGTGCCGCGGCCAGGGCGTCCACGAGCGCGGCGATCTGCCCGGTGTTGTCACCGCTGACCGACGACGACCCCACCTTGACGACGAGCCGACGCGCACGCGGCACGTCCTGCCGCCGGCTGACGGGCCCGAGGTCGGTGCGTGCGCGCGCGTCGGTCATGCGTCGGTCAGTCCTGGTCGTCCCGGTCGTCGTCGGCCCACAGGCCGGACACGCGCTCCTGCTCGAGCTCGGCGCGCGCAGCCGCCTTGGCGTCCATGCGCTCGAAGTACTCCTCGCGGCGCTCGTTGCGCGTCGGGCGCGACGATCCGCCGACGCGGGCGTCCGTGCCGCGGGCGCTCGTGATGAGCTCGGCGGTCGACGTCAGCGTGGGCTCCCAGTCGAACACCATGCCGCCGTCCCCGCCGATGACGACGGTGGACCCGGCGACCGCTCCGGCCTTGAACAGGCCGTCCTCGACGCCGAGCTTCGCGAGCCGGTCGGCCAGGTAGCCGATCGCCTCCTCGTTCGTGAAGTCGGTCTGGGTGACCCAGCGCTCCGGCTTGTCGCCCCGGACGCGGTAGAAGCGGTGCTCCTCGCCGCCCTCGGCGCGCACGGTGAAGGGCTTCTCGTTGACGGCCTTCGGGCGGAGGACGATGCGCTCCTGCTCGGGCGCGGCGGGACGATCGGCACGCGCCTGCTCGACGACCTCGGCCAGGGCGAACGTCAGCTCGCGCAGACCCTTGCGGGACGCGGTCGAGATCGGGAACACGCGGTAGCCGCGCTCCTCGAGCTCGGCGGTGACGAAGTCGGCGAGCTCGGCTGCCTCGGGCACGTCGACCTTGTTGAGCGCGACGAGCTGCGGACGCTCGAGGAGCGGGGTCTGGCCCTCCGGCACCGGGTAGCGCTCCAGCTCGCCGAGGATGACGTCGAGGTCGGAGAGCGGGTCGCGGCCCGGGTCGAGCGTGGCGCAGTCGATGACGTGCAGGAGCGCCTCGCAGCGCTCGACGTGCCGGAGGAACTCGAGGCCGAGGCCCTTGCCCTCCGACGCGCCCTCGATCAGGCCCGGGACGTCGGCGACGGTGAAGCGGACCTCGCCCGACTCGACGACGCCGAGGTTCGGCGTCAGGGTCGTGAACGGGTAGTCGGCGATCTTCGGCTTCGCGGCGGAGATCGCGGCGATGAGCGAGGACTTGCCGGCGCTCGGGAACCCGACCAGGGCGACGTCGGCGATCGTCTTCAGCTCGAGGCTGACGTCGCCGGTCCACCCCGGGGTGCCGAGCAGCGCGAAGCCGGGGGCCTTGCGCTTCGTGGTCGCGAGCGCGGCGTTGCCGAGACCGCCCTGACCGCCGGGGGCCACGACGACGCGCATGCCGGGCTCGGTCATGTCGGCGAGGACCTCGCCGTCCTCGTCGTGCACCACGGTGCCGATCGGGACGGGGAGCTCGAGGGTCTCGCCGCTGACACCGCTGCGCATGTCGCCCATGCCCGGCTGGCCGTTCTTCGACGAGCGGTGCGGCGAGCGGTGGTAGCCGAGCAGGGTCGTCACCTGCGGATCGGCGACGAGGACGATGTCCCCGCCGTCACCGCCGTTGCCGCCGTCCGGGCCGGCGAGGGGCTTGAACTTCTCACGGCGGACCGACACGCAGCCGTTGCCGCCGTTCCCCGCGGTGAGGTGCAGGGTCACGCGGTCGACGAAGGTCGCCATGGGTCCACTCCTGGTTCTGACTCGAGCGCGCGGACGGTACCGCGGCGCTCGAGGTCGTGCACGAAAGAACGGGAGGGGCGGGCACGTGGCCCGCCCCTCCCGCAGAGTCTGTCGTCGCTGGTGTTACGCGTTGACGATGTTGACGACCTTGCGGCCGCCCTTGGTGCCGAACTCGACCGAACCGGCCGAGAGGGCGAACAGCGTGTCGTCGCCACCGCGGCCGACGTTGGCGCCCGGGTGGAAGTGGGTGCCGCGCTGGCGGAGGATGATCTCGCCGGCGTTGACGACCTCGCCACCGAAGCGCTTCACGCCGAGGCGCTGTGCGTTCGAGTCACGACCGTTGCGAGTGGAGCTCGCACCCTTCTTGTGTGCCATCTTCTACTCCCGCCTTACGCGATCGAGGTGATCTTGACACGGGTGAGCTCAGCGCGGAAGCCCTGGCGCTTCTTGTACCCGGTCTTGTTCTTGAACTTCTGGATGACGACCTTCGGGCCGCGGAGGTCCTCGAGCACCTGGGCGGTGACGGTCACGTTCGCGAGCTCGGAAGCCGCCGACGTGATCTTGTCACCGTCCACGAGGAGCACCGGGGCGAGGTCGATGTTGCCCTTGTCGTCGGCCTTGGCACGGTCGATCGTGAGGATCGTGCCGACCTCGACCTTCTCCTGACGGCCGCCGGCGCGCACTACTGCGTAAACCACGTGGAATTCCTTACGTACTCTGCTTGAGGGAAGTCTCGGGTGCCCACTTCTGCACGAGCGGCTCCCGGAGGCCGGGCCCGATCGGCGACGCAGGCAGAACGGCCCGCTGACACCAGGGATCGAGAATACTCGATCCCCCCGGGTCCGGTCAAACGGCGACACACGTACGATGACTCGCGTGACCGTGCTGATCGACCCGCCGACGTGGCCCGCCCACGACACCGTCTGGTCGCACCTCGTCAGTGATGCATCCTACGACGAACTCCACGCCTTCGCCGAACGGGCCGGGATCCCCCGCCGCGCGTTCGACCACGACCACTACGACGTACCGCGTTCCCGCTACGACGAACTCGTGGCTGCGGGCGCGACGGCGGTGACCGGGCGCGAGCTGGTGCTCCGGCTCATCGCGAGCGGCCTGCGGGTGGCGCAGCGCGACAAGCGCGGTCGGCACCGGCACGCGCACTGACCGTCCGCGGAGGCCGCGCGGTCGGACGGCGACACGCCCCTCCCGTGGCGCGTCGCACGGGTCCGCGGCGCGACGGCCGGGAGGCGCGCCCCGCCGCAGCGACGCCGCGTCGCGCCCGGTGGACCACCCGGAGCACGCGGGGTCGCCGCGGTCCCGTCGACCCTGGCACGACGATCGATGCGACCCGCCGCAGCGTGCGGTCGGCAGCCGCCTGCCACAGCGGACGGCAGCAGCGGGAGGCCGGGCGCCGGACGCCGGACGCCGGCAGCCGCCGGTCGCCGGCAGCCCCCGGCCGGCGGGCGGCAGGGTGGCGGCCACCGGCCGGCGAGCGGCAGTGTGGCGGCGCTGTCGGCGTCCGCACGACGTCGAGCACGTCGAACCACGTGACGGCGTGGCGCGAGGTGCTTCCCGGTGGTCAGCAGCAGCTCGCGCCGTGCGGTCGGCACGGTTCGGCGTCCGGCGGTCCGGCGGTGCACGGGGTGGCCCGGCGGGGTCGAGCGAGCCGACGACGGACGCCCGGAGCCGGGCTCCCGCCGGTGGCTGTGTCAGCGCACCGGCGGTGCCCGGCGACCGAGCGTGTCGGTGTCAGCGCGTCGGCGGCGTCCACCGGTCGTCGGGCCGCTGCACGGGCGGCTGGCCGGCGGCCTGCTGGGACCCGGACGGCTGACCGTACTGCTGCTGCTGCTGCTGCTGCTGCTGCGCACCGTAGGGCTGCACGGTCGGCGCGGGCACGGCGTCCGCAGGACGGACCGTCCCCGGTCGTCCGCCCGTCGGCCCCTGCCCCGGGCGTCCTCCCCGTGGACGCCCCAGCCAGAGCCACGCCACGGTCGACGTCGCGAGGAGCATGAGGGTGAAGGGGATGCCGTTCTGCAGGGGCCCGGTGAGGACGTCGATGACGAGCCGGGCACCCGACCCCGTCCGGACCGCGGCGTAGGACCCGGTGAAGACCCCGACGAGCGCCAGGGCGACCGTCCCCGCGGCACCGGCGAGCACGGCACGGAGGAGCACCGTCGGCAGCGGACTCCGCCGCGCGATCGGCGTGAGGAACGCGAGGGCCGTGAACGCTCCCACGTAGAACGGGAACGGCGAGGCGAACACGCCCGACACGAAGCTGCCGAGCAGGCTCGCCCCGGTGCCGTACTTCGAGAAGGGGTGCACGACGAGGGACGCCCCGAGCAGCCCGAGGACGCCGGACACCACCTCGACGAGCACGACGGACACGACGGCGATGAGGGCCCCCGTGACGTTGGCGACCGACGCTCCGGGTGCGAACGCCCGGCGCGGATCCGCGGTCCGGGGCGGCCGTGACCGCACCCGGCCCTGCTGGCCGTACGGCTGCTGGCCGTCCTGCGGCTGGCCGTACGGCTGCTGACCGTACGGCTGCTGACCGTCCTGCGGGCGGCCGTACGGCGGCTGCTGCTGGCCGCCGGGCTGCTGGCCGCCGGGCTGCTGGCCGACGTACTGCTGGCCGGGCCACGCCGGGCCACCGGGCTGGCCGCCCGCGGGCGGTGCGGGCTGCGACCAGCCCGCACCGTAGTACCCGCGGTCCTGCTGCCGACCGTTCGGGTCGCCCGCGTGGGTCACGTCAGTTCCCCACGATCACGGCGCCGTCGTCCTGCCCGTCGTCGTCCGAGGACGCCGGTGCGCTGATGCTCGGCGACGACACACGGCGCGACCGCGATCGGCCCTGCCCCGGCTGCTTCGGCTCCGGGAGGGCCTGCAGCACGGAGTCGAGGAGCGACTCCGCGTCGTCCCGGACCGGACGCGGCTCACGCTTGGTCACGGCCACCGGGATGTCGAGGATCGCGACGGTGTTCTCGGTCGGGGTGACGGGAGCGCTCGAGCTCACGCGGCGACGTGTCGGCGCGGTCTTCGCCGGAGCAGCCTCCTGCGCGGACGGCTCGGGAGCGGACCCCTGCGAAGGGGTCTCCTGTGCGCCAGCGGAGCCCGCGCGGCCGGAACGGTGCTGGACGGCCTCGTCGGTGTCGCGCACGGCGGACCCGCGCTGCTCGCCGCCGTGCTGTTCGGCATCCTGCTCGTCGGTACCGCGCTGCTCGGGTGCAGCACTGCCGGCACCACGACCGCCACGACGGCGGCGGCGCTTCGACCCGGACGACTGCTCGCCGTCACGGTTGCCCGCACCCCCGGCGTCCTCCGCGCCACGCTCCGGCGCGGACACCGGCGACGGACCGGACGCTGGTGCATCGGCCGAGGCGGAGACCGCGACCTCGGGGTCCGGGGTCGCCGCACCGCCGCGCGGCGAAGCCACGCCGGTCACCGGTTCGCCGGACGACGCCTCGTCGTGGGGCAGGGTCGAGGCCGCGATGCGGGACAGCGCGTTCTTGACGTCCTCGGTGATCTGGTGCGCCTGCGACGACTGGCCGGTCGACCCGTTGCCGGAGCCCCCGTTGCCCGAGCCGCCGTTGCCACCGTGCCCGTTGCCTCCCTGGCCGTTGCCGTTGCCGTTGCCACCGGTCGAGCCGCCGTTGCCGCGGCCCTTGCGGCGCCCCTTCGAGGGCCCGGGGTCCGCGTTGTTGTCGTTGACCTTGGCGTTGACCTCGTCGAGCGACTCACGCAGCCCGACACCGATCTTCTTGCGGGTCATCTGCACGAGGCCGAGCGAGGTGACCTCGGCCACCTGGTGCTTCGTGCGGTCGCGGCTCAGGCACTCGACGAGACGACGCAGCACCAGGTCGCGGTTCGACTCGAGCACCATGTCGATGAAGTCGATGACGATGATGCCGCCGATGTCGCGCAGGCGGAGCTGTCGGACGATCTCCTCGGCCGCCTCGAGGTTGTTCTTGGTGACGGTCTCCTCGAGGTTGCCGCCGGAGCCGACGAACTTGCCGGTGTTGACGTCGACGACCGTCATGGCCTCGGTGCGGTCGATCACGAGCGAGCCGCCCGAGGGCAGCCAGACCTTGCGGTCCAGGGCCTTCTCGATCTGCTCGTTGAGGCGGTACTCCTCGAACGAGTCCGGGCCGTCGTAGATCTCGACGCGGTCCTTGAGGTCGGGCGCCACGGCGTCGAGGTACTCCTCGATCGTGCCGCGCGCGGCCTCGCCGTCGATGATCAGCTTCGTGAAGTCCTCGTTGAAGACGTCACGCACGATCTTGACGAGCAGGTCCGGCTCCGAGTGCAGCATGACCGGGGCGTGCCCGTTCTGCACCTTCTTCTGGATCGCGTCCCACTGGCTGGTCAGACGCTGCACGTCGCGCGTGAGCTGTTCCTCGGTCGCGCCCTCGGCAGCGGTGCGGACGATGACGCCCGCGTGCTCCGGAAGGACCTCCTTGAGGATCTTCTTCAGGCGCGCGCGCTCGGTGTCCGGCAGCTTGCGCGAGATGCCGTTCATGGAGCCGTTCGGCACGTAGACCAGGTATCGACCCGGCAGCGAGACCTGCGAGGTCAGACGGGCACCCTTGTGCCCGACCGGGTCCTTGGTGACCTGCACGAGGACCTTGTCCCCGGGCTTGAGCGCGGCCTCGATGCGTCGGCCGTGGTTGCCGGTGTCGACCGAGTTCCAGTCCACCTCGCCCGCGTAGAGCACGGCGTTCCGACCGCGGCCGATGTCGACGAAGGCCGCCTCCATCGAGGGCAGCACGTTCTGCACCTTGCCGAGGTAGACGTTCCCGATGAGCGAGACGTTGTGCGACTTGGTGACGTAGTGCTCCGCGAGGACGTTGTCCTCGAGCACGCCGATCTCGATCTTCGACGAGCTCGACCGGACGATCATCTGGCGGTCGACGCTCTCGCGGCGCGCGAGGAACTCGTCCTCGGTGATGACCGTGCGACGACGACCGGCGTCACGGCCGTCGCGGCGACGCTGCTTCTTCGCCTCGAGGCGGGTGGATCCCTTGATGCGCTGCGGCTCGGTGATGAGCTCCGGCTCGCGGCGGCGCGGCTCCTGGTGGTCGCGCGGCTCACGGACACCGCGCTCCTGGCGGTCGGCACTGCTCCCCCGACGACGCGAGCGACGGCGGCTGCCGCCCTGCTCGTCGTCCTCGTCGTCGTCCTCGTCACGCGCAGCGCGCGCCGGCAGGGCCGGCAGGTCCGGCAGGACCGGCGCGTGGAAGATCAGGCTGAGGGTGCTGGTCGCCTTCGGCACGAAGGGCTCGTCCGCCTCGGGGGCAGATGCCGGCTCCGGCCGGGAGGCACCGCCCACCTCGACCGCGTCGGTCGCCACCGCGGTGGACGCGTCGTCCGCCGTGGTCGCCCCGTCCGGGTCGGCCGCTGTGGTCGCAGCGGGTGCGTCCGCGACCGTGCTGCTCTCGGTGCCGGCTGCACCGCCGTCCGACGACGCCTCGACGACGGGCTGGCTGCCCGTGACCGTCGAGACGTCCTGGGGCTCCGCCGCGGCGGCCGTGACGTGCTCGACCGCGACCTCGACGGCGTCGTCCGCCGTCGCCGTGTCCGTCGACGCAGGGGTCGTCGGCTCGGGGGTCGTCGGCGCGCTGCCCGTCGCTTCGGTGTCCGTCGCTTCGGTGTCCGTCGCTTCGGCATCCGTCGCGGCGCTGTCCGTCGACGTGTCGTCCGGGGCGACCGGTCCGTCGACCGCAGCGGTCTCGTCGGTCGGCGCGTCGTCGGTCACGGCGACCGTCTCGATGTCGCTGGTGTCGGTGTCGACGTCACCACGGGCCTCCTGGCCGGTGGACCGGGCGCGACGGCTGCCGAACAGGCGGCCACGGCGCTTCGGTGCGACTTCTTCGTTGTTCGGGTTGTCGGTGTTCTGCTCCACCATGGATCTGGTGCACTCCTCGGCCCCACTCGCGTCCTGACGGACGGCGGGAATTCTGTGGTTGTCACGGGTGGCGTCCACGCCCCCGCGTTCGTTCTCGTGACCGGTGTTCGTCGTCCCGGCGTGCGGTCCGGTGTCGTTCCGTGTCGGACACCCGGCCCGACCGGCTCGGCATCGGATGTGACGCGAGTCCCGGTCACGGCGCGCTCTCACCGCGCCTGATCGTCCGGGCTGCGCCCGGAAAGCTCTCTCGCCGCACGGATCGGCCGCGCGACTGCTGTCATTGTCGCACGAGGTGCCAGGAAAGGTCCGGAACGGGCATGCGATGATGACGCCGTGAGCACGAGCGCAACCACGCCCCGCCGCCCGGTCGCGATGGCGGTCTTCCTCATCGTCACCGGAGCAGTCGGCCTCTTCGCCGCGTTCAACCTGGTGCTGGACGAGTTCGCGAAGTACGAGAACCCGTCGAAGGCACTCAGCTGCGACGTCAGCCCGTTCGTGAACTGCTCGCAGGTGATGACGAGCTGGCAGGGCTCCCTGTTCGGGTTCCCGAACCCGCTCCTCGGCGTGATGGGCTTCGTCGCCCCGATCGCCGTCGGGGTGATGCTGCTCGCCGGGATGCGGAACGGTCACCGCTGGTTCTGGGTGCTGTTCAACGCCGGGGTGTTCCTGGCGTGGGTGTTCGTCACCTGGCTCTTCACGCAGACCGTCTGGGTCATCGGCTACCTGTGCCCCTGGTGCCTGCTGGTGTGGACCGTGACGATCCCGATGTTCTGGATCTTCACGACCTGGAACGCGGCGCAGGGACGCTTCGGCGCCGGGCTCCAGCGGGTCGGGCGCTCGCTGCTGCCCTACTCGTGGGCGCTCGTGCTGGCGAACTACGCCGTGATCGTGGTCAGCATCCTCATCGTGTTCCCCCGCGTGCTCACGACGCTCCCGTTCTGACGCCGCGCTCGTGACGGCGTCCCGGTCCGCCTGACGCTGCCGGGCCGCTGCTCGGTGCACGTCCCGGTCGTCCTGACGCCACCGGACCGTTGCGATGCCCCCGTCCCGGTCCCTCGAGCGGGCCAGATCCGTCACGCTCGACGTTCTCCGGCGACGGATCGTGCCCTCGCCCGGATCGCCAGCGGCGTGTCCTGCCCGCTCGGGAGGGCCGTCGGATCGGTCCTGATCGCTCGCGCAGCGTCCGGACGACACGTGCTCCTCGCTCCTCCGGTGTGCGAGCGGATCGTCCCGCACCGGCGAGCGTGCTGCCTCGGCCCGTGATCCGCCGACCCGGCCAGGCCCGGACGCCCGATCCTTCCCATGACACCTGCGATGCAAGGCGCTTTCGGGCATTCCTGGTGCAACCGAAGCGCCAGGTACTCCCGGTTCCGCTCGGTACGCCCGGATCGACCAGGTGCGCACGCCGCCGCGCGCCCCCGGCGCCGCACCGCACCTCCCCGCACCCCAGGCGCCTCCCCGCGCCTCAGGCTCTGCGTCGCGCGCCCGCGCCCCAGGCACCCCGGGGACAGCGATCGGCCCCGCGCTCCCGGATCGGGAGCGCGGGGCCGAGTGCGGCGGGGCCGACTACTTCGCGGCGGCCTCGATGGTCGGGACGACGTCGGTGAGGGTGCTCACACGCTGCCCGTTCACCAGGATCGTCGGCGTGCCGAAGCCCTGGGGACCGGCGACCGCCGGGTCCGAGGTGACCTGGTTCGTGATCTTCGTGACCCAGCCCTTGTACGTCTCGTTCGACAGGCACTCGGACACGTCGGAGCCGGTGGCCCCGCCGGCCTTCACCAGGTCGGCGATCTCGGCGTTGGTCAGGCCCTTCGTGCCCTCCTCCGGCTGCTTCTCGAAGAACTGCGTCTGCACGTCGAGGAACTTGTCCGGCGCGTAGTTCGCGACGCACATCGCGGCGTTCGCGGCACGGCTGGCGTAGCGCGAGCCGAGGTAGCTGCGGTCGAGGATCGACACCGGGTGGATCTCGAGCGTCGCCTGACCGTTCTTCACGAAGTCGGTGATCTGGTCGGCGTAGGCGCCCTCGAACTGCTTGCAGACCGGGCAGGCCCAGTCGACGTACTCGACGACCTTGACCTTGCCGTCGCTGTCGGCCGTGGCGACCGGGGACGGGGTGCCGTCCGCCGAGACCGCTCCGGTCGTGACGGGGGTGATCTTGCCGTCGCCGCCGGTGAACTGGATGCCACCGGTGACCATGTTCTTCGGGCCGGCGGCGGAGGTGGTGCCCCCGCTGTTCACGTTCACCACGACGATCGCGATGATCGCCGCGACGGCCACGATGCCCAGGCCGATGCCGCCCTGCAGGAACCACTTGTTGCGGCGCTTGCGGCGCTTCTCGGCGTCGGCCCGCTGGCGGGCGACCTCACGGGCGTGCTGGCGACGCTCGTTCTTCGTGGGACGGTCGTTGTTCGTCATCGCGTCTGTGCTCCGCTTCGGTCGATCAGGCGAACCAGAGGGCAAGCTCGCGGGCGGCCGACTCCGGGGAGTCCGAGCCGTGCACGAGGTTCTGCTGCACCTTGAGGCCCCAGTCGCGACCGAGGTCGCCACGGATGGTCCCCGGGGCGGCCGAGGTCGGGTCCGTGGTGCCGGCGAGCGAGCGGAAGCCCGCGATCACACCGTTGCCGGCGACGCGCACGGCGACGACCGGGCCGGACTGCATGAACTCGACGAGCGGCTCGAAGAACGGCTTGCCCTGGTGCTCCTCGTAGTGCTGGTCGAGGAGCTCACGCGACGCCGTGACCATCTTGAGGTCGACGATCTCGTAGCCCTTGGTCTCGATGCGACGGAGGACCTCTCCGGTGAGCTGGCGGGCGACGCCGTCGGGCTTGACGAGGACGAGGGTCTCTTCGAGATCGGACACGCAGTTCTCCTGTGGTTCGGTGGTGGTCAGTCCTCGGCCTGAGCGGCCCGGAACGCGGCGTTCTGCCGGTCGAGCTGACCGCCCTTGACGAAGCAGAACACCCACAGCGCCAGGAACACCGCGCCGACCGCGAACATGAACGGCTCGATGAAGCCGGTGGCGAGGATGGCCGCCTGCAGCAGCCACCCGAACCATACACCGGCGCGCTTGCCCGTCAGGCGTGAGGCAGCTGCGAGGACGATGATCGCCAGGATGCCGCCACCGAACGCCGCGAGCGGCGGCAGCGTGCCCTTCCCGTAGACGACGAGCATCGGGAAGAAGAACATCACGGCCTCGAGTCCGAGGGTGATCGCGAGGAGGCTCTCGCGGGCACCGCGCTGCGGGCGCGGCTTCCGCACGCGCGGCTGTCGACCCGGCCGGGAGGCCCGTGGTGCGTCCGTCACTTCGTCCCGCTCTCCGCGTGGACCAGGTCCATGACCTTCCCCACCATGACGATGGAGCCGGCGACGAGCACGAGGGCGTCCTCGGCGTCCGCCTCCTCCGCCAGGTCGCGCGCTTCCTGCAGTGCCTGCTCGAGCGCGGGTTCGACGACCACGCGGTCCTCGCCCACCTCGGCCACGACGATGCGGGCGAACGCGTCCGCGTCGAGTGCACGGTCCCCCGGCGGCTGCGTGACGACGAAGGTCTGGACCGTGTCCTTGAGCGCCCGGACGAAGCCGCGGGCGTCCTTGTCGCCGAGGATCCCGACGACGCCGACGACGTGCTCGGACGGGAACGCGACCGGCAGCGCCTCGGCCAGGGCGCGCGCCCCGTGCGGGTTGTGCGCGGCGTCGACCACGACGGTGGGCTCCTGCGCGATCGGCTGCAGCCGGCCGGGGCTGGTCGCGTTCGCGAGGCCCTCGGACAGGACGTCCTCGTCGAGGGCCTGCGAGCCCCGCCCGAGGAACGACTCGACCGCGGCGATGGCGACGGCGGCGTTGTGCGCCTGGTGCTGGCCGAAGAGCGGGACGAACAGGTCGTCGTAGCGCCCGGCGATGCCCTGCACGGTGACGAGCTGCCCGCCGACGGCCGGGGTGTCGGACACGACGGAGAACCCGGTGCCCTCGACGGCGAGCGTCGACTCGGTGAGCTCGGCCGCGCGCTGCAGTTCGGCGAGTGCCTCCGGCGTCTGCGCGCTCGACACGACCGACGACGACGGCTTGATGATGCCGGACTTGGTGCGCGCGATCTCGGCGACGGTCGACCCGAGCTGCTTGGCGTGGTCGATCGCCACCGGGGTGATCACCTGCACCTGGCTCTGCACCACGTTGGTGGAGTCCCACTCGCCGCCCATGCCGACCTCGATGACGGCGACGTCGACCGGTGCCTCGGCGAAGCACGCCAGGGCCAGGACGGTCAACGCCTCGAAGAAGGTCAGCGGCTGCTCGCCCTTGTCGGTGAGCTCCTGGTCCGTCATCGCCAGGATCGGGGTGATGTCGTCCCAGTTCTCCACGAACCGGTCGGCCGCGATCGGCTCGCCGTCGATGACGATGCGCTCCCGGATCGACACGAGGTGCGGACTCGTCATGAGGCCGGTGCGCAGCCCGTGGGCGCGGACGATGCTCTCCGCCATGCGCGCGGTCGACGTCTTGCCGTTCGTGCCGGTGACGTGGATGACCGGGTACGCCAGGTGCGGGTCGCCGAGGAGCTCGACGGCCCGTCGGGTGGCGGTCAACCGACGTTCGGGTGCCTGCTCGCCGATCCGGGCGTACAGGGCGGCTTCGACGCGCTGCACCTCGTCGTCGTCGCCGCCGTACGGCAGCGCGTCCGTCGGGGCCTGCTCGCCGGACGGTCCGACCGGGATGCGGACCCCGGCCGTGTCGTCGAGCGGACCGAGGTCCTCGATGCCGTCGTGGTCGTCGTCGTACTGCTCGCTGTCGCTCATGCGCGTGCCACCTCCACGGACACCTTCGCACCGTCGCCGACGTCCGAGCCCTCGCCGGGAGCGAACGTCGTCGTGGTCACCTCGACGCTCGTCGCGAGGGTCTCCCCCGCGATGAGCTGCTCGTGCGTGCGGATCGCGTCCTCGGCGTCCTCGGAGACCCGGAGCGTCAGGACGATGCGGTCGCTGACGTCGAGGTCGGCGTCGCGGCGGGCCTGCTGCACGGCGCGGACGACGTCACGGGCGAGCCCCTCGGCCTCGAGCTCGGGGGTCGTCACGGTGTCGAGCACCGCGAAGCCGCCGCCGTCGAGGAACGCCACCGCGACGGAGTCGTCCGCGACGGTGAGGTCGAGCGTGTACTCGCCCTCGACGAGGTCGACGCCGCCGACCGTCACGCCGGACTCGGTCGCGACCCAGTCACCCTTCTTGGCGGCCGGGATCACCTGCTGCACCTGCTTGCCGATCCGGGGGCCAGCGGCGCGGGCGTTGACGGTGAGCTTCCGCTCGATGCCGTAGCGGCCGAGCGAGGACTCCTCCTGCTGCTCGAGCACGACGCGCTTCACGTTGAGCTCGTCACGCAGGATGTCCGCGAACGGTTCGATCGCTGCCGGGTCCGGCACGACCAGCGTCAGGGTCGCGAGGGGCAGACGGACACGGCGGCCGGTCGCCTTGCGGAGCGCGAGCCCCTTCGACGCGACGTCGCGCACGCGGTCCATCGCGGCGACCAGGGCGTCGTCGGCCGGGAACTCGTCGGCGGACGGGAAGTCCTCGAGGTGCACGCTGCGCCCGCCGGTCAGGCCCTTCCAGACCTCCTCCGTGACGAGCGGCGCGAGCGGGGCGGCGACGCGGGTGAGCGTCTCGAGCACGGTGTACAGCGTGTCGAACGCCGCGCGGGCCTCGGGTGAGGACTCCGCACCGAGCCAGAACTTGTCGCGCGACCGACGGACGTACCAGTTGGTCAGCACGTCGGCGAAGTCCCGGACGGCCTGGGCCGCGAGCGGGGTGTCGAGCGCGTCGAGGTGCGTGGTCACGTCCGCGACGAGCACCCGGGTCTTCGCGAGCAGGTACCGGTCGAGCACGTCGGTGCTCGCCGTGCTGCGCGAGGCCTGGTAGCCGGTGTCGCCGGAGGCGTTCGCGTAGAGGGTGAAGAAGTAGTACGTCGACCAGAGCGGCAGCAGGAACTCGCGGACACCCTGGCGGATGCCCTCCTCGGTCACGACGAGGTTGCCGCCGCGGATGACCGACGACGACATGAGGAACCAGCGCATCGCGTCGGCGCCGTCGCGGTCGAACACCTCGGAGACGTCCGGGTAGTTGCGGAGCGACTTCGACATCTTCTGGCCGTCCGAGCCGAGCACGATGCCGTGGCTGATCACGTTCCGGAAGGCCGGGCGGTCGAACAGCGCGGTCGACAGCGCGTGCATGACGTAGAACCAGCCGCGGGTCTGCCCGATGTACTCGACGATGAAGTCCGCGGGGCTGTGCTCCTCGAACCACTCGCGGTTCTCGAACGGGTAGTGCACCTGCGCGTACGGCATCGAGCCGGAGTCGAACCAGACGTCGAACACGTCGGAGATGCGGCGCATGGTCGACTGCCCGGTCGGGTCGTCGGGGTTCGGCCGGGTCAGCTCGTCGATGAACGGACGGTGCAGGTCGACCTCGCCGTCCGCGTTCAGCGGCAGGCGACCGAAGTCGCGCTCGAGCTCCTCGAGCGAGCCGTAGACGTCCTGGCGCGGGTACGCCGGGTCGTCCGACACCCAGACCGGGATCGGCGTGCCGAAGTACCGGTTGCGGGACACCGACCAGTCGATCGCGTTGCCGACCCACTTGCCGAACTGACCGTCCTTGACGTTGTCCGGCACCCAGTTGATGTCCTGGTTGAGCTCGCCCATGCGGTCGCGGAACTCGGTGACGCGGACGAACCACGACGAGACCGCCTTGTAGATGAGCGGCTTGCGGCAGCGCCAGCAGTGCGGGTAGCTGTGCTCGTACGAGGCCTGGCGGAGCAGTCGCCCCGCCTCGCGCACGGCCTTCGTCAGCGGCTTGTTGGCGTCCGACCAGAGCATGCCGGCGACGTCGCCGAACTGCGCCGTGAAGAGTCCGCCCTCGTCGAGGGACAGCACCACGGGGATGCCGGCGGCCGCGCAGACCTCCTGGTCGTCGGCGCCGTACGCCGGGGCCTGGTGCACGATGCCGGTGCCTTCACCCGTCTCGACGTACTCGGCGACGAGGATGCGCCACGCGTGCTCGTAGCCCTCGGCCTCCGCGAGGAAGTCGAACAGGCGCTCGTACTCGACGCCGTCGAGCTCGGCGCCGACGACCGTGCGGAGCACGGCGGCGAGCGCGTCGTCCGCGCTCTCGTAGCCGAGCTCCTTCGCGTGGGCGGCCACGGTGTCCGAAGCCAGGAGGTACCGAGCCGAGCCGGCGTCGCCACCGTCAGCCGCGCCTCCCGGCCCGGCCGGCACGACCGCGTAGGCGATGTCCGGACCGACCGCGAGCGCCGCGTTCGTCGGCAGGGTCCAGGGGGTCGTCGTCCAGGCGAGTGCGCGGACCCCGGTCAGGTCGAGTGCAGCGGCGCGGGCGCCCTGCAGCGGGAACGACACCGTGACCGACTGGTCCTGGCGCATCTTGTAGACGTCGTCGTCCATGCGCAGCTCGTGGTTCGAGAGCGGCGTCTGGTCGTTCCAGCAGTACGGCAGGACGCGGAAGCCCTCGTACGCCAGGCCCTTGTCCCAGAGCTGCTTCCACGCCCACAGGACGCTCTCCATGAAGGTGACGTCGAGGGTCTTGTAGTCGTCCTCGAAGTCGACCCAGCGCGCCTGACGGGTGACGTACGCCTGCCACTCGTCGGTGTACTGCAGCACGGACTGCTTGGCCGCGGCGTTGAAGACGTCGACGCCCATGTCGTCGATCTCGTGCTTCTCGGTGATCCCGAGCTGCCGCATGGCCTCGAGCTCGGCGGGCAGCCCGTGGGTGTCCCACCCGAAGCGGCGGTGCACCTGCTTGCCGCGCATGGTCTGGTACCGCGGGAAGACGTCCTTCGCGTAGCCGGTCAGCAGGTGACCGTAGTGCGGCAGGCCGTTCGCGAAGGGCGGGCCGTCGTAGAACGTCCACTCCGTGCAGCCCTCGCGCTGGTCGATCGACGCCCGGAACGTGTCGTCGCCCTTCCAGAAGGCGAGGATGCCCTGCTCGACGGCGGGGAAGGACGGGGACGGGACGACACCGTCGGTGGGGACGTTGAGGGGGTAGGCCACGAGCTGCTCCTGTGGGTTCGGTTCGTCTCCACGAGGACGGAGCGTGCTCCGCGGTACCACCTCGCTTGCCGGACGCTGCTCGCGCTGCGACCGACCGCTCGTTCGCCGGATGGGGTGCGGTCCGGTCCGCCCGGGTCTACTGACGGCGGTGGTGCTGCCGCGTTCTTCCGGAGGCTCACCGGTGATGGCCGGTTCGACGCCTGGTGGGACGAGTCTACAAGAGTCGGAGCATGCTGGAGCGATGCCCTCGTCCGAGAAGCAGGACCGTCCGGAGTCCCTGCTCACCGTCGTCATCGCCTTCGCCGCCAACCTGCTCGTCGCCATCGCCAAGACCGTCGCCTCCCTGATCTCGGGTTCAGCGTCGATGACCGCGGAGGCCGCGCACTCGTGGGCCGACACGGGCAACGAGATCTTCCTGCTCGTCGCCGAACGACGCGGCGCGAAGAAGCGAGACCGGAAGCACCCGCTGGGGTACGGCCGCGAGACCTACATCTGGTCGATGTTCGCCGCGTTCGGCCTCTTCACCGCGGGTGCCGTCGTGTCGATCTGGCACGGCATCACCGAGCTCGGCGAGACCGGTCCGGCCGAGGACGTCGTGCTCAACTACGTCGTGCTCGGCATCGCGTTCGTCCTCGAGGGCACGAGCTTCCTGCAGGCCTACCGCCAGGCACACGGAGCCGCCACGAAGCGCCGCGTCCCGGTGCTCCGCCACGTGCTGCAGTCGTCGAACCCCACGCTCCGGGCGGTCTTCGCCGAGGACGCCGCGGCGCTGGTCGGCCTCGTGATCGCGTTCCTCGGCGTGCTGCTGCACCAGCTCACCGGCCTCGCGGTGTTCGACGCGATCGGCTCCATCGCGGTCGGACTCCTGCTCGGGGTCGTCGCGATCGTCCTCATCGAGCGCAACCGCCGGTTCCTGGTCGGCGAGGCGACGTCCCCCGAGCTCGAGGACGCCGTGCTCACCGAGCTGCTCCGTCGCGACGAGGTGGAGCGCGTCACCTACCTGCACCTGGAGTTCGTCGGACCGTCCCGGGTGTTCCTGGTGGCGGCGGTCGACCTGACCGGCAACGAGCTCGAGGACCACGTCGCGGTCCGGCTCCGTCGGGTCGAGGCGTCGCTCGAGGAGAGCCAGTACATCGAGGAGGCCGTCCTCACCCTGAGCATCCCGGGCGACGCGTCGCTCGCAGCCCGAGGGGACGGCGACGTCCCGGGGATCGTGCGCGACGGCACGGTGGAGGACGTCGCGGCCGGCGGTGCCGGGACGCTAAGAACCGAGTAGCGCCCGTCGCCTCAGCGCGCGTCGAGGCCTGCCGCGACCGGGGTCAGCGCCGCGCCGACGTACTCGACGAGGGACCTGCGGGCGACACCGTCGGCGACCCACACCCCGAACGCCGCCGCCGCGGCCCCGAGCATCGCCCCGGACACGGTCTGCGGCCACAGGGACGTCGGGTGCTCCCCCGTCCGCGAGCCGACGAACGCCGAGACCGCCCCGTGCTGTGCCATCACCCGCGCCGCCACACTGGCGACGAGCTCGGTGCCGATGTCCATCACCTCGGCCTGGGCGATCGCCCACGGCACCCGGTCCGGGTCGTGCGCCCGCGCCGCGGCGAGCACGGCCTGCTCCACGGCGCGCACGGGCGAGGACTCCGTCGAGGCGGTGAGGAACGCGGGCAGGTCGGCCACCGCGGCGTCGAGCTCCAGCCAGAGCACGTCCGACTTCGCCCCGAAGTAGTTGAAGAACGTCGCTCGGCTCACCCCGGCCCGGGCCGCGATCTGGTCGACGGTCGTCCGCGCGTACCCCTGCTCGAGGAACAGCTCGGCAGCCGCGTCGGCGAGGACCTCGGCACTCGAGCGTCGGGGGCGGCCACCGCGGCGCATCGTCTCGTCCATGCCGCCAGTAAACCGCTAGACTCGTGCAGCCATGATCTTGGACCGAGTACAGAAAACACGCGCCCGCGCTCTCCTCACCGCCGCGGGAGCCACCGCGGTCCTGCTGGCCCTGACCGCCTGCACCGGCGGCGGCACCGCCACCGACGCCGGCACGCCGGTCAGCGGCGGGACGCTCACGTACGCCTCCGGCGACGCCGAGCCGACCTGCCTCGACCCGCACGTCGGCGGCAACTACCCGCAGGCCCTGCTGTCGACGCAGTACATCGAGATGCTCACCGGGCTCGACCGGGCGGGGAAGCCGACGCCGGCCCTCGCGACCGGGTGGACGACGAGCGACGACGGGAAGACCCTGACGCTCGACCTGCGCACGGACGTGTCGTTCTCCGACGGCACCCCGTTCGACGCGGCCGCCGTCGTCGCGAACATCGAGCACGTGCAGGACCCGACGACGGCGTCGAGCACGGGCTACCTCGCCCTGCAGTCGATCACGAAGGCCACGGCGACCGACGACCACACCGTCACGCTGACCCTGAGCCGCCCGGACAGCGCACTGCTCGAGTCGTTCTCGCAGCCCTGGGTCGGCATGGAGTCGCCGAAGGCCCTGCAGCGGCCGCAGGCGACGAACTGCGCATCCCCCGTCGGCACCGGCCCGTTCAGCGTCACGGAGTGGCAGCGGGGCGATCGCATCACGCTGACGAAGAACGACGGGTACACGCCGCTCACCGGTTCGACGGCGCCCCGCCTCGACGGCATCACGTGGCGCTTCCTGCCCGACTCGACCTCGCGCTACGCCGCACTGCAGGCCGGTCAGGTCGACGTCATCGACAACGCCCAGCCCGACCAGCTCAAGAGTGCCTCGACGAAGGGCGCGATCCGCGACCTCGACGCCCCGCGCCCCGGCGCCTCGAACCGCCTCGAACTGAACTCCGGGCACGGGGTGTTCCGCGACGAGGCGGTCCGGAAGGCCTTCATCGCCGGCGCCGAGATCGACCCGGGCCTGCAGAGCCTGTTCCTCGGCACCGCGAAGCGCTCGTACTCGGTGCTGTCGAGCGTCGAGCCCGACGGGTACTCCGATCCGGCGCTGTTCGAGTACTCCCCGAAGACGGCCGGACGCCTGCTCGACGAGGCCGGTTGGAAGGTCGGCAGCGACGGCGTCCGCGAGAAGGACGGGCAGCGGCTCACCGTCACCTTCCCGGTGTCGACGAACCAGTCGGTGCCCGCGGAGCGCAGCCTGTTCCAGCAGGTCCAGGCCTCCGAGAAGGCGGTCGGGTTCGACGTGCGGCTCGAGGAGCTCGACCTCTCCAGCTGGTACGCCGCCCTCGCCGCGAACGAGTACGACGTCGTCAGCGCTCCGTACACCAAGGTCGGCCCGGACGTCCTCCGCATCCTGTACGACAGCGCGAGCATCGAGCCCGCACCGTCGGGCTACTTCGCGAACCTCGCGCAGCTCGACGACCCGACGGTCGACGACCTGCTGGAGCGTGCGGCACGCACGTCGGACGCCGACGAGCGCGGCGACCTGTACCGCCAGGCGCAGCAGCGGATCCTGGCGAGCGGCACCGTCCTGCCGCTCTACGACCAGCAGAACCACTTCCTGTACCGCTCCGCCGTCCACGGCATCGAGACCACGTCGGTCTCCACCCCGTGGTTCGGCACCGCGTGGATCGCGCGCTGACGGGCGAGCCGGCCGGGAGGCCCGCCCCGCGTCCGCCACGCACCGGCACCCGTCGCGGGTGGTCGGCGTGGGTCCTGTGGGGTCTCCGCCGTGCGGCCGGCGGCACCGGGGTGCTCTGGGCGGTCGCCACGATCGTCTTCGTCGCGATCCGGTTGATCCCTGGTGACCCGGCGCTGGCGATCCTCGGTGGCCCCGGGTCCCAGGCCTCGGCGGAGGCGGTCGAGGCGGTCCGCCGCGAGTACGGCCTCGACCGGCCGGTGCTCGTGCAGTACGCGGTGTTCCTCGGGCGCCTGGCGACCGGGCACCTCGGCGACTCGTACGCGTTCCGCACGCCCGTGTCCGAGCTCCTCGCGCAGCAGGTCCCCGTGACGCTGACGCTCGCGGTCACCGGACTCGTCGTCGCCTGGGTCCTGGCGATCGGCGCCGCGTGGTGGTCGACGCAGCGCGGGCGGATCGCCGCGGCCCTGACCGGCGCGATCACCGTGACGGCGAGCGTCCTGCCGCACTTCTGGCTCGGCAGCGTGCTCATCGTGGTCTTCGCGAGCGCACTCGGGTGGGTGCCGGCGGTGTCGGACGGCAGCCTGCGCGGTTGGGTCCTGCCCGTGCTCACCGTCGCCGTGCCGGTCGCGGGGTACCTCGCCGAGACGGTCCGCGACGGCGTGGTCGACGCCCAGCGCTCCGCGTTCGCCCTCGCAGCCCGCGGCCGCGGGGAGACCCGCGTCGGACTGTTCGGTCGTCACCTGCTCCGGCACGCGGCGCTCCCCGGGATCGCCCTGTCCGCGTGGGCCTTCGGCTCGCTGGTCTCCGGTGCCGTGGTCGTCGAGTCGGTCTTCGCGCTGCCCGGGATCGGTCGTGCCCTGGTCACCGCGGTCACCCAGCGGGACATGCCCCTGGTGGCCGGGATCGCCCTCGTGTCCGCCGCGGCGTACGTCGTCGTGCTGGCGGTCGCGGACCTGGTCGAGCGGGCGGTGGACCCGCGGACCCGCGACCGACGCCCGGCCGGTCGCGTGGGGCGAGTGCGCGTGCGCACGCAGGGCGGGGTGGACGCACGGTGAGCGGGGTGCTCGACCCGGGCCTCCCGGCCGGTGCGTCCGAGGGGCGGGCCCGACGGTCCGAGCGGTTCCGTGGGGGGACGCTCGGCCCGGCGGGCTCGGTCGCGGCGGTCGTCGTCGCGATCGCGGTGCTGGCGGCGGTCTGGCCGGCGCTGCTCGGCGGCGGCGACCCGCTCGCGGTGCACCCCGCCGACGCCCTGACGCCACCCGGACCGGCGCACCCCTTCGGCACCGACGAGTCCGGACGCGACGTGCTCGCGCGCGTGGTCGCGGGGACACGGGCGTCACTCGTGGTCGGGGTCGCCGCGACGCTCGTCGGCGGTCTCACCGGGATCCTGCTCGGCACGCTCGCCGGACTCGGTGGTCGGATCGTGGACGCGGTCGTCGGCCGGGTCACCGAGGTGGCGTTCGCGCTGCCGCTGCTGCTCGTCGCGCTCGTCGTCATCGCGGTCACCGGCCCCGGACCGGTGCCCGCGACCCTGGCGGTGGGGTTCGCCACGGCGCCCGGGTACGCCCGGATCGTCCGCGGCCTGGTCCGGAGTGCGCGGTCGTCGCAGGTGGTCGAGACCGCCGTGCTGCAGGGCCGCTCCCCCGGCCGGATCGTGTTCCGGCACGTCCTGCCCGCGGCACTCTGGCCCGTCGTCGCCGTCGCCACGCTCGGGGTCGGCCAGGCGGTCGTGTGGGCGTCGGCGCTCAGCTACCTCGGGGTCGGGACCCCGCCGCCCGCGCCGGAGTGGGGTGCGATGCTCGCGGACGGCCGCACCTACCTGCTGACCGCGCCGTGGATGAGCACCTTCCCGGGCCTCGCCATCGTGGTGCTGGCGACCGCGGTGACGGTGCTCGGCCGTGCGGTGCGGCGGACGGGGGCCGTGCGGTGAGGGGCTCCGAGCGGGGGCCCGACGACGTCGCGGGACGGACCGGTGCAGCACGGCCGGTGGGGGCCCGCGTGCTCGACGTCCGCGGGCTCGCGGTGTCGATCGACGGCGCGACGGTGGTGCACGGCGTCGACCTGCACGTCGACGCCGGTGAGTGCGTCGCCCTGGTCGGGGCGTCCGGCTCCGGCAAGACCGTGACCGCCCGGGCGGTGCTCGGGCTCTCCGCAGCGGGTGCCGCGGTCACCGCCGACCGCCTCGACCTCGTCGGCTCCGACGTGCGCGGGCTCGCCGAGCGGCGCTGGCGTCGGCTCCGCGGGAGCACCGTCGGCTACGTCGGCCAGGAGGCCCTCGGCGCACTCGACCCCCTCCGCCCCGTCGGCCGCGAGGTCGCCGACGCCCTGCGCCTGCACACCGACCTGCGCGCAGCAGAACGGGTCGATGCCGTGCGCGCCGCACTGGCGGGCGTGGGGCTCGACCCCGCGATGGCGACCGACGGCCGGCGCTCCGGCACGCTCTCCGGAGGCATGCGACAGCGCGCGCTGATCGCGGCGGCGACCGTGGCCTCCCCCGCGCTCGTGGTGGCGGACGAACCGACGACCGCCCTCGACGCCGCCGTGGCCGTCACCGTGATGGAGCAGCTCCGGGCCGTGCAGGACCGCGGCGCCGGGCTGCTGGTCATCACGCACGACCTCGGGCTCGTCGCCGGGTGGGCGGACCGGGTGCTCGTCGTCGACGAGGGGACGGTGGTCGAGCACGGACCGGTCGCCGAGGTCTTCGCAGCACCGCAGCACCCGGCGACCGCAGCCCTGGTGCGGGCGGCACGGGCGGACACACGCCGGGCCGTGGGACCGGTGCCCGGCCCCGGTGCGCCGTCGGCCCCGCTCGTCGAGGGCTCCGGACTGACCCGTTCCTTCGACGGGGTGCCCGCCGTGCAGGACGTGTCGATCACCGTGCGACCGGGTCGCGTGACGGGTGTGATCGGCGCCTCCGGGTCGGGCAAGACGACGGTGGCGCGGATGCTGCTCGGACTCGAGACGCCGGACGCCGGCACCGTCACGCTCGACGGCGACCCGTGGGTGCCCCTGCCCGAGCGCGAGCGCCGGGCTCGTCGGCACCGGGTGGCGGCCGTCGTGCAGGACCCCGGGGCGACCTTCGACGAGCGGTGGAGCGTCGGACGGGTGCTCGCGGACGCCCTGTCCCGCGGGCAGGAGCGGCGGGCGCGGGGTGGTCTGGCCGACCCGGTCGACGCTGCACTCCGTCAGGTGGGACTCGACCCCGAGCTGCGGTCACGCGCCCCGCGCACGCTCTCCGGCGGACAGCGGCAACGACTGGCGATCGCCCGGGCGCTGGCGACGTCGCCCGAGGTGGTGGTGCTCGACGAACCGGTGACGGCACTCGACGCGACCGTGCAGGACGCGGTGCTCACGCTGCTCGAACGACTGCGCGACGAGACCGGCGTGGCGATGGTGTTCGTGTCGCACGACCTGCGCGCCGTCCGGCGGATGGCGGACGAGGTGCTCGTGGTGCACGACGGCCGCGTCGTCGAGCAGGGCCCCGCGGAACGCGTGCTCGGCGCGCCGGAACACCCGGCGACCGCGCGCCTGGTCGACGCTGCCGCCCGGCTCGCCCGCGGCGCCTGACCGCTGCGCGCCGGCGCCGCGCCAGCGGGCGAGTCTCGCTCAGGCGGACACGTTCGCGGCACCGAAGCCGCGAACGTGTCCGCCGGGCCGAGACTCGGGAAGCGCCCACGGAGCGGACATGCCGGGAGGCACGGTGCGCGTCCGTGGCGGACGTGCACCGTGCCTCCCGGCCGACAGCGGCGGCTACGAGCCCGCGGGCTCCTTGTCGGACCCCGGCTTCGGGGTGTCCCCCGAGATGATCGGGATCTCGCTCGTCGAGAAGTCCTTCGCCCAGTCGGACTGCGCGAGCTCCGAGGTCGGGTCGTTGTAGTCCTTGATGACGTCGGCGACCTCGTCCTCGTGGGCGACCGTGGGGCCCGAGCCCATGAGCGGCGTCGCAGCCGTCTCCTTGGTGAAGAACACCGCGACGAGGCCGATCACGGCCGCGAGCATGAGGTAGAAGGCCGGGATGTCCTCGGCCCACGAGAGCCCGGCGTCCTTCGCCCCGGCGATGAGCGCCTGCGTCGCGAGCGGCGTCGTGCCACCGAAGAGCGAGACGGACACGTTGAACGCGATCGCCAGCGCGCCGTAGCGGATGATCGTCGGGAACAGCGCGGGGAGCGTCGACGGCATGGTCGACGTGAACGTGACGAGCACGAGACCGAGGATCAGCAGGCCGAAGAAGACCCCGGCACCGGTCCCGGTCTGGACGAGCTTGAGCGCCGGCCACGACAGCACGATGAAGCCGATGCAGCCGGCGGCGAGGACCGGCCGGCGGCCGAACTTGTCGGACAGGCGACCACCGAAGGTGATGACGACCATCATCAGGATCATCACGATGACGATGAGGATCAGGCCGAACGTGGCGTTCTGCCCGAGGTTCGTCTCGAGGTAGGTCGGCATGTACGACAGCAGCATGTAGTCGGTCACGTTGAACACGAGGACCAGGCCGATGCAGATGATGAGCGAGCGCCAGTTCTCGGCGAACAGCTTGAGGAACGGCGTCTTCTGCGACTCGCGCTCGGCGGCCTGCTCCTGCTGCTTCTGGAAGGCCGGGGTCTCCTCGAGCTTCAGGCGGAGGTAGAGCCCGATGAGGCCGAGCGGACCGGCGATCATGAACGGGATGCGCCAGCCCCAGCTGAGCAGGGTGTCCTCGGGCATCGCGTACTGCAGGACCGTGACGATCGACGCGCCGAGCACGTAGCCGGCCAGCGTGCCGAACTCGAGCCACGAGCCCATGAACCCGCGGCGCTTGTCGGGCGAGTACTCGGCGATGAAGGTCGCGGCACCGCCGTACTCACCACCGGTCGAGAAGCCCTGCACGAAGCGGGCGACGAGGAGCAGCACGGGGGCCCAGAAGCCGATCGTCGCGTACGACGGGATGAGGCCGATCATGAGCGTGCCGGCGGCCATCAGGATCATCGTCAGCGCGAGGACCTTCTGCCGGCCGATCTTGTCGCCGATGGGGCCGAAGACGGCGCCGCCGATCGGGCGGACGATGAAGGCGGCCGCGAAGAACCCGAAGGTCGCGACGAGGTTCGACGTCGGGTCGCCCGCCGGCAGGAACACCTTCGAGATCGTGACCGTCAGGTACGCGAAGATGCCGAAGTCGAACCACTCCATCGCGTTGCCGAGGGCCGCGGCGGCGACGGCACGCTTGAGCAGCGACTCCTCGACGACGGTGACGTCGTCCTCGGTCAGCTTGCGGCGTGCACGCTTCGCTGCGCCCTTCGTGCGCAACGGCCGGTCGCCGTGCTGGTGTGCGTCGTTCGGTGCCAAGTTCGTTCCTCCGGTAGTGCTGTGTCTTGCCTTCGGGCATCCGGCGGAGAGCGACTGTGCAGTCCTCGCGAACACCGCGCTCGCCGGACAAACTCCGACAGCCTACCAGATGGAGCGCTCCGACGCGGCGGACCGCTACGATGAGGCCACCGCGTACTGTACGCGCGACACTCAGGCACCTCACCACGGACTCGGTGCCGCACACATCGATCGAAAGGCCCTGCCATGACGAAGCCCATGCCCGACAAGCCCACGGTGGACGGCCTCGAGGACGTCTGGGGTCCGGTCTGGGAGCAGGACGGCACCTACCGCTTCGACCGCGACAGCGCGACGAAGGACGCGGTGTACTCGATCGACACCCCGCCGCCGACCGCGTCGGGTTCGCTGCACATCGGGCACGTGTTCTCCTACACGCACACCGACCTCAAGGCCCGGTACGAGCGCATGCGCGGGAAGCACGTCTTCTACCCGATGGGCTGGGACGACAACGGCCTGCCGACCGAGCGCCGCGTGCAGAACTACTACGGCGTCCGGTGCGACCCGCAGCTCCCCTACGACCCCGCCTTCGTGCCGCCGTTCGAGGGCGGCGACGGCAAGTCGAGCAAGGCGGGCGACCAGCTGCCGATCTCGCGCCGCAACTTCATCGAGCTGTGCGAGCGCCTGACCGTGCAGGACGAGCAGCAGTTCGAGCACCTCTTCCGCACGCTCGGGCTGTCGGTGGACTGGACGCAGTCGTACCGCACGATCGACGACACCTCGCGGGCGAGCGCACAGCGTGCGTTCCTCCGCAACCTCGAGCGCGGCGAGGCCTACCAGGCCGACGCCCCGACGCTCTGGGACGTCACCTTCCGCACTGCCGTCGCGCAGGCCGAGCTCGAGGACAAGGAGATGCCCGGCGCGTACCACGGCCTGGCGTTCCACCGCACCGACGGCGGCGAGGACGTCGTCATCCAGACCACCCGTCCGGAGCTGCTCCCCGCCTGCGTCGCCCTCGTCGCGCACCCGGACGACGAGCGCTTCCAGGACCTGTTCGGCACGACCGTCCGCTCCCCCCTGTTCGACGTCGAGGTCCCGGTCCTCGCGCACCACCTGGCGCAGCAGGACAAGGGCGCGGGCATCGCGATGGTCTGCACCTTCGGTGACACCACCGACGTGGTGTGGTGGCGCGAACTGCAGCTGCCGAACCGCGCGATCATCGGCTTCGACGGCCGCGTCCGCTCGGACGAGCCCGCGTGGATCGAGTCGACCCGCGGCAGGGAGCTCTACGCCGAGATGGCCGGCAAGACCGTCTTCTCGGCGAAGAAGGTCCTCGTGGACGCGCTCACCGAGTCGGGCGAGCTCGTCGGCGACGTGAAGACGATCAACCACCCGGTGAAGTTCTTCGAGAAGGGCGACAAGCCGCTCGAGATCGTCTCGACCCGCCAGTGGTACATCGTCAACGGCGCGCGCGACGAGCAGCTCAAGGAGACCCTGCGGAAGCGCGGCGAGGAGATCGCCTTCCACCCGGACTTCATGCGCGTCCGCTACGACAACTGGGTCGGTGGCCTCTCCGGCGACTGGCTCATCTCGCGCCAGCGCTTCTTCGGCGTGCCGATCCCGGTCTGGTACCCGCTCGACGCCGACGGCAACCCGGTCTTCGACCAGCCGATCGTCCCGACCGAGGCACAGCTGCCCGTCGACCCGGCGTCCGAGCCGGCCCCCGGGTACGCCGAGGACCAGCGCGGCGTCGCCGGTGGCTTCCAGGGGGAGCTCGACGTGATGGACACCTGGGCGACCTCGTCCCTCACCCCGCAGCTCGCGGGCAAGTGGGAGACGGACCCGGCGCTCTACGACCTCGTGTTCCCGTACGACGTCCGCCCGCAGGCGCAGGACATCATCCGCACGTGGCTCTTCACGACGGCACTCCGCAGCCAGCTCGAGGCCGACGTCGCGCCGTGGAAGCACGCGAGCATCTCCGGCTTCATCGTGGACCCCGACCGCAAGAAGATGTCGAAGTCGAAGGGCAACGTCGTCACGCCGCTCTCGATCCTCGAGCAGCACGGTGCCGACGCGGTCCGCTACTGGGCGGCCTCGTCGAAGCTCGGCACCGACGCGGCCTTCGACCCGCAGAACCCGAAGCAGATCAAGGTCGGTCGTCGCCTGGCGATCAAGGTGCTCAACGCGGCGAAGTTCGTGTACGGCTTCGAACTGCCGAGCGGTGCGACGACCGTCACCGAGCCCCTCGACGTCGACGTGCTGGCGGAGCTCGGCTCCGTGATCGAGCAGGCCACCGCCGCGTTCGACGGCTTCGACCACGCCCGTGCGCTGGAGGTCACCGAGCGGTTCTTCTGGACCTTCTGCGACGACTACCTCGAGCTCGTCAAGGAGCGTGCCTACGGCACCGCGCCCGACGCGACGCACGAGACCCAGGCGAGTGCGGTCCTGGCGCTGCGCGCCGCGATCGACGCGCTGCTCCGTCTGCTGGCACCGTTCCTCCCGTTCGCGACGGAGGAGGTGTGGGCCTGGACCCACGACACCAGCGTGCACACGGCCGCGTGGCCCACGGTCGCGGAGCTCCCGACGCAGGCGGAGCCGTCCGGGCTGCTGGCCGCCGTCGGCCAGGCACTGATCGGGATCCGCGGTGCGAAGACCGCCGCCAAGGCGTCCCAGAAGACGCCGGTCACCCGTGCCGTCGTGGCGGCTCCGGCCGACCAGCGCGCGCTCATCGAGCGCGCGGCGGTCGACCTGGCCGCCGTGGGCCGCATCGAGAACCTGTCGTTCACGGACGGCGAGGAGCTCGCGGTGACCGAGATCGAGCTCGCGGAGCAGCAGGCGTAGCGTCGTCCGTCGACGGGCCGGGTCGCGTGCGGCCCGGCCCGTCGTCACGAACACGAGCACGAGCACGAGTCGGCACTGGAGGCACGGATGCAGTTGGGTACACGCTGGAACGTGGGTGGGCAGCCACCCGAGCGACTCCCCGAGGCGATGGTCGTCGCCGCGCGCGGTGTCGAGGAGGAGCTGGCGGCGGCGTCGGTCGACGCATCGACCTGGCGCTGGACGCTGACGTACCTCGAGGGCAAGCCGATCGTCGAGCTCGACGACGGCACGTCGATCCACCTCGACCCCGCCGGGCGTGCGCAGGTGACGAACCCGGACGACGCGCCGGAGGAGGACTAGGCAGTCCCCCCGGTCCCGGGCTCGACCGGGACCGGGGGACGCGGCCTACACTGGAGAACGTCCGTTCCCGAGGCGACGGGGACGAGTGGGACCGCAGCGGAGGGAAGGGGATGCCCGTGTCCGGCACCGCCAGCACGACCGACCCGCAGGTGCGCGAGCGCATCGTCGACGCCGCGGACGCGCTCTTCTACGCCCGCGGGTTCCAGGCGGTCGGCATGGACGAGATCCGGACGACCGCCGGCGTCTCGTTGAAGAAGCTCTACTCGGTGTTCCCCGGCAAGGAGCAGCTCGTCGCCGCGGTGCTCGGCGGGCGGCACGACCTCTGGGAGCAGGGCATCGAGCAGGCGGTGGCTGCAGCGGGGACCCCGCGGGACCGGCTGCTCGCGATGTACGACTTCCTGGAGCAGTGGTTCGGCGACGACACCTTCCGCGGCTGCGGCTTCATCAACGCCTTCGGTGAGCTGGGTGCGACGTCACCCGCGGTCGCCGAGATCGCCCGCGAGCACAAGGACTCGTTCCAGCGGTACGTCGCCGGGCTCGCCGCGGCCGCCGTGCCGGACCTCGACGCGGCCGAGGAGCTCGCCGCCCAGCTCGCACTCCTCGCCGAGGGTGCGCAGACGACGGCCGCGATCGCGGGCGACACGACGCCGGCACGGCACGCGCGGCGCGCGGCAGCCACGCTGATCGACGTGGCCATGCGTGCGGGGACCGACCGGACGCGCTGACCCGACGCGCTGACCTGACGCTCCGACCGGACGCTCGACGACACGACGCCCGACACGACCCGACGTCGGCCGGGAGGCGCGGGGCGGGCCCGCCACGTGCCTCCAGACCGGCGTCCGGTCCGGTCCGTAGGGTGGGGCCATGGACACCCCGTTCGACCAGCCGAGCACCCTCCCCTACGCCCTGCCGCCGTTCGACGACGTCCGGCTCGAGCACTTCCGTCCCGCGTTCGACGCCGGCATCGCCGAGCAGCGTGCCGAGGTCGAGGCCATCGCCGCCGATCCCGGTGCAGCGACGTTCGAGAACACGCTGGTGGCGCTCGAACGCTCCGGGCAGCTGCTGACCCGGGTCTCGCACGTCTTCTTCACGCTGTCCTCCGCCGACTCGACGCCCGAGCTGCACGACCTCGAGGCCGAGGTGTCGCCGCTCCTCGCCGCCCACCGCGACGCGATCACCCTCGACGCGCGCCTGTACGCACGGGTCGATGCGGTGCGGTCCTCGCTCGACGAGCGTGCGGACCTGTCCGACGAGGACCGTCGACTCGTCGAGCGGGTGCACACCGAGATGACGCTCGCGGGAGCCGGCCTCGACGACGGTGGGAAGGAGCGTCTCACCGCGATCAACCAGGAACTCTCGACGCTCACCACGACCTTCGAGCGCAACCTGCTCGAGGACACGAACGACCTCGCCTTGCACGTCACCGACGAACAGGAGCTCGCCGGACTCGACGACGGCGCGAAGTCGGCCGCCGCCGCAGCCGCGGCGGACCGCGGCCTCGACGGCTGGCTCGTGACGCTGCCGCTGTACACGGGTCACCCGTGGCTCGCCTCGCTGACCGACCGCGGCCTGCGCGAACGGATCATGCGCGCCTCGCTGTCGCGGGGGCGTCGTGGGAACGCGCACGACAACCGCGAGGTCCTGCTGCGCATCGTCCGGCTCCGGGCCGAGCGGGCCGAACTCCTCGGCTTCCCGAACCACGCTGCCGTGGTGACGGCCGACGAGACCGCGGGGACGCCCGAGGCGGTCGACGGCCTGCTCTCCTCGCTCGTCCCGGCCGCGGCCGCGAACGCCGAGGACGAGCGCGCCGTCCGCTCCCGCACGGTCGGCTTCGACGTCGAGGCCTGGGACTGGGCACACGCGACGGAGGTCCTGCGCGGCGAGCAGTTCGCCGCGGACAGTTCGGCGCTGCGGCCCTACTTCGAGGCCGACCGCGTCCTGCACGACGGGGTGTTCCACGCCGCCGGCGCCCTGTACGGACTGACGTTCACCGAACGCTCGGACCTGCACGGCTACAACGACGAGGTCCGGGTCTTCGAGGTGCACGGCGACTCCGGGGAGGAGGTCGGGCTCTACCTGCTCGACCTCTACACACGGGACGGCAAGCGTGGCGGTGCCTGGATGAACCCCGTCGTCGAGCAGTCACACCTGCTCGGCACGCTGCCCGTCGTCGTGAACAACCTCAACGTGGCGAAGCCCGCCGCCGGCTCCCCCACGCTGCTGATCCAGGACGAGGTCGAGACGCTCTTCCACGAGTTCGGGCACGCGCTGCACGGGCTCATCGCCAGGACGACCTACCCACGGTTCTCGGGCACGAACGTCGAACGGGACTTCGTGGAGTTCCCCTCGCAGGTCAACGAGATGTGGGTGACCTGGCCCTCGGTCCTCGCGAACTACGCGAAGCACCACGAGACCGGCGAGCCGCTGCCGCCCGAGCTCGTGCTCGGACTGAGCGACTCCGCCGGCTTCAACGAGGGCTTCTCGACCACCGAGTACCTCGCCGCGGCGCTGCTCGACCAGGCGTGGCACCGCCTGTCGGCCGCCGAGGCCGCCGAGGTGACCGACGTCGAGGCGTTCGAGCGCCAGGCCCTCGCTTCCGCGGGCATCGACGTGACCGCGGTGCCGCCGCGGTACTCGTCGACGTACTTCGCGCACACGTTCTCGGGCGGGTACGACGCCGGGTACTACGGGTACATCTGGTCCGAGGTGCTCGACGCGGACACCGTCGAGTGGTTCCGCGAGCACGGCGGACTCTCGCGCGAGGCCGGGCGGCGGTTCGCGTCGCTCGTGCTCGGGGTCGGCGGCGCGCAGGACCCCCTCGAGGCCTACCGTGCGTTCCGCGGCCGCGACGCCGAGGTCGGGCCGCTGCTGCGCCGTCGCGGGCTCGAGTAGCGCGGCGCCGCGCCGCGGCGCGCCGCCGCGGCGCCGGGCCAGTGCGTCGGCACAACCGGAAGCACGTCGCGCCGCGGAAGTCCGCGGCGCGACGTGCTTCCGGTTGTGCAGCGGCACTTCACACCGCGGATCCCCCCGGTCCGCCTGCGCACCGCTCCCACGACTGCTCCCACGAACGCACCCGCACCCGCTCCCGCACACGCACACGGCGACGGCCCGGCCCCACGCGGGGACCGGGCCGTCGGCCTGCGGGCGTCGGACGCTACGCGGACTTCTCCACGCGCTTCGCCCGGGGACGCGGCACGATCGTCGGCGCCGCGTTCTCGAGCACGGACTCGCGGGTGATCACGACGCGCGCGACGTCGTCGTCCGACGGCACGTCGAACATGACCGGACCGAGGACCTCTTCGAGGATGGCCCGGAGGCCGCGGGCACCGGTCTGCCGCAGCACCGCGAGGTCCGCGATGGCCTCGAGTGCCCCGCGGTCGAAGTCGAGCTCGACACCGTCGATCGCGAACATCCGCTGGTACTGCTTCACGAGCGCGTTCTTCGGCTCGGTCAGGATCTGCATGAGCGCCGCCTGGTCGAGCTGCGACACCGTCGTGACGACGGGCAGACGACCGATGAACTCGGGGATGAGCCCGAACTTGTGCAGATCCTCGGGCAGGACGTCGGCGAACAGGTCCTGCTGGTCGAGCGGGCTGTGCAGCGGAGCGCCGAACCCGATCCCGCGCTTGCCGACGCGCGACGACACGATGTCCTCGAGTCCCGCGAACGCCCCCGCCACGATGAACAGCACGTTCGTCGTGTCGATCTGGATGAACTCCTGGTGCGGGTGCTTCCGACCGCCCTGCGGCGGGACCGACGCGGTCGTGCCCTCGAGGATCTTGAGCAGCGCCTGCTGCACGCCCTCGCCGGAGACGTCGCGCGTGATCGACGGGTTCTCCGCCTTGCGCGCGATCTTGTCGACCTCGTCGATGTAGATGATGCCCGTCTCGGCCCGCTTGACGTCGTAGTCCGCGGCCTGGATGAGCTTGAGCAGGATGTTCTCGACGTCCTCGCCCACGTACCCGGCCTCGGTCAGGGCGGTGGCGTCGGCGACGGCGAACGGCACGTTGAGCCGCTTCGCCAGGGTCTGCGCGAGGTAGGTCTTGCCGCAGCCGGTGGGCCCGATGAGCAGGATGTTCGACTTCGCGATCTCGACGTCGTCGCGGTCCTCGGCAGCGGTGATCTGCCCCTGTGCACGGATGCGCTTGTAGTGGTTGTAGACGGCCACGGCCAGCGCACGCTTCGCCGGGTCCTGGCCGATCACGTACTCCTGCAGGAAGTCGAAGATCTCGCGGGGCTTCGGCAGCTCGAAGTCGCCGCTCGTGGTGTCCTCACCCGCTTCGGCGAGGCGCTCCTCGATGATCTCGTTGCACAGCTCGACGCACTCGTCGCAGATGTACACCCCCGGCCCGGCGATGAGCTGCTGGACCTGCTTCTGGCTCTTGCCGCAGAAGGAGCACTTGAGCAGGTCAGCGCTCTCCCCGATGCGTGCCATGTCGGTGCCCTCCTTGGATGACCGGTGCAGTTCAGCGATGCAGGCTGGTGACCCGCCCGATGTGATCGACTCTAACCGCATCCGGTGACACCCACGGCGACGCCGTCCGGCCTGTCCCCACGCGTTCGCCCAGGGCGTGCACACCTGGTACCGTTGGCACGTTCCTCTACAAGTTGTAGAAAACCGGAAGGACCCCATGACGAAGCGCCTCGCTCTCCTCGGCACCGGAACCCTCGGCGTCTCCGCCGCGATCGTCCTCGGCACCGCGGCCGCCGCGAGCGCACACGTCGAGGCGGATGCGACCTCGACGGCGGCGAACTCGTACACGACCGCGACGTTCTCGGTGCCGCACGGTTGCGACGGCTCCCCCACCACCAAGCTCGTCTTCCAGGTGCCCGAGTCCGTCATCGAGGTCACGCCGACCGTCAACCCGAACTGGACGATCACGAAGGCGACCGAGCCCTACACCGCCCCGTCGAGCAGCGCTGCGAGCGACGAGGAGTCCGAGGCCGGCGCCGAGCGCGTCACGAGCGTCACCTACACCGCGAAGACCCCGCTGCCCGCCGACGAGCGCGACACCTTCTCGCTGTCCTTCGCGCTGCCCGACGGCAAGCCGGGCGACCGCGTGGCCTTCCCGGTCGTGCAGACCTGCGAGCAGGGGTCGACCGACTGGGACCAGGTGCAGAAGAGCGGCGAGTCCGAGCCGGAGCACCCCGCGCCGTCGATCGTCCTGACCGCCGCCAGCGCGGCGAGCGGTGACGACGACGACGCGACGACGGCCACCGCGAGCGACACCACGACCACCGCGGCGCAGCCCGACCTGGTCGGTCGCTTCCTCGGCCTCGGTGGCCTGGTGGTCGGGGCCGTCGGCCTGGTCGTCGCCGTCGCCGCCACGCGCCGCCGGGACGCCTCGAAGTGACGCGGACCGCACGGCCGACGCGCGCCCGTCGGTCCCCGAGTGACCGGCGTCCGGTCTGGAGGCCCGTGGCCGCGACCGCCGCGACCCTCGCCGTCGCGGGCGGCGCGGTCCTCGGGCTCGCCGCCCCCGCCAGCGCGCACAACTACCTGGTGTCGTCGACGCCGAAGGTGGGCGGGACGCTCACCGAGCTCCCCGACCGCTTCGACATCACGACGAACGACCGGCTCCTGGCGATCGGCGGGTCGGACTCGGGCTTCGCCTTCCGGGTCATCGGCCCGGACGGTCGCTACCACGAGGACGGCTGCGTCTCCGTGGACGGCCCCTCGATGACCACGAAGGCCGCCCTCGGCGACTCCGGGAAGTACGAGGTCGAGTGGCAGATCGTCTCGGCCGACGGCCACACGGTCTCCGACCGGTACGACTTCACCTGGAAGGCCCCGGCCGGCTTCTCCCCCGACCGCGGCACCGCGACGCCGGCGACCTGCGCCGACGGCAGCGGGGGCGGCTCGGGGGCCGCAGCGTCCAGCGCACCCGACGCCGCATCCGGTGACACCGGCGACTCGAGCGCGACCGACGCCCTGTTCATCGGCGCCGGTGGCATCGTCCTCGCCGGCGTCGTCGTCGCGGTCCTGCTGCTGCTCCGTCGCCGTCCCGCCGCCCCGGCGGCCGACGACCACGACGAGGACTGACACCCTCCCACCGGACCGGCACCGCGCCTCCAGGCCGGATCCGCATCCTCGACGCCGCACCGGACACGACGAAGGCCCCGCACCGATCGGTGCGGGGCCTTCGTGCGTGCAGCGCTACTTGACGAGCGCCGGCAGGTTCTTGCGGCTCGTGAGGACCTGGTCGATCAGGCCGTACTCGAGTGCCTCTTCCGCGGACATGATCTTGTCGCGCTCGATGTCGTTGTTGACCTGCTCCGGGGTCCGGTTCGAGTGCTTCGACAGCGTCTCCTCGAGCCAGGTGCGCATGCGGAGGATCTCCGCCGCCTGGATCTCGATGTCGGACGCCTGACCGCCACCCTGCTGGACGGCGGGCTGGTGGATGAGCACGCGGGCGTTCGGCAGCGCGAGACGCTTGCCGGGGGTCCCCGCGGCGAGGAGTACGGACGCGGCCGAAGCGGCCTGGCCGAGGCAGACCGTCTGGATCTGCGGACGGATGTACTGCATCGTGTCGTAGATCGCCGTCATCGCGGTGAACGAGCCACCGGGCGAGTTGATGTACATCACGATGTCGCGGTCCGGGTCCATCGACTCGAGCACGAGCAGCTGGGCCATGACGTCGTCGGCGGACGCGTCGTCCACCTGGACGCCGAGGAACACGATGCGGTCCTCGAAGAGCTTCGCGTACGGGTCCTGCCGCTTGAAGCCGTAGGCCGTGCGCTCCTCGAAGCTGGGGAGGATGTAGCGATCGGACGGAGCCGGGACGTTCTGCGCGCCACCGAGCATGGGGAGGTGCATTCTCGTTTCCTTCTCTTCGGTGGTGGTCAGTTGGACTCGGGCTCGGCTGCCGCGGTCGGCGTCTCGCCGTCGCTCACGGTGCCGCCGCCGCCGACGACCTCGACCGACGAGGCACGGAGGTGGTCGACGAAGCCGTACTCCAGGGCCTCCTGCGCCGTGAACCAGTTGTCACGGTCGTTGTCCTTGAGGACCTGCTCGATCGTCTTGCCGGTCTGCTCCGCCGTGAGCTCCGCCATCCGCTGCTTCATGTCGAGGATGACCTTCGCCTGCGTCTGGATGTCGGCAGCGGTGCCGCCGAAGCCACCGGACGGCTGGTGCAGGAGCACGCGGGCGTTCGGGGTGATGTAGCGCTTGCCCGGGGTGCCCGACGAGAGCAGGAACTGCCCCATCGAGGCGGCGAGGCCGATGCCCACGGTGACGATGTCGTTCGGCACGAACTGCATCGTGTCGTAGATCGCCATGCCCGCGGTGATCGAGCCACCGGGCGAGTTGATGTAGAGGTAGATGTCCTTCTCGGGGTCCTCGGCGGCGAGCATCAGCAGCTTCGCTGCGATCTCGTTCGAGTTGTCGTCGCGGACCTCAGAGCCGAGCCACACGATCCGGTCTCTCAGAAGGCGGTCAAAAACACTGGGGTTCAGTGTCGCTTCGGCCATGGAAAAGCTCCCGTTCAGTTGTCGCTTGATGTCGAACTTATCGGGTGCAACGCACCACTTCGCGTCTGTTCGCTCTGGGCGGTCGGATGGTGCCGGGACGACGGACGGGAGGCACGGTGCCAGCTGGCACCGTGCCTCCCGTCCGTCAGCGCGTCGCGTTACTTCGCGTCGGCCTCGGTGACCTCGTCGGCGTCGGCCGACTCGTCGTCAGCCGACTCCTGCGCCACACCGGCGGTGAAGGCGGACAGGTCGACGGCGTCGCCGTTCGTGTCCTTGACGGTGACCTTCGACAGGACGGTCGCGACCGCCTTCGAGCGGGCGACCTCGCCGACCATGCCGGGGATCTGCCCGTTCTGGTCGATCACCTTGATGAACTCGGCCGGCTCCATGCCGTACTGCGACGCCGCCTGGATGAGGTACTGGGTGAGTTCCTCCTGGGAGACCTGGATCTCCTCCTTCTCGGCGATGGCGTCGAGGAGCAGCTGCGAGCGGAAGGCCTTCTCGCTGGACTCGGAGACCTCCTTGCGGTGCTCCTCGTCCTCGAGACGGTTCTCCTGCTCGAGGTGACGGTGCACCTCGTCCTCGATGAGCTGCTCCGAGATCGGGATGTCCACGTCCTCGATGAGCTTCTCGACGAGCTTGTCGCGAGCCGCGGCGCCCTGACCGAAGGTCTTGGACTTCGCGATCTGCTCCTTCAGGTCCGCCTTGAGCTCGTCGATGGTGTCGAACTGGCTGGCGATCTGGGCGAACTCGTCGTCGGCCTCGGGGAGCTCGCGCTCCTTGACGGCGGTGACGGTGACGGCGATCTGCGCGGTCTCGCCCTCGCGGTCGCCACCGACCAGCGTGGACTCGAAGGTGGTCGACTCACCGGCGGTGAGCGACTCGAGCGCCTCGTCGATGCCCTCGAGCAGGTCGCCCGAGCCGATCTCGTAGGAGACGCCGGTGGCCGAGTCGACCTCGTCGTCACCGATGGTGGCGGTCAGGTCGATCTGGGCGAAGTCGCCGGTCTCGGCCGGGCGGTCGACCGTCACGAGCGTGCCGAAGCGGGTGCGCAGGTTCTGCAGCTCCTCCTCGATCTCGTCGTCGGAGACCTCGACGGCGTCGACCGTGAGCTCGTACTGGTCGTACGCGGGGAGGTCGAACTCGGGACGGACGTCGACCTCGAAGGTGAGGACGAGGTCGCCCGAGAAGTCCGCGACGTTCGGGAGCTCGGCGACGTCGGCCTCGGCACGGCCGAGGATGCGCAGCTCCTGCTCCTCCACCGCCTGGCGGTAGAAGGTGTCGATGGCGTCACCGACGGCGTGGTTCAGGACCTCGCCGCGGCCGACGCGCTGGTCGACGATCGCCGGCGGGACCTTGCCCTTGCGGAAGCCGGGGATGTTGATCTGCTCGGCGATGTGCTTGTAGGCGTGGTCGATGCTCGGCTTGAGATCGTCCGGCGTCACGTTCACGGTGAGCTTGACGCGGGTGTCGCTCACCTTGTCGACGGTGCTGGTGGCCAAGGGATGTACTCCTGTTGGTTGACGTTCGAGTGGACCTGGTCGGGGCGACAGGATTCGAACCTGCGACCTCCCGCTCCCAAAGCGGGCGCTCTACCAAGCTGAGCTACGCCCCGTGACTGGGCCAGGTGACCGCGCACGCCCGAGGGCACGCACGACCGCGACGAGTCTAGCGGTCCCCCGCTGCCTGGTTCCCGGGCGGCGTGCCGCGTGTGGACGGTTCCTGCTCGGCGCTGCGCCGCAGGCCCCGTCGCCACCGCACCCCGACGGTGACCTGCACCCCGAGCGCGGCGACCATGAGCGCGACGCCGAGGACGATGCGCCAGACGTGCAGCAGGGCGTGCCAGGGCTGGGCCTGCGGGTCGCCGAAGGCCTCGGGACGGAGCGAGAACACCACGGCGGCGACGGCGAGCAGCACGAACGAGAGCACCCGCGAGCGCTTGATCCGGCGCGTGTCGGAGCCGTCCGGCTGCGGCAGCACGTTCGATGGCATGTCGGGGGCCGTTCGTCCGCTACGATGGTGGCGCTGCGGACTGGTGCCGCAGTGCGGGGATGTAGCTCAATGGTAGAGCCCCAGTCTTCCAAACTGGCCACGCGGGTTCGATTCCCGTCATCCCCTCCACGTCCTCTTCACGGCTTCCGACCGGCGCTGCGCCGAAACTCGGTTCCCGTCATCCCCTCCACACCGTCGTCGCGATCAGGCGGTCGTCTTCGTCAGGCCGTGCTCGGTCTTCTCCCAGTAGTGCGGCCGGGTGATCAGCTGCCACAGGCCCTTGTACGCGGCGACCGAGTGCAGGATCCAGTACAGCGGGTTGAGGAGCGCCCAGCCCATCAGGTCGAACCGACCGCGCTTGTACGGCCCCATCATCGTCAGGTAGATCATCGTGGCGTTGCCGAGCAGGAAGTCGAGCACGCAGAGCCACAGCACCGGCGCCGGGAACAGCGGCGCGGTCCAGTCGGCCGGCAGCACGAGCGTCGCGATCGTCACGAGGACGCCGGGCAGCATCCCGAGGAACGTCAGCGGGGTCCCCGCGATGAGCAGGGCGAACGCGGCCGCGCGACGCGGGCCGATCTCGCGGACGAGCGCCCGGGGCCTGCGCGCGTGCACGAGGGCGGTCTGCATGTAGCCCTTGATCCACCGGGAGCGCTGCCGGACGAAGTTCGGGATCGAGGTGTTCGCCTCCTCCATCGTCGTGGAGTTGACGACGGCGACGCGGTACCCGACGGCGGACGCACGGATGCCGAGGTCGGCGTCCTCGGTCACGTTGTAGGGGTCCCACCCGCCGAGCTCACGGAGCAGCTCGGCGCGGAAGTGGTTCGACGTCCCGCCCAGCGGGATCGGCAGCTGTCGCGCGTCGAGGCCGGCGAGCATGTAGTCGAACCAGTACGAGTACTCGAGCGTGAACATGCACGTGAGCGCGTTCTCGTCGGCGTTGAAGTAGCTCAGCGCCGCCTGCACGCACACGGTGTCATCCCCGGCGCGGTCGAAGGTCAGGAACACCTTCTTGAGCTGGTCGGGGTCGGGACGGTCCTCGGCGTCGTAGATGACGACGTACTCCCCCTGCGCGATGGCGAGGCCGACGTTGCAGGCGCGCGGCTTCGTCTGGGGTGACCCCGGCGGGACGATGACGATGCGCATCCAGTCCGGCGGGGCTGCGTCGATGACGGCCTCGCGGGTCTCGTGGTCCTCGGCCTCGACGAGCACCAGGACCTCGAGCCGGTCCTTCGGCCAGTCGAGCACCTCGAGGTTCCGGACGAGGTCGTGCACGATGTTCGCCTCGCGGAACACGGGCACGAGCACGGTGTAGGTCGGCAGGGCGTCGTCGTCCAGGGCGGCGACGTCCTCGGCCGAGACCTGCTCGACCAGGTCGAAGCGGGCCCCGACCATCGACACCCAGAACTTGAAGAGGATCCCGGCCAGGAACCCCAGGGAGAGCACCGCCGTCGCGACCGCGACCGTGCTGCCCGGTGCGAGGACGAGGCACACCGCGAACAGGAGCAGGGCGACCGCACCGCCGACCCGTTGTCCTCGTGAGAGGACGGTCCGTGCGGACAGCGCCGGGTTCGTCCGGGCGAGACCGTGGGCGGCGAGGTCGGCGACCTCCTCCTCGAGCTCGTACGCGATGCGCTGCCGGACGTCCGCCTCGGATGCGCTGCGGAGGACGACGGGTTCGCCGAACTCCTCGGTGAGCGCCGCCCGGAGGACGTCCGGGTCCGACCGACCGCTGGTCAGGACGAGGACGCCCTCGCGGATGCGGGCGGACGCGACCCAGCCCTCCTCGACGTGCCGCTGCACGGAGCACCGGTGCCGCGGTCGCCAGTCGACGTCCTCGCCGCGGTGCCGACCGGTCCCACCGACCACGACGGTCGGCTCGGCGTCCACCGGCGACCGCGCTCCGACGGCGGTCACCGGAGCACCACCGCCACGACGGCGTGCATCCACTCGACGACGACCTGGCGTTCGGAGGCCGCGGCCCACGCGAGCGGGACCTGCAGGACGGCGAGGACGACGACCAGGGTGCTGGTGACCCGGCCGGCGACCGGCGGCAGGATCGCGATCGCGACGCTGAGCATCGTGACGAAGACGTTGCCGGCCGTCGCGACCGGCACGAGCCCGATCGCGTACCCGCCCACGGTCCCGACGAAGAGCGCCGCGACGAGGGCGATCGCGCCGGGCCGGCGCACGAGCAGTGCCAGGGTGGCGCCGGCGACGAGCATCGTCACCAGGAGCAGGCCGTCCGCCGAGGCGAAGAGGTGGCGCAGGCCGTCGAGTCGCTCCTCGGACACGCTGATCGTCCCGCGCAGCGCCGCGAACGGGTCGTGGAGCACCATGAGGTCGAGGACGGCCGTCGAGAGCGCGACGGCGAGGCTCGGGAACACCAGGACGAGCACGTTCGCCCGCCGGATGCCGCGCTGGTCGTGCCGTGCCAGGTCGAGCAACGGGGCGGCGAGCGCCGCGATGCCGACGTAGACGAAGCCCATCGGGTCGACCAGCGTGGACAGCATCAGCGCGAGGCCCGCGCGGAACCCCGCCTGCGTGTCCCCCCACGCGAAGAACCGCACCATGTCGACGACGGCCAGGGCGAAGAGGGCGATGCCGAGGAACGCCTGCAGGTCGTCGAGCGCGAGGAAGGCGTACAGCGGGTTGGCGCCGAGCGCGATCGTGAACGCGACGACCTCGCGCATGCGCAGGCCGCGGCGCAGCATGTCCTGCGCGAGGAGCTGGAGCAGCACGCCGGCGACGATCCCGCCGAGCACCGCGGCACCCTGCACACCGAAGGGCATGAAGCGCAGGAGCACCCCGGAGAGCAGCGGCCAGAGCTGCCCGATGGCCGGCACCACGCCACCGTCGAGCGCGGCCGTCGCCCGGTCGAGCGTCACCTGGTTGCCGGTCAGCCCGATGAGCGGCGTCGTCGTGATGCGCGACGCCACGAGCGCGAGGGCCACGTAGGGCAGCGCGAAGGCGGCGCGGAGCAGCCACCGGACGGCGACGGACGGCAGGGGCCGCAGCGGTGCGGGTGCCGGCACCGCACCGGTCGGCGCCGGGTGCGGGCGGGAGAGCGTGACGGTCATGCGGCTCCTCCGGGTGAAGCACGCAGGGGTGTCCTGCACCGTCCATTCCACCCCGTGTCCCCGGAGCGCGACAGCCCACGAACGGGGTACAAGCCGGTCCCCCTCGTGGCGGACCGACCAGCACCGGGTGCGCCGGGTCAGTGCACGTCGGTCCCGTCCGTGACCGTGCCGTCGGCCGCGATCAGCTGCAGCTGCGTCAGCACCACGGGTGTGGCAGCCTCGAACGCCAACGTCCCGCCGGTCACCCCGCCCGCGAACCGGAAGACCCGGGTCTGCCCGGCCCAGGTGAACGCCGCGTCCCGCTCCTCGACGGCGTGCACCACCGTGCCGTCCGCACTCCGGAGCACCGCACGCCACGAGGCCGTCACCGGCGCTGCCGCGGTCACGGTGTACAGGGACGTCCCGGCCGCGGTGACCGGCACCGACACCGACTCCCCCGCGGTGAGCGCCACCGGGGTCAGTCCGGTGTCGTCGGTCAGGGGCGACGCCCCCACGGGCAGGACGTCGTCGGGGGTGTCCCGGAAGCCGTGCAGCTCGGACGCCGAGACCGGTCGGGTGTCCGCAGCCCACCCCGTCGGGGCCTCCGCCAGGGTGACGACGATCCGCTCCGCGGCGGCGACCACCGTGTGCGGGATGCTGATCGAGCCCCACGGCTCACCGTCGACCGTGACGGACGCGATGAACCGTCCGTCCCCGGCGGTCTCGATGACGGTGGACGCGCCTCCCGGCCGTCGCAGGACCGTCCGCCGGACCGACGGCGGGACGAGCACGTAGGTGCCGGTCGCCGGTGCCAGCGGGTACAGGCCGATCGTGGCGAGGACGTACCAGGCGCTCATCTCGCCGTTGTCCTCGTCGCCCGGGTACCCCTGACCGAGGTCGGAGCCGACGAAGAGCCGGTCGAGGCACTCGCGGACGATGCGGTGCGCGTCGTCGTGCCGTCCGGTGAACATCGGGAAGAACGGGATGTGGTGCGCGGGCTGGTTCGACAGGCCGAGCATCCCCGTGCGGACGTCGCGCGCCTCGGTCATCTCGTGGATGGCGAACCCGTAGGACCCGGACCGGTCGGTGGCGCCGGTCTCGGGCCGCTGCAGGAACCGCTGGAAGGCGTCGTCGAAGCCGGCCGGTCCACCGTGCAGGTCGACGATCCCGGCGCCGTCGTGCGGAGCGGTGAACATCGTGCCCCAGGCGTTGGTCTCGGTGTAGTCGCTCCCCCACACGTCCGGGTCGAAGTCGTCCCCGGACCGCCAGGCGCCGTCCGGCGTGCGGCCGATGAAGAACCCGCGCTCCCGGTCGAAGACGTTCCGGTAGCGGAGCGAGCGGCGTGCGAACCACTCGTGCTCGGCCCGGTACCGTCGCTCGCCGCCCGCGTCACCGGTGGCCGCGGCTCGCGTGGCCATCGTGTCGGCCAGGACGGCGACGCCCCAGTCGTTGATCGCGGCGTCGAGGGTCCACGACATCCCCTCGTCGGTCGCCGTGTCGACGTACCCGCGGAGGTCACCCGGGAGGCTCCCCTTCCGCCCGACGCGTCGGTCCGGTGACGGGACGGTCGCGTTCCGCACCGCGGACCGGTACGCCTGCTCGACGTCGAAGCCGTCGACACCCTTCGCCACGAGGTCGGCGAGGACGGTGTCGCTCGTCGTGCCGGTCATCACGTCCTCGGCCCCTGGCGCACTCCACCGCGGAGTCCACCCGCCGTCGGTGAAGTGGCCGACGACCCCCTCGGCGAGGTCGGCGGCGGTGTCGGGCGTGAGCAGCGCGAGCAGCGGCCAGGCGGTCCGGTAGGTGTCCCAGAACCCGTTCGTGGTGGTGAGCGGGCCGTCGACGACCTCGGGCCCGGGCTCGTCGCGGATCGGCACGGTCAGCACGCCGCCGTACGGGGAACGGTGTCGCGGGCTCCCGGTCAGCGCGGTCTCCCCCGCCCGGGTCGGGTGGAGGAACGCCCGGTACAGGCCGGAGTACAGCGAGACGAGCTGGTCCGGGGTGGCGCCCTCGACCTGCAGTGTGTCGAGTTCGGCGGTCCAGCGTTCCTCGGCGTGCTGGTACATCGCGTCGAAGTCACCGGCGGCGTCGAGGTTCGCGACCGCGTCCTCGGCGGACACGGTGGAGATGCCGAGGAGCACGTCGGTGTCACCGGCGACCTCGACCCGTCCGCGGAGCTCGCCGTCGACGAACGTCGTCCGGTCGGCGAGGGCGTTCCCGATCCGCACGTGCACGTGGTGCGGCGGCGTCTCGGCCCGGTCGTCGAGCAGGGCGTCGACGACCGCGGTGCCGTCCTCGATGCGGACCGTGCACGAGCGGAGGACGCCGTGGTGGTCGAGGACGATGCTGCGGACGCCTGCGAACCGCCACGCGAGGGCGAACTCCCCGGCGGTCATCTCGGCGGTGACGCCTGCGTCGAGGGTGACCCGGTAGCGGTGCGGGCCGTCGGCCTCGTCGACGTGGTCGAAGCCGAGCGCGCGGGCGGTCCGGTCGAGGTCGGGGTCGGCGAGCGGGGAGGGCATGACCTGGAACACCCCGCGGTCGGCCATCCACGGCGAGGGCAGGTGACTCGTCGCGAACGCCTGGATCGTGGGCCGGTTGTCGCTCCGCCGGTTGTGCTCCTGGTAGGCGTACGGCCACCGGCTGTCGGCAGCGTCGGTCATCGGCAGGCCGAAGACACCTCCGTGCGGGAGCCCGACGAGGGGCGCGGTGTTGCCGCGCGAGAACGTGCCGGACGAGTGGGTGCCACGCGTGGTGCGGACGTGGTCGAGCGGTCGGGCACCCTCCGGCAGGTAACCGGTCGCGCGCCCGGCGGGTCCGATCCGGACGTCGTCGAGCCAACCGCGGACGGCGGTGCCGGGGTCACCGTCGGGCGCGGGCCGGTCCGCTCGGCCGAGCCGGGCCTCCAGACGGTCCACCGTCCGGCCGACGTGCGCCGACAGGTCGACGGTCCGCCGGTTCCACTGGTCGACCCACTGCTTGCGGGCGTCGTCCTGCGCCTCGGGGGTGACGAGGTCGCCGTACTGGTCGCGGGCGCCGCCCGCGCTGAGTCGGGTGCCGTCGGTGAAGACGACGTCGAGTGCGAACGCCGTGGCGGCCCAGAACCGGTCGAGGTCCGTGGTCGTCGGCTCGGTCCGCCCGTCGGGCAGCGACCGCTCCGGGAACCAGACCCAGGTCAGGACGTCGGTCGGCCCGACGTCGTGACCTCGGTGCCCGTCGAGGACCTGCACGGTCCCCGTCGGGTCGGTCTGCTCGATCGGGGTCGCCTGCTGCGAGACGAACCCGACCCCGTTCCGGGCCGCGACCGCGGTCACGGGGCCGGTCTGGCCGCCACGGCGTTCAGCACTCATCGGTCGGTCGTCCTCACTCGTGGGTCGTGCTCTGCCCGTACAGCACGTTCGTCAGCCCGGACACGTACCCGCTGACGTCGCCGTCCGGCAGGTTGTACGTCATGAAGACGCCGTACCCGTCGGCCTTCGAGCGCTGCGCGAGCGACACCGCCGTCGACTGCGGGGTGTTCTGGATGTCGACCGCCGCCGCCGAGAGCCGGTCCTTGCCGAGCCCCGGGATCGACGGCGCCGAGTACGTGCCGTAGTAGGGGTTCCAGGCGTAGTCGAGCTGGGAACCGATCGCGCTGCTCGACGACGACAGGGCGTCGGACGCCGGGCCGATGTCGTAGAACGAGACGAGCTTGTCGGGCATGTCGGCGCGCAGGGCGCTGACGAGCCAGCCGATCGACTGCTGGTTCGGCTGCGGGGTGCCGTCCGTGCCGTAGTCGGAGTACTCGTCGTCGAGGTCGACCCCGTCGAGGCCGTACTCCGCGACGGTCGCGGAGACCTGGGCCGCGAAGTCCTCGGCGGCGGCCTGCGTCGGGAAGTTCGCGATGCCGGTGCCCTGGTGGTTGCCGAGGATCGACAGCGACACCTTGATGCCCTTCGCCTGCAGCGGCCGGATCTGCGTGGCGGCGTCGTCGAGGGTGCGCTGCACGTTCTCGTTGGCGTACAGCACCGCGTTGCCGTCCGCGTCGCGGTTGATGTTCGCGGCGAAGATGATCGCCACGTCGAAGGCGTTCGCGCCGTTCGCGAGCCGGTAGCGGCCGACGTTCGCGAGCTGGTCGTTGTTGACCTCGACGTAGGCGATGCTCGTCGGGCCGTCCTTCGTGGGGACGTCGTGCGGCTGCTTCCCGTGGCCGACGCCGTGGTACGCGCCGACCCCGTGGGAGAGGCCGGTCGGGGACGGTGCCGCCGACGCTGCGGCCGGCACCATCGGTGCTGCGAGCATCGCGGCGAGCGCCGCCACGATGCCGATCTTCACGGACTGCTTCATGTCACTCCTCATCGAGTGGTGGACCGGTCGACCGGTGCCGACCGGGGACCGCCGCTGGGGATCCCGAACCCCCGGCGGCGGGGGTCTCAGGCGCGCGGGTAGCGGAAGGTCCGGACCTCGTACGCGTCGACCGGGAAGGCCGCGACACCGTCGGTGAGCGCGGCGACGCCCGGCAGGGCGTCGTCGACCTCCTCGAGCAGCGTCACCTCGACCGGGTCGCCGAAGACGCCGGGCTCGGCCACGGCGATGCCGCCGGTCCCCCGCCGCCCGCTCGGCTCGTACACGCGGACGACCAGGTCGCCCGAGCGGTCGTCGGCGAGCTTGACGCTCGACAGCACGACGTCGCCCGACACCTGCACGAGCGGCTCGAACCCGTGGGCGCCCGTGAGGCGCCGTGCCGGGGCGTTCATCACGATGCCGGCCGCGGTCGCGCCGAGCTGGTCCGTCCCGACGACGATGCCGTACCGGTGGGTCTGCACGCCCTGGTCGGTCTCCGGGTCGGGGAAGCGCGGTGCGCGGAGCAGCGAGAGCCGGACGGTGGTGGTGACGTGGCCGTCGACGGCGTCACGGGTGGTGTCGAAGCCGTGGATGGACGAGTTCACGAGGGCGACCCCGAACCCGGGCTCCTCCACCAGCACGTAGCGGTGCATCGACGTCTCGAACTTCGCGGCCTCCCACGAGGTGTTCGTGTGCGTGACGCGCTTCTGCGCGCCGAACTGCGTCTCGGCGACCGTGTGCTCGGCGCGGACGTCGAGCGGGAACGCCACCTTGAGGAACTTCTCGGTCTCGTGCCAGTCGGTCGTCTGGTCGAACTCGAGCGTGCGGGAACCGGGCGCGAGCACGATCTCCTGCGTGACGGTGGAGTCTCCGAACGAGCGCGACACGACGATGCGCGCGATACCGGCGGCGTCGACCGATGCGTCGAGCGAGTCGACGGAGACCAGGTCCTCGACCCGGTTCCGGTAGTACCGGTCGACGTCCCACGCGTCCCACATGTTCGGGAAGTCCTGGTGCAGCTGCAGCAGGTTCGCGGCCTGCCCCGGGGCGATCGCGTCGCGTCCGGTGGCCAGGTCGACGGCGCTCGTGACGAGCCCCTGTGCGGTCACGACGATCCGCACCAGGTCGTTGGTGAGCACGTACCCGCCGTCCTGCTGGGCCAGCGAGACCGGCTCCGCGGTGGGCACGTCGGTCGCCGGGAGCGCACCCTGCACGGGAGCACCGGCCTGGAGGACCGGGGCCGGGTTGACGACGACGGTCTCCGTCCCGGGGCCGGCGAGTGCCGACAGCGCGTCCTCGATGATCGCGGTCAGGGCTGCGGCCGTCTCCGCGTACTTCGCGACCGCCTCGCGGTGCACCCAGGCGATCGAGGTGCCGGGGAGGATGTCGTGGAACTGCTGCAGGAGGACCTGCTGCCAGAGCGCGTCGAGCTCGTCGTACGGGTACACGAACCCGGTGCGTGCCGCGGCGGTCGTGGCCCAGAGCTCGGCCTCGATGAGCAGCTGCTCGCACCGGCGGTTGCCCTGCTTCGTCTGGTGCTGGCTGGTGAGCGTGGCGCGGTGCAGCTCGAGGTACAGCTCCCCCACCCACACCGGCGGGTCCGGCAGCTCCGACTTCGCCCGGTCGAAGAACGCGTCCGGGTGCTCCCACCGGACCTTCGCGCTGCCCTCGAGGTCGGCGAGGCGTTCGGCCGTGCCGGTCATCTCGCGCGTCGTGCCCCCGCCACCGTCACCCCACCCGACCGGGGCGATCGACCCCGTGGCGAGGCGGTTCTCACGGAACTGGCGGGAGGCCTTCGCGACCTCCTCCCCGGAGAGCCGGGAGTTGTAGGTGTCCATGGACGGGAAGTGCGAGAAGACCCGCGACCCGTCGATGCCCTCCCAGAGGAAGGTGTGGTGCGGGAACTTGTTCACCTGGTTCCACGAGATCTTCTGGGTGAAGAACCACTCGAAGCCCGCGCGGCGCATGAGCTGCGGCAGCGCCGGCGAGTACCCGAAGCTGTCCGGCAGCCAGACGCCCTTCGGCCGGATGCCGAACTCCCGCTCGAAGAACCGCTGTCCCTGCGAGAACTGCCGCACGATGCTCTCGCCCGTCGGCATCACGGTGTCGGACTCGACCCACATGCCGCCGAGGGGCAGGAAGCGACCCGCCTCGACCGCGGCCTGCACCCTCGCGTAGACCTCGGGCCGGTGCTCCTTGATCCAGGCGTACTGCTGCGCGCTCGACATGCCGTAGAGGAAGTCGTCGGTCTGGTCGATGAGCTCGGTCATCGTCGAGGTCGTCCTGGCGACCTTCCGGATCGTCTCGCGGACGGGCCACAGCCACGCGGAGTCGATGTGTGCGTGCCCGATCGCCGAGATCGTGTGCGCCGAGGCCGCTGCGGGCGCGGCGAGCACGTCGGCGAGTGCGGCGCGGGCGTCCGCTGCCGTCCCGACGATGTGCTGGAGGTCGAGCCGGTCGAGGGCGTCGTCGAGTGCCTGCAGGATCCGCATCCGCCGCGGGCCGTCGGGCAGCTGGGCCTGGAGTTCGAGGAGGACCTCGAGGTCGAGCGACAGGTCGTGCACCTCGGACGCGAACACCGCGAGGTCCATCCGGCGGCTCGTGTACAGCCGCTTCGACGACGAGGTCTGCACGTCGCCCTCCTGCGTCGGCAGGAAGGGGTGGTAGTCGAGCAGCACCGGGTTCGACGCGGCCTCGACGAAGAGCTCGACGGTCTCGCCGCCCTCGGCCCGCTCGGTGACGAGCACCCACTGGTTCCGCGGGTTGATCGACTTCACCGGCGTGCCGTCGGCCAGGTACACGAGCCCCTCGCACTGGAACCCGGGCATGTTCTCGTCGAAGCCGAGGTCGATCACCGCCTCCACGCGCTGCCCGGCGTACTCCTGCGGGATCGTGCCGGACAGCCGGAACCACGTCGTGCCCCAGGCCGCGCCCCACGGCGTCCCCACCTCGTACGGCGTGAAGTCGAGCTGCAGACCGGCGGCGGGCGGGACCGGCTCACCGGGCAGCTCGTGCCAGGCGGCTCCGAGCGGCACCGCGGTCGCGTGCACCGCGGGCAGGATCCGCTCGTCGAGGACCCGTCGGGCGCGTCCGGTGGTGAGGGGGATGTCGTCGTGCATGGGGTCCTTCCGGGTGGACGGATCGGGGCGTGGTCGGGCGGGGCGGTGTGTCGTGGTGGGCCGGGGTCAGGGCATCGTCGCGGGGTGGGCGATCGACAGCGCGGTGCCGGCGAGGTCGTCCGGCACCTCCACGGTGCTCCTGATGCCCCTGGCCGCGGTGTGCGCGGTGTCGGGCAGCCGGGAGCGCAGCACGACCTGGGGTCCGCGGCCGTCCGTGGCGGACTCGGCGCACGCGAGCCACGCGGCCGCGAACCGGCCACCGGGGGCGCAGTCCGCACGCACCCCGTACCGGGGCGAGCCGTCCGGGAGCACGTCGTCCAGCACGACCGCGGTGGTCGGCGGCGCCGCGGGGGCGGGCAGACCGGTCCGGGCCAGGGCGGCGAACGCCTCGCCCGCGGGCTTCAGCCGGCCGTCGTTCGTGAACAGCCCGAGGTCGTACTCGAGCTCCGGGAAGTCGGCGAGCGACCGTGCGACGTCGTGCGAGCACCACCAGGTCACCCCGAGCAGGTCCTGGGCGCCGGCGACGTGCCGGATGGTCCGGTCGGTGAACGCGGCGGCGTCGGCCGGGTCGACGACGTTCGTCGGGGCGCCGACCTCCTGCAGCCAGTTCGGTCGACCGGGCTCACGGTTCCAGGCCGCGGCGAGCTGGAGCAGGTACTCCCCGTGCCGCACCGACCCGGCGCCGAGTGCGCCGTGCAGGGCCGCGGACCCGTTGAACACCCACGAGTGCGTGACCGTCGCGTCGCCGTGATCCGCCGCGTGGGCCGGACCGAAGGGCTGCGTGTCGTCGTACCAGGCCGCGTCGTACTGCGCGACGGTGACCAGCGGCGCAGGACGCGACCCGGGGGCGGCAGGAGCCGACGAGGCGGACGCGGGTGGTGCCTCCCGGCCGGCGGACGACCCGACCGTGGACCCACCGGACAGCCCGCGCCGCGCCGCCGCGACCATCGCCGCGGCCCACGCGTGTCCCTGTTCCGCGGTGATGTCGTGCGGTGCGGGGTGCGGTGCGTGCGCGAACTGGTTGACCTCGTTGCCGATCGAGATGCCGAGCAGGTTCGGCTTGTCGGCGACCGCCGCGGCGAGTGCCTCGACGTACGCGGCCGTCGACGCGACCACGTCCGGATCGGTGAACATGTTCCGGCGGTGCCAGCTGTCGAGCCACGACGGCACGAAGTCGAAGCTCGACAGGTGCCCCTGCAGCGCGTCGACGTTCACGTCGAGCCCGAAGGAGCCGGCGATGTCGACGACGGTGGCGACGTCGCGCAGCGCCGCCTCCCGGATGAGCGTCCGGTTCGGCTGGACGACCGGCCACAGCGGGAAGATCCGCACGTGGTCGGCACCGAGCGAGGCGATCTGCTCCATGTCCCGCGCGGTGTCCGCCGGCGAGAAGTCGAGCCACGAGTGGAACCAGCCGACCGACGGGGTGTGGTTGACACCGAAGCGCATCAGCCCTTCACCCCGCCCTCTTCGACGCCCTTGAAGAAGAAGCGCTGCAGGACGGCGAAGATCACGGCGATCGGGATGAAGGCGATCATGGTGCCGGCGGCGATCATGCGCTGGTCGGTCGCGAACGTGCCCTGCAGGTACTGGAGTCCCACCGTCAGCGTGAGGTTCTCGGGCGACTGCAGCACGATGAGCGGCCAGAGGAAGTCGTCCCACGCACCGATGAACGAGAAGATCGCGATCACCGCGATGGTCCCCTGCACGGCGGGCAGGGAGATGTACCGGAGGCGCTGCATCGCGTTCGCGCCGTCCACCACCGCGGCCTGGTCGATCTCCTCGGGGATCTGCCGGAACGCGTTGAACATGAGCAGCACGTTGAGTGCGGCGATCATGCCCGGCAGCGCGACGCCGACCAGGTTGTCGGCGAGCCCGAGGTCCTTGACCGTGACGAACTGGCTGATGATCGTCGCCTCGCCCGGCAGCACCAGGGTGGCCAGGAAGAGGCCGAGCACGAGCTTCCGGAAGCGCCACTGCAGGCGGGCGAGGGCGAACCCGGCGAGGGTGGCGAACACGATGTTGCCGAACACGTCGATCGCGGCGACGAGCAGCGAGTTGCCGATGTACCGGAAGACCGGGATCGCCGCCGCCACCTTGAGGTAGTTGTCGAACGTCGGCTCGCTCGGGATGAACGACGGGTTCGCGGTGTAGATGTCCTCGCCCGCACCCTTGAGCGAGGTGGAGAACTGCCAGAGGAACGGGCCGATCGTGATGAAGAGGACGACCACGAGCAGGACGTAGCGGACGACCTTCTCACGGGTGGACATGACGCCCCAGACCCGGCGGCGCTTCCGCGGTGTCGGTCCGGAGGCGCGTCCGCGTGCCGTCGCGCCGGTCACGTCCGGTGCGGGTGCGGCGACGCCGGCGGCGCCCCCGATCACGGGTTCCGTGGTGCTGGTCGTGTTCGTCACTTGTCCGCCTTGCTGTTCATGCGCGCCAGGGCGAGCATCGGCACCAGCGTCACCACGAAGAGCAGCAGGCTGAGCGCGGACGCGTAGCCGAGGTTGCCGGTGAAGCCGCGGGCGTACTGCTGGATGAGCATGACGAGCGAGTTGTCCTGCCCGCCGGGTCCGCCGGTGCCGTTGGTGAGGATGTAGAGCTCGCTGAACACGCGGAGCGCGCTGACGCACACCAGGATGCCGACGAGCGTCATGGTGCCGCGGACACCGGGCATGGTCACGGACCAGAAGCGGCGGACCGACCCGGCACCGTCGAGGGCGGCGGCCTCGTGCAGGTCCTTGCCGACGTTCCCGAGCGCCGCGAGGAAGATGATCATGTAGTAGCCGAGGCCCTTCCAGACCGTCAGGCTGATCGCGCTGATGAGCAGCAGCCACCGGTCGGTGAGGAACGGGATGCCCGCGCCACCGAGCGCCTTCACGATCTCGTTCACCACGCCGCGGTCGTCGAGGATCCACGTCCAGATGAGCCCGACCACGACGGCCGAGGCGATCACGGGCGTGTAGTACGCCGTACGGAAGAACGCGATCCCGGGGAGCTTCTGCTGCACGAGCACCGCGATGAGCAGCGGCAGGACGGTGAGCAGCGGCAGGCAGATCGCCATGTAGATGACGCTGTTGAGCAACGCCTCCCACACCTGCGGGTCGGCGAGCAGGGTCTGGAAGTTGCGGACGCCCACCCACTGGCTCACGCCCCCGAGCGGGCTGGCGTTCGTGAACGACAACCGGACGGTGTTGATCGACGGCCAGAGGCTGAACGCGAGGAGCCAGACGAGTGCCGGCAGGACGAGCAGCCAGGGCGTGAACCAGCGGTTGGCGCGCATCAGCCGTTGGCCAGGAGCGAGTTCATCTTGTCCTGCGCGGTCTGCAGGGCCTTCTCCGGCGAGACCTGCCCCTTCATGGCGAGGGCGATCTGCTGGTCGAGGAAGTCCGTCATCGCGGAGTTCGCCTCGACCGGGTTGAGGACCTTCGCCTCCTTGAGCGCCTCGTTCGCGAGCACGCGGGCCTTGCCGTTCACGGTTCCGTCGTCCTTCGAGAAGTACGGGTCGGACTGCGACGAGACGGTCGACGGGAAGATGTTCACCTGGTGGGCGAACGCCTCCTGGTTCTTCGCGTTCGTCATGTACTGCGCGAACGCCTCGGCGGTGGCGAGGTGCTTCGACTTGCTGGACACCGACAGGCCCTGCACGTACAGCGGCGGGGTGTCGAGCGCCGGGCTGACGGTGACGTTGCCCGTGAGCGACGGGTTGCTCTTCTCCATGTCGGCGAGCGCGGTCGCACCACCGGTGGTCCAGGCGACCTTGCCCTGCGTGAAGAGCGTCGAGTTGCCGAGGTAGTCGCTGTTGAGGACGTTCGACGGCATGTAGCCGTCCTGGTACGCCGTCCTGTACCGGTCGATCAGGTCGGCGGCCTTCGACGAGTCGGCGAACGTGAACTTCGTCCCGTCCCCGTTGACCACCTTGACGCCGGCGAGCGTGAAGTCGCCGAGCCCGGGCTTCCGGCTCATCAGGTAGTCGTCCGGGCACTTCTCGTGCATCGTCTTCGCCTGCGTGAACAGCTCGTCGGTGGTCTTCGGCGGGTCGTTCGCGTCGAGCCCGCACTTCGCGAACATCGTCGAGTTCCAGTAGTCGACGTCGGTGTTGAGGTACCAGGGGTAGCCGTAGGTGCCGTCGAGTCCCTTGTACTCGTACGAGTCCAACGCGCCGGCGACGTACGTGCTGCTCAGCGTGCTGTCGTCCTTCGAGATGTCCTGCAGGAACCCGCGCTTCGCGAGCGGCAGCGCGATGTCCGGCGGCAGGTTGATGACGTCCGGCAGCGAGTTCGACGACGCCTGGCTGAGCACCTTGTCCGCGTAGCCGTCGCCCGGCTGGTCCTGCAGCTTCACCTTCGCGTCGGGGTGTTCCTGCTCGAAGCCGTCGATGACGCCCTGCAGGTAGTCCGTGTAGGTCGGCGTGAGCGCCCAGGTCTGCAGGGTGATGGTGCCCTCGACCTTGCCGTTCCCTCCGCCGGTCGCGCCGCTGCTGCCGCTCGAGCAGCCGGTCAGGACGAGGGCGGTGGCCGCCGCGGTCGCGAGCAGCGCTGCCGCGCGGCCCCTCGTCGGTCGTGGTGTGGTCCTCATGGCGTTGTGACTCCTTCGTCATCCTGCTCAAGCGGTTCAGCCGTCGTGTGCTGCAACCGGGTTGCGTGCCACTGTGCGGGACTAAAGCGTTATAGTCAACCCCGTGCAACCGAAGCGTCGGACGACGATCGCCGACATCGCCGCCCGAGCCGGCGTGTCCATCAGCGCGGTGTCGTTCGCGCTCAACGACCGACCGGGCGTCTCCCCGGAGACCCGTCGACGGGTGCAGGAGATCGCGCGCGAGCTCGACTGGCAGCCGCACACCGCGGCGCGCGCGCTCGGTGGAGCCCGGGCGGGCTCGATCGGGTTCGTGCTGAACCGGCCCGCACGCACCCTCGGGACGGAGTCGTTCTTCGGCGACCTGATCTCCGGGATCCAGCTCGGTCTCGCGGGCACCCACGTCGGCATGACCCTGCTCGTGGCGCGGGATGCGGACGAGGAGCTCCAGACGTACCGGGACTGGTGGCGGGGCCACCGGGTCGACGGCGTCGTCGTGATCGACCCGAGACAGGACGACGACCGCCTGGCCCTGCTCGCCGAGCTCGGGATGCCGGCCGTCGTCGTCGGGTCCCACCCGTCACCGGCGGGTGCGGCGCCGAGCGTCTGGATCGACGACTCCGACGCCACCGAGACCGTCCTGCGCTACCTGCACGCCCTCGGTCACCGCCGCATCGCCCACGTCGCCGGTCCTCCGGAGTTCGAGCACACGGCGATGCGCACGGCGCGCCTCGAGACGTTCGCCGCGACCGAGGGGCTCGAGCGGACGGTGTCGATCCCGACGGACTACTCCGCGGAGGCCGGCGCCCGTGCGACGCGGACGCTGCTGTCCGGCACCGACCGGCCGACCGCGATCGTGTACGACAACGACGTGCTCGCCGTCGCCGGCCTCGGCGTCACGAGCGAGATGGGGATCGCGGTCCCCCACGCGGTGTCGATCGTCTCGTTCGACGACTCCGCGATGATCCGCCTCGTGCGACCCGCGATCACGTCCCTGACCCGCGACACGGTCGAGCTCGGGCAGCGGGCCGCCGTGCTCCTGCGCGAGCAGATCGACTCGGGCGCGGTCCTGCCCTCACGCCCCGGCCCCTCGCTGACCCTGAGCGTGCGCGACTCCACCGGTCGCGCACCGACACGCCCGCACGGCGGCCGTTCCACACGCTGACCGCGCGGCTGACTTGACGCCGGTTCGAACACACGTTCGAATACCCCTGTGGGACGGCGTCGCGAGAACCGGTGGCAGCCCCCGGAACACCCGGAGGTCGAACGCCCGCGCGCCTACTCCCTGTCGGAGGATGCCCGCGGGCCCGACGTCTGCCACGCGGTCACCCCCGCACCAGTGTGGGCGTGGATCCAGTTCCCCACGTTCCACATCCGCGTGAAGGGCTTCGCGAAGAGCTGGACCCGTGATGCCGTGCTCGTCGAGTGGGCGCAGTTCGGGCAGCAGGCCGACGCCTGGGTCTGGCGGTCGGCCGTGAAGCACCGCACGCTCCGCGCCGACCCACGGCATCCAGGGAACGCACCGCATTGACTTCCACCCGCATCACGAGGATCGTTCTGCCCGTACCGCTTCGTCGAACTACACGATCATCGAGAAGTTCGACGGCAACGACCCGACGAGAGGAGGCACTGTGAAGAGGAACGAGGTGCCGTCCTGGGTCGCCCACGTGCTCACCCCGCCGGAGGTCATCGCGGCCTACGTCGAGCGCCGGATCAACGATCCGGCCCTGCTGTCGGGTGTGCAGTCGGAACCCACGTACGCGGACTTCCTGCGCGCCGAGTAGGCGGTCGGCCGGGAGGCACGACGGACGTCCCCGACGTCAGGGAACCTGCCCCGCGCCTCCCGTCCGACCCGCGTCAGGTCGCGCGCGACCGCGTCGCGCCGACAGGGTGACCCCGACGCTGGCGACGCTCACGCAGGCCAGGGCGACGACCTCCTGCACCGCGAGCTCCTCGTGCAGCACCACGAGGCCCGCCAGGGCCGCGATCGCCGGACCGAGGCTCTGCAGCACACCGAACACCCGGGTGGGCATCCGGCGGAGCGCGAGCATCTCGAGGGCGTACGGCAGCACGGTCGAGAGCAGCGCGACGCCCGCGAACACGAGCAGCAGCGACGGGTCGCCGACCACGCCGTCGACGGCCGGACGGAGTCCGGTCGGCAGCGACACGAGCATCGCGACGACCATCGACACCGCCAGCCCGTCGACCCCGGGGATGGCGGCACCGACCCGACGGTTCATCACGATGTAGCCCGCCCAGCACGCGGCAGCGGCGATCGCGGCGACGACGCCCCCGACCGCGGTGACCGCGGCCGGACCGACACCGAGCAGCACGACCCCGGCGAGCGCGAGGGCCGCCCACGTGACGTCCCGCCACCGTCGGGTGTGCGCGAGCGACAGGGTGAGCGGTCCGAGGAACTCGATCGTCACGGCGACGCCGATCGGGATGCTCGCGAAGGCCACGTAGATGAAGACGTTCATCCCGCCGAGCGCGAGGCCGAGCAGCACCGCCGCCGTCCACTGCCCGCGGGTCCAGTGCCGGACGCGCGGGCGCACGACGAGCAGGAGCACGAGCGCACCGATGACGAGCCGGAGCGCAGCGGCACCGACCGACCCGACCTCGTCGAAGCGGGTCTTCGCCAGCGCGGCACCGATCTGCACCGAGAGCATCGCGGCGAGGGCGAGCACCGGTGCGGGGACGCGGGTCACGGTGCGGTCGCCATGCGTCGGGTCAGCCGAGGTACGCGAGCACGGCGAGGACGCGGCGGTGGTCCTCACCGGTGTCCTCCAGGGCGAGCTTGCCGAAGATGCTCGACACGTGCTTCTCGACGGCTCCGGTGCCGATCACGAGCGCACGGGCGATGGCGGCGTTCGTGCGCCCCTCGGCCATCAGCCCGAGGACCTCGCGCTCGCGGGGCGTCAGGGCGGCGAGCGGGTCCCGCCGACGACCCATGAGCTGCGTGACGACCTCGGGGTCGAGCACGGTGCCGCCCGCGGCGATGCGCCGGACGGCGTCGTCGATCTCCTCGAGCCGGGTCACGCGGTCCTTGAGCAGGTACCCGATGCCGGTCGCCCCGGCGGCCAGGACGTCCTCGGCGTAGGTGGCCTCGACGTACTGCGACAGCAGCAGGACCCCGGTGCGGGGTGCGACGCGGCGGGTGGCGACGGCGGCGCGCACACCCTCGTCGGTGAAGGTCGGCGGCATCCGCACGTCCATGACGACCACGTCGGGGGCACCGTCGGGCAGCGTGGCGAGGAAGGCGTCCGCGTCGGCGTACTGGCCGACGACGTCGATGCCGGCCTCGTCGAGCACGCGGGCGAGCCCCTCGCGCAGGAGCACCGCGTCGTCGACGACGACGGCCCGGATGCGTGCTGCACCCGGGCCGTCGCTCATGCCGACCAGCCTAGTGGGAGCGGGTGCGCCGACCGTGGCGCCGGGCCGCTCCCGACGTCGTCACCCGCGGACGACGGGGACGCCGTTCAGGGCTCCGAGCGGGATCCGGGCGGTGGCCTCGGTCGGACCACCCTCGGGGCTGTTCACGACGAGTTCGCCGTCGAGGGCGCGCATCCGCCCCATCAGGCCCTCGATGCCGTGGCCCTCCTGCGGTCGTGCGCCACCACGGCCGTCGTCGGTGACGCTGACCGTCAGGTACCAGAGGCCCGAGGCGTCGACGATGAGCCCGAGGTACACGCCGGCCGTCGAGGCACCGGCGTGCTTCGTCGTGTTCGTCAGGAGCTCGCTCACCGTGAAGTACACGTTGCGCTGGATCTCCGTCGCGAGCTCGAGCCCCTCGGGCAGGCGGACGTCGAGCCCGACGGGGATCGGCGTCCGGGCGACCAGTGCCTCGAGCGCTGCCACGAGTCCGCGGTCGAGCAGGATCGGCGGTGCGAAGCCGCGGGACAGGGCGCGGAGCTCGTCGAGGGCGTCCTGCGCGTGCTCGGTCGCCTCGCCGATGAGCCGCTTCGCCTTCTCCGGGTCGCGGTCGAAGGCGCGCTCGGCAGCGGCGAGGTCCATGCGGAGCCGGACGAGCCGCTGCTGCGGACCGTCGTGCAGGTCTCGCTCGATCTGGCGCAGTGCCTGGCCCTCGGCCGTCACGGCACCCGCGCGGGAGGCCTGCAGCCCGGCGACGCGCTGCTCGAGCTGCTCGGCACGGAAGCCACCGAGCAGACCGAGGTCGATCCAGTAGTGGGCGAGCACGGAGCCACGTGCCCAGAGGGGCAGGAGCGCCACCGACGCGGCCATCGACAGCAGACTGAGGAGTCCGATCGCGAGCAGCGCGGCACTGTCCGAGCTGGGCAGGTACATGCCGCCCACGCCGAGGAAGCCCCAGGCGACGGCGACCACGAACGGCCAGGCGAACCCGGCGAGGAGCACGACACCGGCTCCCACGGTCACGAGTGCCGCGAGCGGGTAGACCACGGCCGCGTGCAGCAGGTACAGCCAGTAGTGCGGGTTCGCCACCGCGGACCCGGTGCGCGTCCACCAGTTCTGCTGCCACCGCGGCGTCCAGTCCACCGGACGGATCGGCCGGGGGTCTGCCCACCCGATGCGGGTCTTCTCGAACTGGCCGAGCCACCGCGCCACGAACAGCGCGATGAAGAACATCAGGAGCACGAACGGGTTGAACAGGTCGCGCAGGCCCCGCCCGAACAGCGCCGCGGGGAACGCCGCGTACAGCGTGCAGAGCAGCACGGCCGTCAGCGCCATGTAGCCGAAGTCGCGCGGCAGGCGACGCCAGGCCTCGCGGTAGAAGCGACCGGCGGTCATGCCGGAGCCGGCACCACCCCCGTTGCCCGGCGCACCCGCGGCGGCGAAGGGCGGCTGCCCCGCTGCACCCGCGGGGGCGAAGGGCTGCTCCCCCGGAGCGGACGCCCGCCCCGTGGTCGGTGTCGCACCCCATCCCGAGGGCGCCGAGGACGGGCCGCCGTCGGGCGTGCGGGGCTGTTCGGGCATCGGCTTCGTGGCTCCCTGGGGCACGGCTCCGTCGAGCGGGACGGTCTGTGCACGATCGGCGGCATGGTCTTCCAGCGGGACGGTCTCGGCCTGGTCGAGGCGGTCGGTGTCGGTCATGGGTCCAGCCTCACGGAGCCCGTCCCCGCGTCCCATCCTGCCGTCTCCCGGATCGGGGGTGGGGTTGTCCCCACCCCCTGCGCCCGTCGCGCCGTCAGACGAGGGCGGCGGCGACCTCCGGGGACTCCTCGGGGACCGACCACGGGCGGTGCGTCATGCCGCTGTCCCCGCGGAACGACACGACGGCGCCGGTCTCGTCGCGCGCGTAGGTGATCCGCTCGTCCACCGAGCCGAAGCGGTTCCCCGCCGCCATCACGAGCGTGTCCTCGTCGACGACGCCCAGGCGCACCGGGGACTCGGTCGGCACCGGCTGCGTCGGGTCGATCGCGAGCAGCCGGTCCCCCACCCGTGCGACGTCGGTGATGCCCTCGAACGTCGTGAACCGTCCCGTGTACCGGTCGGTGTCGACGCCCTCGGGCAGCTCCGGGCCGGGGGCGTGCTCGTCGGCCGCGGCGTCGAGCAGGTGCACGATGCCCGTCGCGAGCATCCCCGCCGGGCCGGTCGCGCTGCTCGTCAGGACGGAGACGACGAGCGACGACGCCGGGTCGAACACCGTCTGGGTGATCTGGCCGGGGAAGCCGCCGGAGTGCCCACGGACCTCGCGCCCGCCGATCCGGTCGACGATGAAGCCCGCGCCGTAGCCCCGCGCGGCCGGATCGGTGTCGAGCGCGCTCCAGGCCTTCCGCTGCGCCAGGCGCTTCGCGTGGTCGGACAGCAGCGAACCCCGGCCGGGCACGTGCGCCGAGAAGTACCGGACGAGGTCGGACGCGGTGCCGTGGAAGCCCGTCGCCGCGGCGAGCGCCCCGGTCGTGACGTGCGGGACACGCTGGCGGGTGCGGGCGGTGTGCAGGCCCGTGTAGCCGACGACGAACTCGTCCTCGCGCGCCGGGTCGTACTCCGGCCCGGTGCCGGTGAGTCCGAGCGGCTCGACGATCGCACGCCGGACGTGCTCGGCGTAGGTCGTGCCGGTGACGGCCTCGATGACGAGTCCGAGCAGGCCGTAGCCGAGGTTCGAGTAGTTGAAGGCCGAGCCGACGGGGACCTTCGCGCCGCCCTCGACCACGAGCGCGACGAGCTGGTCGGCGTCCGGGAACGGGTGGTCGAGCGCCCAGTGGTCGCCGTCGGCACCGTCACGCACGACACCGCCGCCCATCTCCATGAGCTCGCGCACCGTCGCGTCGGCGATCGGCGACCCGGCGTCGACGAGGGCGGGCACGAACGACCCGACGGTGTCGTCGAGCCGCAGCGCGCCGGCGTCGGCGAGCTGCAGCAGCGCGGTCGCGGTGAAGGTCTTCGAGTGCGACGCGATCCGGAACAGGTCCGTGGTCGTCAGGCGCCGTCCGGCCTCGACGTCCGCGTGACCCCAGGCCTCGGAGAACAGCACCTCGTCCTCGAATCCGATCGCGACCTGCACGCCCGGGAGCCGGAGCTGCCACACCTTGTAGTCGATCCACTCACGGACGTAGGGCAGGACGGACTCGTACGCGGCGCGCTTCTCCATGCCGACCAGCCTCGCATGTGCCACGCTCGTCGCATGCGGCACACACCCCACTTCCTCATGACCGACGTCGACGAGGTGCGACGTCTGATCGACGGGCACCCGTGGGCGACGATCGTGTCGCACACCGCCCAGGGGCTCGTCGCCTCGCACTACCCGTTCCTGCTCGAGGCGCCGGGACCGGACGACGATCCCGACGCCTTCGTCCTCGTGTCGCACGTCGGCCGACCGGACGAGGTCGCGCACGAGCTCGGCCAGCACGAGGTCCTCGTCGTGTTCCAGGGCCCGCACGGCTACGTCTCCCCCGCCTGGTACCCACCGGAGCAGTTCGTCCCGACCTGGGACCACGTGACGGCGCACTGCTGGGGCACGCCGGAGATCCTGTCCGACGAGGAGAACTTCCGGGTGCTCGGCGAGCTGGTCGACCACTTCGAGCGCGTGATGCCCGAGCCGGTGTCCCTCGACGTCGACCCCGCGACCGCCCGCCGCGCGGCGAAGGGCACCGTCGGCATCCGCATCCGGGTCACCCGGTTCGACGCCCGCGCGAAGCTCTCGCAGAACAAGGCTCCCGAGGTCGTCGAGCGGATCGTCGCCGGGCTCCGCGGCGACGGCCCGTACGCCTCGCCAGCGCTCGCCGACGCCGTCGAGCGCGCCCAGGTGGCGCGCCGGGACGACCGGGAGGCATCGTGACCGACGTCCTGCTCCGCACCGTCCGCCGGGTGGGCACCTCCGGCGCGCCGTGCGACGTCCGCATCGTCGGCGGCCGCGTCGACGCGGTCGCCCCCGCCGGCACGCTCGACCCGCCCACGGGCGCCGACACCGACGTCGTCGAGACCGACGGCGCGTGGCTCGGTCCGGGGCTCGTCGACCACCACGTGCACTTCGACCAGTGGGCCCTGGTCCGCCGGCGCGTCGACGTGTCCGCCTGCACGTCGGCGGAGGCGACGGCCGAGGCGCTCGCCGCGGTCGCGCGCACCGGGGTGTCGGACCTGGTGCTCGTCGGCCACGGCTACCGCGACGGGACCTGGCCGCGCCCCGCACGACGCGAGCTGCTCGACGGTGCCGCACCGGGCCTCCCGGTCGTCGTCATCAGCGCCGACCTGCACGCCGTGTGGTGCAACGCGCTCGCGCTCGCCCACTGCTCGGCGCTCGTCGGACGGCCGCTCGTCGCCGGGGACGACGGGGTCCTGCGCGAGCAGGACGCCTTCGACGTGACCGCGGTGCTGTCCCGGGTGCCGGACGACGTGCTCGACGACTGGGCGGCGGAGGCGGTCGACGCAGCGGCCGCCCGCGGCGTGACGCGTGTCGTCGACCTCGAGATGGTGTCCGGACTCGCCCGCTGGACGCGACGGGTCCGCGCCGGCACCGACGGCCTGCGGGTGGACTGCGGGGTGTACCCGGGCGGCCTCGACGCGGCGATCGCCCGTGGCCTCCGGACCGGCGACGTCGTGGACGGTACCCGTGGCCTGGTCCGGACGGGTCCGTTCAAGGTGATCACCGACGGCTCGCTCGGCACCCGGACCGCCGCGTTGACGTCGGGCGAGGGGGTGCTCGCGTACCCGTTCGAGGACCTCGTCGCGATGGTCCGGCGCGCGGTCGACGCCGGACTCGTCCCCGCCGTGCACGCGATCGGCGACCGGGCGAACACCCTGGCGCTCGACGTGTTCGAGGCCGTGGGCGCGCGGGGCAGCATCGAGCACGCCCAGCTGCTCGTCGACACCGACGTCGACCGGTTCGCCCGGCTCGGGGTCGCTGCGTCCGTCCAGCCCGAGCACGCGATGGACGATCGGGACATCGCGGACCGGTACTGGGCGGGCATGACCGACCGGGCCTTCCCGTTCGCGTCGCTGCACCGGGCCGGTGCGGAGCTCCGGCTCGGGTCGGATGCTCCCGTGGCGCCGCTCGACCCGTGGGTGTCGATGGCGGCCGCGGTCGGGCGGGACCGCGACGGACGCACACCGTGGCACCCGTCCGAGCGGCTGGCGGCGCTGACCGCGTGGCGCGGCTCGACCGAGGGCGGTCGGGTCGGCGTGTCCGTCGGCGACGTCGCCGACCTGGTGCTGCTCGCCGCGGACCCGCTGGCGGTCGCCGACTCGGCGTCGCTGCGGCACGCCGAGGTGCTCGGGACCGCGATCGCGGGACGGTTCACGCACCGCGACCTGTAGCGGCGCCGGCGCCTCCTCGTCCCCTGGCTCCTCCTGGTTCCCGGCGTTACTCCTGGTCCTTCGGGCACCAGTAGAGCTTGCGTCCGGCCATGTCCGCCATCCGGATCTCGGTGCCGCACACCCGGCAGGGCTCCCCCTCGCGGTGGTACACCCAGTGACGGTCCTTCCGCGAGCGCACGGCCTTCGCCTGGTCGGCCTCGGACAGGTCGTCCATCGTCAGCATGAGGCCGTCACGGACCCCCGCGTGCAGCAGCTTCGACCAGTCCTGCCAGAGCGCCTTCGCCTGCTCGACGGTGATCTTCCTGCCGGGCTTGTACGGGTCGATGCGCTGCCGGAAGAGCAGCTCGGCCCGGTAGATGTTGCCGATGCCCGCGACGACGGCCTGGTCCATGAGCAGCTGCCCGATCGCGACGTTCCGCTTCCGGACGTTGTCGACGAAGGTCTGCTCGGCCTCCGGGCCGTCGTCGTTGATCGGGTCCGGCCCGAGCTTGTCGAGCGCGCGCTGCACCCCGGCCGGGTCCTCGACGACGCAGGCCGTCGGTCCGCGGAGGTCGGCGACGGTGTCCTCGGTCAGGATGCGGACGCGCACCTGGCCGACCGGGTCCGGTGGGAAGGACTCGATCGGGTCCTCCGACTTCTCCTGCTCGGCCATCCGGTACCGGGCGAGCCGCGGGGCGCCGATCGACGACAGCGACTCCTCGCCGTCGCCGTCCTCGGACAGCGCCTCGGCCGACGAGATCACGCCCGCGAAGTCCCACGCCCCGTAGAGCCCGAGGTGGACGCGGAGGAACAGGTCGTCCTCGAACTCGAGGAACATCTGCTTCGCCACGGCCCGGGCGGCGACCATGCGCTTGCCGTCGAGCTGGGCGGCACCGGCGGCGAACCGCCCCTGTGGGCTGGAGACCTCGCAGCGCTTGCCGACGAAGTGCCGGGAGAACTGGTTCGCGATGCGGTGGACGGAGTGACCCTCTGGCATCGGTCCTGTCTACCCGGACTACTCGTCGATCTGCCGACCGGCGATGTGCCCCGTCGTCTCGTACTCGGCCAGCTGCGCGATGCGGCGAGCGTGACGCTCCTCGCCCGAGAAGGGCTCGGCGACGAAGATGTCGACGAAGCGCATCGCTTCCTCCTCGGTGTGCTGGCGCGCGCCGATCGAGACGACGTTCGCGTCGTTGTGCTGGCGGGCGAGGAGCGCGGTCGACTCGTTCCAGACCAGCGCAGCGCGGATGCCCTCCACCTTGTTCGCGGCGATCTGCTCGCCGTTGCCCGACCCGCCGAAGACGACCCCGAGCGCCTCGACGCCCGCGCGCTGGTCCTGCACGACCGCGTGCGCGGCGTTGATGCAGAACGAGGGGTAGTCGTCCAGCGCGTCGTACTCGGTCGGCCCGTGGTCGACGACCTCGTGCCCCGCCTCGGTGAGGTGCTGGGCGAGGGTCTTGGTGAACTCGAGGCCGGCGTGGTCCGTTCCGAGGTGGATGCGCATGGCTCCGATCCTATTCCCGGCCCCGAGGGGCCCGGACCACCACGACGACGTACCGCACGGGCTCCGCGCCGGGGTTCCGGTAGACCACGTCGGCGGGCTCACCGAGCTCGATGCGGTCGCCGGCACCGAGCCGGGTGGGCTCGTCGCCGACGACGACCTCGAGCACACCGTCGACCACCCAGATGCAGTGCCGCAGGAACGCGTAGGCGGACGCCGGGTACGCCACCTGCGCACCGGCCGGGAGGCGCACCTCGGTGACGTCCGCGGGGAAGTCGGCGCTCGAGACCGGACGACGGCGGTACCCGGTCTCGGGATCGGTCCAGGAGTCGGCGGTCACCCCGCGCTGGACGCCACGCGCCTCGTCCGGGTCGGTCGCCCTGGGCACCTCGTGGTCGAGTGCCTCGTCGAGGAGCTGCGAGATCGTGAGTCCGAACGCCCCGGACAGCCGCCCGAGGATCGTCGCCGTCGGACTGGACACCCCGCGCTCGACGCGGTTGATCATCGCGCGGGAGACGCCGGACTCCTCGGCGAGCTCGGTCAGGCTCCACTTCCGCTCGGTGCGGAGGCGCTGCAGTCGCTCCCCCAGGCGACGCTGGTCGGCGTCGTCCGGGTGCTCGGTGACCGGTTCCACCGTCGCCGAGAAGTCGTCTACGATCTGAGACATGGCGACAGCATATGCGACGGGGTCGGCGTCCTCGGTCACGGTCCGCGACTGCGAGCCGCGTGACCTCGACGTCGTCCACGCCCTGCACGTCGACGCCGTGCTGCACTCGACCGCGATCTGGCAGGAGGAGCCGCACCCGCGGGAGTACTTCGACGGCTGGCTCGCGGAGCGCCGGGCTGCCGGGCTGCCCGTCCTGGTCGCCGAGGTCGACGGCGCCGTCGCCGGGTACGTCACCTACAGCGCCTTCCGGCCGCACCAGGGGTACCGGCACACCGTGGAGCACAGCGTCTACGTCGTCCCGGCGTTCCGCGGTCGGCGCATCGCCACCGTGCTCATGGACGCGCTCGTCGCGCACGCCCGCTCGGCCGGCGTGCACGTCCTGATGGCGGGCATCTGCTCGACGAACACCGGCTCGATCGCCCTCCACGAGCGACTCGGCTTCACCACCGTCGGCGTGCTGCCTGAGGTCGGGCGGAAGTTCGACCGGTGGCTCGACCTGACCTTGATGCGGTTGCCCCTGTCCTGACGGGGCGTCGGACGGACGGCAGGCGCGGGGCGGAGCCGCACCGCGCCTCCCGTCCGTCCGTCCACCGGTCGCGTCGTGGACGCCGGCCGGGCTACTCGACGGTGTCGAAGATCGGACCGACCGTCCGCGAACGCTTGAGCTCGAAGAAGCCGGGGACCTTCGCGACGGCGACGACGCCGTCCCACAGGTCGAGCGCCTCCTGGCCCTTCGGCGCCGGGGAGATGACGGGGCCGAAGAACGCGGTGCCCTCGACGGCGATGACCGGGGTGCCGACGTCCTGACCGACCCGGTCGATGCCGTCCTGGTGGCTCGCACGGACGGCCTGGTCGACCTCGTCGGTCCACGCGTACTCGAGCAGGTCCTCGTCGAGGTCGAGCTCGCGGAGCACGGCGGGCACGACCTGGTCGGGGTCGGACTCCTGGCGGTGGTGGACGTGCTCGCCGAGCGCGTCGTACAGCGGCTTGACGACGTCCTGGCCGTGACGGAGCAGCGCGGCGGTGACGATGCGCGGGTAGAGCTGTCCCGTGTGGATGCGCTCCCGGTAATCGTCCGGGATGTCCTGGTCCTCGTTGAGGACGAAGAGGCTCATCACCTTCCAGGTCACGTCGATCGGGCGCTGGCGCTCGACCTCGCCGACCCAGCGGCTCGTCATCCAGGCCCACGGGCAGTTCGGGTCGAACCAGAACTCCACGGCGGTGCGGGCGGTCTCGGTGTTGTCCACAGTCGTCTCGGTCACGCTGCGAGCGTACGCGCGCTCGCTAGGCTGATCCCATCGTCCCGACGGCGCACGACGCCTGCCGGGATCCCCTCACCGCGGACATCGATCGTCCGCGCCGCAAGCGAAGTTGGAGCGTCCGTGCCCGGAGAGAACCTCACCAGAACCGAAGCCCAGGAACGCGCCGCGATCGTCGACGTGCAGACGTACGACGTCGAGCTGGACCTGACCCGCGGGGCCGAGACCTTCGGCAGCACCACGCGCGTCCGGTTCACCGCGACGCCCGGCGCCTCGACCTTCATCGACGCGATCACGAAGACCGTGCACTCGATCACCCTGAACGGCTCGGCGCTCGACGTCGCCGCGGTGAACGACGGCGTGCGCATCCAGCTCGACGACCTGCAGGAGCAGAACGAGCTCGTGGTCGTCGCCGACGCGATGTACACGAACACGGGCGAGGGCCTGCACCGCTTCGTCGACCCGGTCGACGACGAGGTCTACCTGTACTCCCAGTTCGAGGTCCCGGACTCGCGCCGGATGTTCGCGGTGTTCGAGCAGCCCGACCTCAAGGCCGAGTTCTCCTTCACCGTCACGGCACCGTCGCGCTGGCAGGTCGTCTCGAACTCCCCGACGCCCGAGCCCCACGTCGACGGCGAGATCGCCACATGGGCGTTCAGCCCGACCGCGACGATCTCGAGCTACATCACCGCGCTCGTCGCCGGCCCGTACGAGGTCGTCCGCGACGAGCTCACGAGCCGCGACGGTCGGACCATCCCGCTCGGCGTCTTCGCGCGGCGCTCGCTCGCCGAGTACCTCGACCCCGAGTACGTGTTCGAGACGACCAAGAAGGGCTTCGCCTACTACGAGGAGAAGTTCGACGTCCCGTACCCGTTCGAGAAGTACGACCAGCTCTTCGTGCCGGAGTTCAACGCCGGCGCGATGGAGAACGCGGGCTGCGTGACCTTCACCGAGACCTACGTCTTCCGCTCGAAGGTCACCGACGCCATCAAGGAGCGCCGGGTCGTCACGATCCTGCACGAGCTCGCGCACATGTGGTTCGGCGACCTCGTCACCATGAAGTGGTGGAACGACCTGTGGCTGAACGAGTCGTTCGCCGAGTGGGCGTCGACCATCGCCACCGCCGAGGCCACCGAGTGGACCGAGGCGTGGACCACCTTCCAGGCGATGGAGAAGTCCTGGGCCTACCGCCAGGACCAGCTCCCCTCGACGCACCCGATCGTCGCGACGATCAACGACCTCGAGGACGTCCAGGTCAACTTCGACGGCATCACCTACGCCAAGGGCGGTTCCGTCCTCAAGCAGCTCGTGGCGTGGGTCGGCATCGACGCGTTCTTCGCGGGCGTCTCGGCCTACTTCACGAAGCACCACCACGGCAACACCGAGCTCCGCGACCTGCTCGTCGAGCTCGAGGCGACCAGCGGCCGCGACCTGTCCGAGTGGTCGCAGCTGTGGCTCGAGACCGCCGGCGTGAACACGCTGCGCCCCGAGATCGAGGTCGACGAATCCGGCGTGATCACGTCCTTCGCCGTGCTGCAGGAGGCTCCGGCCGACCACCCGACGCTCCGCCCGCACCGCCTGGCGATCGGCGTCTACGGCTTCACGACGGACGAGTCGGCGCCCTTCGGTGCCGACACCGCGTCGGGCGGCGGCAAGCTCGAGCGCACGCACCGCGTCGAGATCGACGTCGACGGTGCCCGCACCGAGGTCCCCGAGCTCGTCGGCGTGCACCGCGGCGACCTCGTGCTCCTCAACGACGACGACCTGGCCTACGCCAAGATCCGTCTCGACGAGCAGTCCCGCCGCACCGCGATCGAGCACCTCGCCGCGATCGCGAACCCGCTCGCCCGCTCCATCGTCTGGGGCGCGATGTGGGACGCCACGCGCGACGCCGAGTCGCCCGCGAGCGACTACGTCCGCCTGGTGCTCGGCAACATCGCGACCGAGACCGAGTCGACCACGATCCGCACCACGCTCTCGCAGCTGCTGCTGACCGCCCGGAGCTACGTGGCACCGGCGAAGGTCGACGCCACCGTCCGCACCGTGGGCGACACCCTCTGGCAGCTGGCCTCCTCGGCCGAGGCCGGGTCCGACGCCCAGTTCCAGTTCGTGAAGTTCTTCGCGCAGATCGCCTCGACGCCGGAGCACGTCACGACCCTGCAGGGCCTGCGCGACGGGTCCGTCACACTGCAGGGCCTGGAGATCGACACCGACCTGCGCTGGGAGCTGCTCGAGGGCCTCGTCCTCGCCGGTGCTGCCGGTGACGCCGAGGTCGACGCCGAGCTCGCCGCCGACAAGACGGCCTCGGGCGAGCAGGCCGCCGCCCGGGCGCGTGCGACGATCCCGACCGCCGAGGGCAAGCTCGCGGCGTTCTCGTCGCTCGTCGACTCGTCCGAGGCGCCGAACGCCATCGTCCGCCAGACGACCGTCGGCTTCCAGCACACCAACAGCCCGGTCGTCCTCGAGGGGCTCGTGTCGCGGTACTTCGACGTGCTGACCAGCATCTGGGCCGAGCGGAGCTACCACATCGCCGACACGATCGTCAGCGGCCTCTACCCGGCGCCGCTCGCGTCGGTCGAGCTCCGCGACGCCGCGAACGCGTGGCTCGAGGCACACCCGGAGACCCCGGCGCTCCGCCGCATCGTGTCCGAGAACCTCGCGGGCACCGAGCGCGCGCTGCGGGTCCAGGGGGCCGACGCCTGATCGTCGTCCGACGGCAGTGCAGGGGCGGGGCCTCGGTGATCCTCAAGGGTCGCCGAGGCCCCGCCCTCTAGCATCGTTCGGATCATGGACCTGGCTGCGAACACGACCGACGACGTCCCCGCCTGGATGTCGAACACCTTCACCCAGTTCGTCGAGACCTGGCACGTCCCGATCGTCATCGTCGTGACGATCATCGCCGCGATCATCGTCCGACTCGTCCTCCGTCGCGTGATCAAGGGCATCGTCGACCGGGTGGTGAACGGTGCCAAGCGGCGCCAGAACGTCGACGACACCCAGGCGCTCATCGCCTCACCGGTGCAGACCGCCCGTGTCGTGCAACGGACCCGGACCCTCGGCAGTGTGCTCGAGAACCTGGCGACCGTGGCGGTGGTCATCATCGCCCTCGCCGTGATCATCCCGCAGGTCTTGCCGAACGCCGCAGTGGGGATCGTCGGTGGCGCCTCGCTGATCGCCGCGGGCCTCGCGGTCGGTGCGCAGAGCATCGTGAAGGACCTGCTGTCCGGCGTCTTCATGATCCTCGAGGACCAGGCCGGCGTCGGGGACGTCGTCGACACCGGGCAGGCCACCGGCGTGGTCGAGAACGTGGGACTCCGCGTCATGCAGATCCGCGACGTGAACGGCATCCTGTGGTTCGTCCCGAACGGGCAGATCCTGCGCGTCGGCAACCTGTCCCAGGGCTGGTCGCGCGTGCTGGTCGACATCACCGTCCCGTACGACACCGACATCGACGCCGTGCAGGACGCCCTGCTGCGTGCCGCGGTGACGATGTCCCAGGAGCCGCGCTGGCGTCAGCGGATCGTCGAGAAGCCGGAGATCTGGGGTCTCCAGTCGATCTCCGACGCCGGGATGGTGTTCCGTCTCGTCGTCAAGACCCGTGCGTCCGAGCTCGATGTCGTCGGGCGCGAGATGCGCGTGCGGCTGAAGCGCGCCGTCGACGAGCTCGGCGTCACGCTGCCCGCCATGGCGATGATCATGCCCGAGGGGTGGGAGAACGCCACCTCGATCAACGGCCTCCGGTCGGTCCGGACGCAGCCGACGCCCGCACCGACGAAGTCGCGCGGTGGGAAGCGTGGGAACCTGTTCGGACGGGCGATCCGCACCGACGACACCGACCGCGGCCAGGACCCCGGGAAGGACCACCAGTGAGCGACCTCACCCCTCCGGACCGGGGCGGCGTACCGGCGCAGCCGATCACGCTCCGCGTCGGCGAGCACGGCGCCAGCGCGACCGGCTCCCTGTACGAACGCATCGGCGGTGCTCCGACCTTCGACCGGCTGGTCCGTCGCTTCTACGAGGGTGTGCAGCAGGACGAGGTCATCTGGCCGATGTACCCGGCTGACGATCTCGACGGTGCGATCTGGCGGCTGTCGGCGTTCCTGCAGCAGTACTGGGGTGGCCCCGGCACGTACAGCGAGGAGCGCGGGCACCCCCGGCTCCGGATGCGCCACAACCCGTTCCGCATCACCTCCGAAGCCCGGGAACGCTGGCTCCACCACATGCACGAGGCCGTCGAGTCGCTGGGGTTGGCGCCCCTCGACGAGGCCGAACTGTGGGCGTACCTCGACCGGGCGGCACATGCGATGACGAACACGTTCGACTGAGCGTCCTCTCGCTCGACGCCGCTCCGGTCAGCTCGAACCCGGGCCGGTCCGCTCGGTAGCAGGCCGGTCCGCTCGGTACCCGGCTGGTCCGCTCGGTACCCGGCTGGTCCGCTCGATGCCGAGCCGGACGGCGGATCCGTCCTGTGTCGGTCGCTGCGGGGCGGGACGCGGACGGGAGGCCCGTGACGGGGCCGCCACGGGCCTCCCGTCCGCCCCGCAGCGGGGTTCAGCGGGCGGAGGACCCGCTGGCGAGGTCCTCGACCAGTGTCGGTCGGGTCGGGTTCCAGCCGAAGGCGGCGCGCGCGTGCGCGCCCGACGCCTCCTGGTGCAGCAGCAGGGCGTCCGCGTACGCGCGACCGAGCCGCTCCCGACTGTCGTCGGCACTCTCGGCGACGACCGGCGACCCGTGCGCGCCCGCTTCGGCGATCTCGCGCACGGTCGGGTTGTCACCGGTCGCGGCGACGACGTAGCCGTCCTGCTCCCCGCGCTGCACGGCGAGGACGTACAGTTCGCCGAGGTCGTCGACGTGCACCGTCGTCCACCGCTGTGACCCGTCGCCCACCAGCCGGACCTCGTGCTCCCCGTCGCCGACGAACATCGCCGGGATGCCCGCGCCACGGCCGTACACGATGCCCGGTGCGACGATCGTCGTCCGTGCGTCGCTCGCGCGGACCCGCGCCTCGATCGGGGCGCGCCACGCCGTGAGCTCCGGCGGGTCGACGGGCGACTGCTCCGAGATGTCGGTCGAGTCGCCGAACGTGAAGATGCCGCCCGTGTGCACGAACGGCTTCGACGTCCCCGAGAACGCCTCGGTCACCGTCGCCGTGAAGTCCGGGTCCACCGACTCGGCCGACGCGGTGTGGACGACGGCATCGCTCTCGTGCGCGAGTCGGCGCACGAGCTCGGTGTCGGACAGGTCGCCGACGACCGCCTGGCCGCCGGCGTCACGGACCGCCTGCGCCTTCTGGTCGGAACGGACGACCGCGGTGACCTGGTGCCCGTGGGCGAGGAGTGCGCGGAGGACTGATGACCCGATGTACCCGGATGCGCCGGTGAGGAAGACGTGCATGACGCAACCCAACCATGCCGCTCACGGCGTTGACCGGGTGCCCGTCGGAGGTGTGGACGGACGAGGGCTCGTGCGCGACCGTGCAGGGATCGGCAGTGCCGCGGCGGCACTAGTGGTCGAGGCTCCAGGCGCGTCGCTTCACCAGGATGTGCCCGCGCGACGTCGTCAGGCGGCTCCAGGGGCCGGTCTCGAACAGCCGGACCGGATCGTGCCCGAGGAAGCCGAGGCTCTCCCCCGCGAACCCGGCTGCTGCGGGGACGTGCTCGATCCCGGGGACGGGACGGCCCCAGACCTCGGCGCGGATGCGGCGGACGATGGCGTCACCGGCGTTCGACGGGACGGCGTCCGCGACCTCGGCGATCCCGTCGCGGGCAGCGCGGCGGAGCAGCTCCGGCGAGACGTCGGGCAGCGGCACCCATCCCCCGCGGGGCGGCGAGATCGCGGCCCACGTCACGGTGTGCACCTCGTGCGGCAGCCCGACCTCGATCGGGGTCGGTCGCGTCGGGTCGGCACCGTCGGCACCGGCGGCGTCGTGTTCCTCGGCCAGCACACGGAGCCGCTCCCGCAGGGAGGCGAGCGGGACGACCGCGTCGATCGTCGCTGGCTCGGTCAGCGAGAAGGTGCGGAGACCGAGCACGGTCGGCAGCTCGTCGAGGAGCCCGACCGGGTAGAGGATCGCGGCGTAGACGGCGAGGACGCCGGAGTCGGCGATGAGCCGCACGGAGCCGTCCTCGATCCGGGCAGCGCGTCCGAGGTAGGTGCGGAGATCGCCGAGCGAAGCGGCGTCGGGAAGCGTGAACGAGGTGCCCATGTCGACACCGATCCTACCGGCGACGGGTTCGTAGACTGCGGGGGTGAACGGCGAACCCGACTTCCTCAGCACCCTCCGCCTGCAGGACACCGGCGCGAGCACGGGCGAGACGATCCTCACCGGTGCCAGCCACTGGTCGCCCGGCGGCCGGGTCTTCGGCGGACAGGTGCTCGCGCAGTGCATCGTCGCCGCGCAGCACACGATCGAGGACCGCGGCATCCACTCGATGCACGGGTACTTCCTGCGTCCCGGTGACATCGACGTGCCCATCACCTTCGCCGTCGAGCGCATCCACGACGGCCGCTCGTTCGCCACGCGCCGTGTCCAGGCCTACCAACGCGGTGTGCCGATCTTCTCGATGATCGCCTCCTTCCAGCGACCGGACGACGGACTCGAGCACCAGGACCCGTTCCCCGTCGGTACCCCCGATCCCGAGTCGTTGCCCTCGGCCGCGTCGATCCTGTCCGCGATCGACCACCCCGTGGCGCAGGCCTGGGCGGAACGCTCGATCGACCTGCGGCACGTCGAGGGCCCGGTGTTCGTCGACGTACAGGGCGAGCGCGTCCCGCACCAGGCGGTGTGGTTCCGCGTCGACGGTGACCTGCCGGAGGACCCGTCGCTGCACCGGGCCGTGCTCGGCTACGCGAGCGACATGTCGATCCTGGAGCCGATCATGCGGCGGCACGGCGTCGCCTGGGGCACGCCGGGAGTGAAGAGCGCGAGCCTCGACCACGCGATGTGGTGGCACCGCGACGGCCGTGCCGACGACTGGGTCCTGTACGCACAGGAGTCCCCGAGCGCCCAGGGCGGCCGGGGACTGGCGTTCGGGCGGATGTTCGCGCGCGACGGTCGGCTGCTGGCCTCGGTGGCGCAGGAGGGGATGCTGCGCGTGCCGCGCTGACGGCTGCCCTGCCCGCTCCTGGCGGACACACGGTGCCGCCCGTCCTGGCCGCTACGGGCTCGAGAACTGCGCCGGCGGTCCAGCCGGCTACGGGCTCGAGAACTGCGCCGGGGGTCCCGCCGCTACGGGCGGGAGAACTGCACGGGCGCTTCGACGAACGGCGCACAGGCGGCGCGCTCGGCCTCGGACAGGCGCCGGGGCCGGTTCGAGGCCGCGTCGACCATCACCAGGGCGGTCGTGGCGCGCGTGTAGAGCACCTGCGGCTCGACTCCGACGGGTGACCAGATCTCGTACGACACGTCGATGCTCGCGCCACCGATGCGTCCGATCCACATCTGCACGTCGAGGGACCGGCGCAGGTACGGGATCGATGCGAGGTACTCGAGACGTTGTGCAGCGATGACCGTCATCGTCCCGGAGCCGGGCCGGCCGTCGATGATCGGGTCCGGCAGGTCGTCCTCCGGCGCGACGTCGGCGGGGTCGTGGCCCCAGAACCCCGCGATGCGCGCCTCTTCGAGGAGGCGCAGCATCGCGGAGTTGTTGACGTGGCCGTACGCGTCGATGTCGCTCCACCGGATGCGGACGGGAGCGTGCAGCCTCGCCACGGGTCAGTCGCGGGTGAGCTTGCGGTACGTCGAGCGACCGGGCTTGTTCGCGTCCGGGCCGAGGCGCACGAGCTTGTTCTCCTCGTAGGCCTCGAAGTTGCCCTCGAACCAGTACCAGTTCGGGGTGCCGTCCTCGTTCACGCCCTCCCACGCGAGGATGTGCGTCGCGATGCGGTCGAGGAACCACCGGTCGTGGGTGATGACCACGGCACAGCCGGGGAACTCGAGCAGGGCGTTCTCGAGGCTGCCGAGGGTCTCGACGTCGAGGTCGTTGGTCGGCTCGTCGAGGAGCAGCAGGTTGCCGCCCTGCTTGAGCGTGAGCGCCAGGTTCAGGCGGTTCCGCTCACCACCGGAGAGCACACCGGCCTTCTTCTGCTGGTCCGGGCCCTTGAACCCGAACTGCGAGACGTAGGCGCGGGACGGGATCTCGGTCTTGCCGACTTGGATGAAGTCCAGGCCGTCGGAGACGACCTCCCACAGGTTCTTGTTCGGGTCGATGCCGCCGCGGCTCTGGTCGACGTACGAGATGTCCACCGTGTCGCCGATCCGCAGCTGGCCGCCGTCGAGCGGCTCGAGGCCGACGATGGTCTTGAACAGCGTGGTCTTGCCGACGCCGTTCGGGCCGATGACCCCGACGATGCCGTTGCGGGGCAGCGTGAAGGACAGGCCGTCGATGATGACGCGCTCACCGAACTGCTTCTGGAGCTTCTCGGCGTCGATCACCTGCGAGCCCAGACGCGGGCCCACGGGGATGACGATCTCCTCGAAGTCGAGCTTCCGCGTGCGCTCGGCCTCGGCAGCCATCTCCTCGTACCGGGCGAGACGGGCCTTCGACTTCGCCTGGCGGCCCTTCGAGTTGCTCCGGACCCACTCGAGTTCGCTGCCCAGACGCTTGGCGAGCTTGGCGTCCTTCTTGCCCTGGACCTCGAGACGCTCGCGCTTCTTCTCGAGGTAGGTCGAGTAGTTGCCCTCGTACGGGTACAGGCGACCACGGTCGACCTCGGCGATCCACTGTGCGACGTGGTCGAGGAAGTACCGGTCGTGCGTGACGGCGAGCACTGCGCCGGGGTACTTCGACAGGTGCTGCTCGAGCCACAGCACGGACTCGGCGTCGAGGTGGTTGGTGGGCTCGTCGAGGAGGAGCAGGTCGGGCTTCTCGAGGAGCAGCTTGCAGAGCGCCACGCGGCGCTTCTCGCCACCCGAGAGGTTGGCGATCTGCGCGTCAGCCGGCGGGCACTGCAGCGCGTCCATGGCCTGCTCGAGCTGGGAGTCGAGGTCCCACGCGTCGGCCGCGTCGATCTCCTCCTGCAGGGTGCCCATCTCGGCCAGGAGGGCGTCGAAGTCGGCGTCCGGCTCCGCCATCAGCGCGGAGATCTCGTTGAAGCGGTCGAGCTTGCCCTTGATCGCACCGACGCCCATCTGGACGTTCTCGAGCACGGTCTTGGACTCGTCGAGCTCGGGCTCCTGCATGAGGATGCCGACGGAGAAGCCCGGCGTGAGCTTCGCCTCGCCGTTGGACGGCTGGTCGAGACCCGCCATGATCTTCAGGATCGTCGACTTGCCCGCGCCGTTCGGCCCCACGACGCCGATCTTGGCGCCGGGGATGAACGACATCGTGACGTCGTCGAGGATCAGCTTGTCGCCGACCGTCTTGCGGGCGCGGACCATCTGGTAGATGTACTCAGCCATATCGGCGCAAGTCTACTGACCCGGGCACGTCACCGCTCCCCCCTGCGCCGCGGCGCAGGGCTCGCGGGTCGGCGGCGCCGACAGGACCACGGTGGGGCGCGCGCCGAGGCGGCCGGCACCGGCAGGACGCGTGTGCCTCGCGCCGAGACGGCCGGCATGGGCAGGGCGCGATTGTCGTGCGCCGCCGACGGTCCCGGTGATGACCCGTGCGACGACTCATGCGACGGCACGGGCGTCGGCGTCGCCGTCTGCTCCCGGCTCGGGCTCTCGGGATCCGGGCACGACCGGGGCGACCCCTCCGGCTGCCCGCGCCCCGCTGTCACCCGTATCGCCGCCGTCCGCGACGCCGTCGCCCGGGATGCCGTCGCTCAGGACGCCGCCGTCCCGGACGCCGTGGCGCGCCAGCACGGTCCCGTCTGCTGCCCCGGGCAGCGCATCGTCGCCGTCCCCGCCGAGCACGGGCGTCGCGTGGTCGTCCTCGGGCACCGTGCCCGTCACCTCGCCGGTGTCCGGGTCCACCGTCGGCACCCCCGGCGGCACCCCGGGACCCGCGTTGGAGTCGCCGACGTGCCGCGGGACGCGGATCCAGTTGCTGATGCCCCAGGCGAGGTCGTGCCCGATGCCGTCGGCGTCGATCTCGACCGCGGTCCCGTTCCGTCCGTCACGCTCCCAGGTGCGGATCCGGACGCGTCCGGTCACGAGGATGCGATCGCCCTTCTTCAGCGACTTGTGGACGTTCGCCGCGAGGGACCGGAAGGCGGTGACCGTGTACCAGTTCGTCGGACCGTTCGTCCATGACGACGTGCTGCGGTCCCAACGACGGGAGGGGGACGCCAGGCGCATGCTCGAGATGGCGATGCCGGTGTCGGTGACGAGGTGCCGGGGTTCGGTCGCGACGATGCCGCAGACGGTGATCGTGTCGTTCATGACTCGATCGTCTGCGAGCCCCGGGCCGCACTTGCGACCCGGGGCTCGATCTGTGAGCAGCCGACTCGTCGAGGTGGGCTGTGGAGGAAGACTCCCCCGAACCTCCGGGCCGGCGGGTCAGTGCGCGCGGAACTCGGGTCGGTCGGCGAGAGGCCCGAGCGCCGCGTGGACCGCACCCTTCGCGGTCTCCAGCGACGGGTAGGTCCCGCCTCGGCCCCGTCGACCGTAGAGCTCGACGTGGAAGCCGTCCGACGCGCGGCGGATGCTCCCGACCGCGCCCGCCGGACCGACGGCCACCCAGGTCCCGGTGTTGTCCATCATCGTTCGACCACCTCCTCGTGGCCCCGACGTCCGTGCCTCAGGACGCCAGGATGTACTGACTGTAGGCCTTGCGGACCTTGTTCACCTTGGGCAGCGCGACCGCGAGGCAGTAGCCCTGACCGGGGTTCTTCGCGAAGAAGTCCTGGTGGTGCTCCTCCGCACGGAAGAACGTACCGAGCGGCTCGATCGTCGTCACGATCCCGCCGTCCCAGATGTCCGCAGCGCGCTGCACCGCGTGCTCGAACAGCGCTCGCTGCTCGTCGTCCGCCGGGAACATCGCCGAGCGGTACTGGGTGCCGACGTCCGCGCCCTGGCGGTTCAGCTGCCGCGGGTCGTGGAGCGTGAAGAAGACGTCGAGGACGACGTCGGCGGGGATGACCGACTCGTCGAAGGTCACCGCGACCGCCTCGGCGTGACCGGTCGCACCGGTGCAGACCGCTTCGTACGTCGGGTCCTCGACCACGCCGCCGGTGTAGCCCGACACCACGTCCTGCACACCCTGCAACGTGCGGTACACCGCGTCGAGGCACCAGAAGCATCCACCTGCGAGCACGAACGTCGTCATGCGCGCCACCGTACCCTCCTGCGCTCACGGAACACGGGGCCGGGGTACGTCTCCTGCACAGCATCGCCCTCGCCGTGAGCGCTCCCCTGACGCCACTGCACGGCCGTGGAGTGTCAGTGGTCAGCCGTACCGTCGAGGCAACGAAGACCACGACGAACCAGCAGGAGGCACCCGTGCAGACCAGCACCGAACCAGCGTTCCGGATCCGTTCCACGCCGGTCGCACGCAGCCGTGGCGACCTGCGCGTGCTCGACGTGCGGGACGACCTCAGCCGGGTCACCCGCACCAACGGCGAGATCGTCGGGTACGTCGACCGCGTGGACGTCGCGGGCGGCACGGCCTACCGCGCCCGTCGCTACGTGGCGGTCGAGCGACGGTTCGTCGAGCTGCCGAACGTGTGGTCGGCGGACGACGCCGTCGACTGCCTGCGCTGGGGCTGACCAGCCGCCCGCGCACTTCGACCGCGCCGCTCGAAGGAACACCGCTGCGCGTGAGCGAACGCCGCCCCGATCGACGGAGCGCAGCCCGGCTCGACGGAGCGCAGCCCGGCTCGACGGAACGCCGTCCGACCTCCGCGGTTCTGCGTCGCACGCTGCGTAGGGTTCGCCCATGGACTGGTGGAACGACCTGACCGACTGGACGGCATCCGACGAGGGATGGCGCGTGCTGTCCGGCGCGATCATCCCCTTCGTCGCGATCGTCGTCGCCGGAGTGATCGCCGCGCTGATCGGACGCGCGGCAACGAAGCGCGTCGTCGCGCTCCACGACCGCGAGAGCCGGAACGCAGCGGTGGCGGGCGTGGTCACCGCGGCGCGCAAGGCCTCACGCTGGGGAGCACTCGGACACGAGGAACGTGCCTACGCCGACCACCTCGCCGAGGACGCCGACGTGCGGCTGCGCCTCCTGCCGGTGAGCGGTGCTCCGCTGGCCGCCGACTGGGTGCAGCACGAGATCGCCGACATCAAGCGGAACTCCTCGACCTTCACCTCGCAGGCAGACCAGTCGCTCGGCGAACTCCGCGACCGTCTGCTCGAGTGGAACGGCAAGCCAGGTCGCGCGAAGAAGCTGTTCAAGGCCGATCTCGAACGCTGGAAGTTCGATTCTCCGGACCCCGACGCCGACCTCATCGCCCGCCAGCAGGACTGGAACGCCGGTCAGCAGCAGCAGCGGTCGGCCGAGGCAGACGCCAGCACGGCCCCGTCGCGCCCGACGCCGACCACCACCTCGTTCCGTCCTGCGCCGCAGCAGTCTCCCGTCGGTTCCCCTGCGGCGGGGACGTCGGCGAGCCGCACCTCGGGCCCGACCGCCGCGGCGACGGTCGACCAGGACGCCACCACCCCGATCGACGACGTCCGAGGTGCTGCCGACAACCGGACGCGCCCCTACGGCGACCGCGAGACGGTCCAGCTCGACGGCACGCCGGTCCGCCCTCCGCTCGGGTCGCCGATCGCGTCGGCGCGTCCGGGGAACGGCACGACTCCGAGCGCTCGGAACGACCTCGGCTCGCGCAGCGACGACTCCTCGGATTCCGGCGAGGTCGACGTGACCGATCGTGGCGGTGATGCCCGCTCCGACGACCGGCCGACCTCCGCGCCCCGGGTCGCGAGCCCGACGTCGGCTGACGCCCACGTGAACCGTGCCGCAACGTCAGCGACCGGGCTCGACCGGCCCGGGGCGGCGAACGCGACGCCGGGTGCTCGAGAGGACGACGACGCCTCGCCGTACACCCAGCCCATCAGCGCGAGCGAGCTGCGACGCCGAGCAGCCGAGGACGACTGAGACCTCCCCCGTTCGACGAGAGGCCGCCATCCCGACGGATGGCGGCCTCTCGTCGCGTGTGCCCCCGGCAGGAATCGAACCCGCGACACGGAGGGTAGAAACCACCTGCTCTATCCACTGAGCTACGGAGGCGAGCGGCGACGATTCTACCGCCGTCGGTCGTCGGGGCGCTGCACTGCCACGCACGAGGCCGGTGCTCGGCGATCGCGCCCGACTGCTCCGTCCGTCCCGAGCGGGCGGAGGGGGTGCGGCGCGTGCCGCCGGTGAGCACGAAGGGCCCGCCCGCCGGGGTCGCACCGGTCAGCCCGGACGACCGGCGCACCCAGCGGGCGGAACCGGTCCGCGCGGCACCGCCGGACAGCAGGGAACGCCCGCTCGCGCAGAGAAGCCCGGCAGCCCGGACGACCGGCGCACCGAGCGGGCGGAACCGGTCCGCGCGGCACCGCCGGACAGCAGGGAACACCCGCTCGCGTGAGGGTACGCGCTGCCGGCGCGACCGACGTGGCGGACATGCACCGTGCCTCCTGGCCGAGCACGCCTGCACGGTGACCGGACGAGGCGGACGTGACCCGTGCCTCCCGACCGGATCCGCTCAGAGCGCCTTCGCGACCGCCACCAGCAGCTGGTCCCGCGAGGGGACGCCCGGCGAACGGAAGACCTCGGCACCGTCGTCCCGACGCACGATGATCGTGGGGGTCGATCGGATGCCGAGGTCCTCTGCAGTGTCAGGGTGTGCCGCGACGTCGCGTTCGGTGACCCGGAGCCCGGGGACGAGCGCCGCTGCCTCACCGCTCACACGGCGGGCGGCTGCGCACGGGGCGCAGAAGGCGGAGGTCCAGAGGTCGAGCTGCACGGGACGGTGCAACGTGCGCGGCGCGCGATCTACTCCCGGTCGAACTCGCCGCTGCGGTCCCCGCGGTCCTGCAGGTCGTCGACCGGGTCGGAGTCCGCGGCGTCGTACTCGTACTCGACCGAGGTCTGGTCGAGCACCTGACGGGTCTTGGTGGCCTTGTAGGCGAAGGCCGTCTGCAGGCCCTCGACGTCCGCGTACACCGTGACCTCGTCGTCGACCGCGTCGCTCGTGGCGGTGCGGGTGTCGGTCGTGCCGTCGAAGGGACCGCCGTGGAAGATCGCGGTGTACTCGTCGCCCTCGTGGATGGTGATGTCGCTCATGCGTCCCTTCTACCAGGGGCGCCCTGTTGACGGATGCATAGCACTGCTATATAGTTCAGACATGGAATCATCACGGGCGCAGGCACTGGAGACGCTGATCATCTCGGTCAACCGCTTGGTCCGTGCTGCGGCGCAGGCCTCCGGCGACGCCACCTCGGCCGCGGTCTGGCGCACGCTCGGCATCCTCGAGACCGAGCAGCCGCTGCGCCTCGGTGAGCTCGCCGCCGCGTCCCGTGTGGCACAGCCCACGATGACCCGGATCGTCGCCGGCATGCTCACCGACGGTCTGCTCTCGCGCACCGTCGACCCCGACGACTCACGCGGACAGCTCATCGAGCTCACCGATGCGGGGCGCGAGCGGCTCGCCACCTGGCGCGCGACGATCGCCGACTCCGTCGGACCGGTCTTCGCCGACCTCGACGACGACGACTGGGACGTCCTGCGCGACGCCGCCGCCATCATCGCCTCGCGCACCACCACGAACCCCACCAGAACGGAGATCCACGCGTGAACGCCCACGCACCCGCTGCGTCCGGCAGCATCCTCAAGCAGTCGTCCGCCGTCTGGGCGATCGCGTTCGCCTGCGTCGTCGCCTTCATGGGCATCGGCCTGGTCGACCCGATCCTCCCCGCGATCGCGACGTCGCTGCACGCCACCGCCGCGCAGACCGAACTGCTCTTCACGAGCTACCTCGCCGTCACCGGCGTCGCCATGTTCTTCACCAGCTGGGTGTCGAGCCGCATCGGTGCGAAGAACACCCTGCTCATCGGGCTCGCGCTCATCGTGGTCTTCTCGGTGCTCGCCGCGACCTCGGGCAGCGTCTGGAACATCATCGGCTTCCGCGCCGGTTGGGGTCTGGGCAACGCGCTCTTCATCTCCACCGCACTCGCGACCATCGTCGGTGCAGCGTCCGGTGGTACGGCGTCGGCGATCATCCTCTACGAGGCAGCGCTCGGCCTCGGCATCGCCGTCGGGCCCCTGGTCGGCGGACTGCTCGGGTCGGTGAGCTGGCGCGGTCCCTTCTTCGGCGTCACCACCCTGATGGCGATCGCGTTCATCGCCGTCGTCGCGCTGCTCAAGACCTCCGGACTCGAGAAGCCCACGCCGACGAAGCTCTCGGCACCGTTCCGCGCCCTCGGACAGCCGGCGCTCGCGGCCCTCGCGGTGACCGCGCTCTTCTACAACATCGGCTTCTTCGTGCTGCTCGCGTACACGCCGTTCCCGCTCGGCTTCGGCGCACTCGGCATCGGTTTCACCTTCTTCGGGTGGGGTGTCGGGCTCGCGATCACCTCCGTGTGGGTCGCCCCGATGCTGACCGCGCGCATGCGCCGCACGACCGTGCTGAAGATCGCGCTGCCGCTCCTCGCCCTCGACCTGTTCGCCGCGGCGGTCGTCGTGACCTCGCAGGCCGGGCTCATCATCTGCGTGGTCATCGGCGGCCTCGTGCTCGGTGTCCTCAACACGGTGCTCACCGAGTGCGTGATGGAGGCGACGGACCTCCCCCGCTCGGTGGCATCGAGCGCGTACTCCGCGGTGCGCTTCATCGGCGGTGCGATCGCCCCGCCCGTGGCGACGCTGCTCGCCGACTCGTTCTCGCCGTCGGCGGCCTACGTGTTCGCCGGGGTCTCGGTGGCGGTCGCGTTCGTGGTCGTGGTGCTGACCACCAAGGTGCTGCGGCGGGTCGACGACGGGGCCGAGCCGGAGCGTGTCGAGGCAGAGGCGATCTCGGCGGGCGAGATGGTCTGAGTCGACACGAGCGCGGGTGGGCGGTGAGCCCGCTCGCGCTCGGTGCGAGCGCGAGTGGGCGATGAGCCTGCTCGCGCTCGGTGCGCTTCGCTGCGGGCGAGGGCTGCGGTCGGGACTCCGGTCCGGTCGCGGGTCTCGCCCGTTCGTCATGTGCGGGCGCGCGTGGGCGAGTGGATGGAGATCCAGGGGTGGACCCCTCGGGCGTACTGGGGCCCTCGGGGCCGAGTGCGCTGGGCAGGCCGCGCGAGCGGGCAGGACGCGCCGGGCCGGCGCCGTCCGCCCGACCGCTTCCGCCCACTGGGCAACCGGAGGACGGGCCGAGCGGACCCGCGGACGCGGGTCGAGCCTCCAGACCGGTGGTGAGGGCAGCCGCGTGAACGCGAGCGGGCGGAAGGCGAGCCCTGATGATCGCCCGGTCGACGATTCCGCCCGCGCGCCTGGACCGGCCGACCGGGAGGCACGACGCGACACTGCAGGGACAGCCCGGTCGCCAGCGGGCGGATCCTGCCGTCGTTCCGGATCGCGAGTGCGGGTTCCGCCCGCTCACGGACCGACCGGGAGGCACGGTCCACGTCGATCCGGACCGCTCGCGCCGCGAGCGGGCGGATCCTGCCGCCGTTCCGGATCGCGAGTGCGGGTTCCGCCCGCTCACGGACCGACCGGGAGGCACGGCCCACCTGGATCCGGACCGCGCGCGGCGCGAGCGGGCGGATCCTGCCGCCGTTCCGGATCGCGGCTGCCGGTTCCGCCCGCTCGGCCAGGGGCAGCCGTGTGTCCACGGCGTCCCGGTGTCGCCTCGAGCGGAGCCGGCACGGTGCCGACCTGGATCGCTCCACAGCCTCGGGTCCGGGCGCGGGAGCGTCACCCGTGCGGAATAGGATCGAGGACATGGCAACTGCGAACGACCGCCTCGTCTGGATCGACTGCGAGATGACCGGCCTCGACGTCGAGGTCGACCAACTCGTCGAGGTGGCCGTCGTCGTCACGGACTTCGACCTCGTCCCCGTGCACCCCGGGTTCGACATCGTGATCAAGCCCGACCAGTCGGCGCTCGACAACATGAACGAGTTCGTCACGAACATGCACGCGACTTCGGGCCTCGCCGAGGCGATCCCGGACGGTGTCTCGCTGGCGGACGCCGAGTACCAGGTGCTCGAGTACATCCTCCAGCACGTCCCGGCCGAGGGCAGCGCGCCGCTGGCCGGCAACACGATCGGCACGGACCGCGCCTTCCTGTCGAAGTACATGCCCCGCGTCGACGGGCACCTGCACTACCGCAGCGTCGACGTGTCGAGCATCAAGGAGCTCTGCCGCCGCTGGTTCCCGCGCGTGTACTTCAACGCGCCGGAGAAGCACGGCGGCCACCGTGCCCTCGCGGACATCCTCGAGTCGATCCGCGAGCTCGAGTACTACCGTCGCGCCGGCTTCATCCCGGAGCCCGGCCCGACGACCGAGGACGTCCGCGCCGTCGCGGCCGAGGTGGTCGAGAAGTGGGAACCGCGGCTCGGGCAGCCCACGGCGGAGTAGCGACACGCGTGGTCGTCGCGGCCTCCGGCATGTACTACTATTGAGTGGTCGCGCCGGTCAGCCGGTTCGGACATGGTGGATATAGCTCAGTTGGTAGAGCGCCTGGTTGTGGTCTAGGAGGTCGCGGGTTCGAGACCCGTTATTCACCCCAGTAGGACCGTCCCCGTTAGCGCGGGGACGGTCCTTTTTTGCGATCTCTCCACAGTGGAATATCACCTTCTGGAACTGATGTACCAGCCCGGCCTAGTCTCGCTACATGACCTCAGCGAACAAGCGCCGGCCGGACATCGAGGGGCTTCGGGGAATCGCGGTCCTCATGGTGCTACTGGAACACACCTTCGCAACGCCGGTCGGGGGTTTCCTCGGGGTTGATGTGTTCTTCGTCATCTCCGGTTTCGTCGTCGGACGGGGGCTCCTGAACGAGGGCGCGACCCACGGCCAGATCCGGATCATCGACTTCTTCCGGCGTCGGGCGCGACGTCTCGCGCCGACCGCCCTCCTCGTGGTCGGCCTCACCATGGCCGTCTCCGCGCTGTTCCTCCGCGGCTCGCGGCGGGAACAGACGCTGTTCGACGGACTCGCCGGGCTCCTCGGCACAGCCAACTGGCGGTTCATCACCAGTGACGCTAGCTACTTTGACGGCGCATCGGCTCCGTCGCCCTTCCGTCACCTGTGGTCCCTCGGTGTCGAAGAGCAGTGCTACTTCCTCCTCCCGCTGGCGCTCCTACTCGTCATCAGACGACGACGGCTTGGTCTGTTCGTCATCACCGCCGTGGTGGTCGCGTCCTTTGCCGCAGCCGTCGCGACCACGGCACCGCAGCCTGTCTTCGCGTTCTACTCGACAGTGACACGCTTGTGGCAGCTCGGAACCGGCGTCGGACTGGCGCTGGTGGCGCACCGTCTCGAGGGGCTGGGGCCGGCACCGGCACGAGCGCCGCGAAGGACCGCAGTCATGGCAGTGTCCGGTCTCCTCCTGCTGGTGGCTTCCGCACTCCTGATTCGACCCGACGTCGGTGTTCCGTTCCCCGCTGGTCTCGCTCCGGCAGCGGGAACCGCGATGATCATCGCTGCAGGTTGCGGTGCGCCCACGATGGTGACGAAGCTGCTCGGCGCACGGCCGCTCGTCCTCGTCGGAGAGCGGAGCTACGCGCTCTACATGTGGCACTGGCCGGTCCTCGTCCTCGCTCCGGCCGTACTCGGGACGGAGCCGGTGGTCGCGCTCGCGATCGCGGTCGCCGCAGCTGTGCTGTCCCATGCCTTCGTCGAACGACCGATCCGACGGAGGGGCTCAGCGAAGTCGCAGCCGACACTCGCCCATGGGCACAGGTCGGCCAGGCTCGAGCAGTCGGCCGGAGCCGTTGTCGCCCTCGCGATCATCGCCACGGTCACGACTGCCTCGGCCGTCACCCGGTACGAGGCGACCGCTCCACCCGCCCCGGAGCCGAGCGCGGTCGACCCTTCAGAGCCGGGACCAGCAACCGTGGAGACCGAGCGCCGACGAGCTGTCGAGCAAGGTCTGTCGCTCCGGTCGTGGCCCGATTCCCTGCAGCCTCAACTCGACGAATTGCGTGGTCACGACTACCTTCCCGCGCTCGAGCAGGACACTCGCTTCGAGCAGGTCGCTCGGTGCGCCGAGCCAGGGCAGAACCACACGGTGGAGCAGTGCACGCTCGGCGACGGCTCGAGGTCACTGATGATCGTGGGCGACTCGACCGCGGAGTTCCTCACACCAGCATTCCGCTGGATGACTGAACACCGATCTGGATGGAAGCTGATCGCAGGCGCGCGGTACGGCTGTCCGTTCAGCACGCTGGAACTCGCGCACGGCGACACCGACTGTTCGAAGGCCCGTGAGGAGGTAGTGGCGCACATCGCTCAGGCGTCACCGGATGTCCTCGTCGTGATGAACGTCCTGGGCCCCCTGCAGTTGCACGGCACGGATGTTCCGGAGAGCGATCGGGCCGCAGGCGTGATCGCCAGGATCGACGAAGTGCGCGCCGCGGTCGGATCAGTCGCAATCGTGGGCCCCAACGTCCCCGGTCCGAAGTGGGACGACTGCGGAAGTGCCCTGATCGGCCCGGAAGCCTGCACGGGCACGACGCAGCGGTGGCGCCCGTCGATCTCGGCGGATCAGGACGCAGCCAGGCGCAGTCACATCCCCTACATCGATCCGACGGCCCTCTGGTGTGCTGGTGGCCGGTGTCCGGCGGTCATCGATGATCGCGCCGTCTCGTTCGACGGGACGCACGCGACGTTCGAAGCAGCCGAGGACGTCGCCCCGGCCCTGGAAGACGCGCTCGTGAGCGCAGGGGTCCTGCCCCCACAGGACGGGAGCACCGGCGGCGCAGCGGGGTGATCGCTCGCTGCCGTCCAGGCGGATGTGTCACGATCGGCCTCGTGATGGAGATGTCCGCCGACGAGTTCGAGCAGCTCGTGACCGACGAGCTCGACCGGCTGCCCGACGAGATGGTCGACGGGCTGGACAACGTGGTGTTCGTCGTCGAGGACGAGCCGGAGGACGGCTCCGACCTGTTCGGGTACTACGACGGGGTCGCTGCGACCGAGCGCGGGCAGTACGGGTTCGGTGAGCTCCCCGACCGGATCGTGGTGTTCCGGAAGCAGCACCTCGAGGAGTGCGACACCGTCGAGGAACTCCGGGACGAGGTGCACACCACGCTCGTCCACGAGATCGGGCACTTCTACGGCATCGACGACGCTCGGTTGCACGAGCTCGGCTGGGCGTAGAGGCGCCCGGCTCCCGGCTGCCGGCCCCGGCTCCCGCTGAGCCGAGACTCGCGCTGGCGGACGGTTTCGCGGCTCCGAAGACGCGAACGTGTCCGCGGGGCCGAGACTCGCGCTGGCGGCACGCGCCGCGCGCGGCGCGCGCGCGGCGCCCTCAGAACCGCGTCGGCCCCACCTCGTGGTACCGCTCCCACGCGTCCACCGGCCCCCGCCCGTGCAGCACGTACTCCCCCACGAGTCGCTCCTTGTAGACGGCAGGGTTGTGCGACGCCACCACCCGGGCGTTCCGCCAGTGCCGGTCGAGCGCCCGCGTCCGGTCGGCCGCCGAGGCCCCACCGACCTCGAACAACTCCGTGGCCGCCTGCAGCACCCGCGGCCCGACCTCGACCTGCGCCTGGTAGACGGCGTTCTCGGCGGCATCGAGCAGTGCGTGGTCGACGCCCACCCCGGGCTCGTTCGTCGCCACGACCCCGTCGAGCAGCCCTGCCGCCGCGACGACGAGCGACCGCGCGGTGAACGCCCCCGCCGACAGCCGTCCGAGCACGGCCAGCACCTGCGGGTCCTCCCCCGGTACGGCGGCGTTCGCGTGGATGTACGTGCGGGTCCGCGGCCGGACGAACGCCACGGCGTCGTCGACGACGGCCTGTCCGATGCCGGCGAGGACCGCCAGCAGGTACAGCTGGTAGAAGGCCTGGATGTGCGAGAGCGGCGCGTCCCGGTAGGCCGAGACCACCGCCGGGTCGACCGCGACGCCGTCGAAGACGGTCGTCCCCGAAGCGGTGAGGCGCTGCCCGAAGCCGTCCCAGTCGTCGACGCCGGTCACACCCGGTGCACCGGTCGGCACGGCGAAGGTCACCCGCTCGCCGTCGCGGTCGGCCGCCAGGTAGATCCAGTCGGCGTAGAGCGTGCCGGTCGAGTAGAACTTCCGCCCGTCGAGCCGCCACGTGCCGGAGTCGTCGGGAGCGACGGTCGTCGAGATGTCCGCCAGCGTCGTGCCGGTCCGCTCCGAGGTCGCGTTCCCCACGATCGCCCCGCCGACGATGCGCTGGAGCCACTCGTCCCGAGCGGGCGAGTCCGGACGCAGGAGCACGAGCTCCGTGTACCCGAAGTGTCCCCGCCACAGGTGCGCGATGTTCGAGTCCGCCGCCGCGAGGTCCGCCACCAGGTGCGCGAGCTCGACGAGCGTCACGCCGAAGCCACCGCGTTCCTCGGGCACGCGCAGCCGCCCGAAGCCCGCGTCCGCCAGCGCGCGCACCTCGGCGTGCGGGAGGTCGCGGTCGCCAGGGGTGCCGGACGCCAGCTCGCGCGCGACCGCGCCCTCGCGGATCGCCTCGACGACCGGCGCGAAGCGCGCACGCAGGACTGCGAGACGGTCGGCCGGGAGGCACGGCGCACCCCCGGCGCTCGCTGGCACGTCGTCCGGACGGTCGCTCGGGAGGCCCGGCGCACCCCCGGTGCTCGTCGTCGCGTCCGTCATGCGGTCACCTCCACGGCGTCGCGCGCCTCGTCCGCACCGGTCCCGGCCGCGCCGCCGGAGAACGCGCCGCGCCACCGCCTCGCCGGGTGTGAGTCGGGCAGCTGCGCGTGGCCGAAGAGCTTCTCGCGGAGGGTGCCCTCCCGGTACTCCGACTGCATGAGTCCGCGCTCCTGCAGGGTCGGCGCGATGTGGTCGACGAACTCCTCGTACGAGCCGGGCAACGTCCAGTTGATGACGTTCACGCCGTCGACCCCGACCCGCTGCCAGGCGGCGAGCTCGTCCGCGATCTGCTCGGGCGTCCCGACGACCCGTGCGCGGAGCTTGGCGGAGAGCCGGGCGAGGTCGGCGATGGTCGGCTCGCGGTCGCCGGCGGCCTCGCGGAGCCACTGCAGGTGCGACTGCCCGGCCTGGGTCCGGACCTCGGACAGCGGCGTCGCCGGGTCGAGCGGCTCGCCGGTGTCCGGGTCGAAGCCGAGGTTCGAGTGCACGAGGAAGCCGTCGGCGGCCAGGTACTCGTCGATCTCCGCTTCCTTCGCCTTCGCCTCGGCCTCGGTGGATCCCGTGACGAAGGTCAGGCCGAGGAAGAACGCGATGTCCTCGCGGCGTCGGCCCACGGCGGCAGCGAGGTCGCGGGTCTCGCGGATGAGCTGCTCGGTGGCGTCCCGGTTCGAGGTGAGGATGAACTGCGCCTCGGCGTTCCGCGCGGCGAAGGCCCGGCCGGCCGGCGAGGACCCGGCCTGGAACAACACGGGCGTCCGCTGGGGCGAGGGCGCGCTGAGGTGCGGCCCCTGCACGTCGTACCGCTTGCCGTGGTGGTCGATGCGGTGCACCAGCTCCGGGTCCGCGTAGCCGCGCACCGGGTCCTTGAGCACGGCACCGTCCTCCCACGACCCCTCCCACAGCTTGGCGCAGACCTCGAGGTACTCCTCGGCCCAGGCGTAGCGCTCGTCGTGCTCCTCGAGCCGGTCGGCGCCGAAGTTCCGGGCGGCGCTGTCGAGGGCGCTCGTCACGACGTTCCACCCGATGCGGCCGCGGGTGATGTGGTCGAGCGTCGACACCTTGCGGGCGAAGTCGAACGGGTGCGCCTGGATGACGCTCGAGGTGAACGCCAGGCCGAGGTGCTCGGTCGACACGGCGAGCGCGGAGAGCAGCACCGACGGGTCGTTCGAGGGGATCTGCAGCCCCTCGCGGAGGTTCGTCGCGTAGTCGCCGCGGGCGGGGCCGTACGTGCCGACGACGTCCGCGAAGAACATCGCGTCGAACTTCCCGCGCTCGAGCGTCCGGGCGAGGTCGGTCCACAGCGTGACGTCGTCGAAGTCCGCCTGCCGGGCGTCCGGGTGCCGCCAGAGGCCGTGCTGGATGTGCGACGTCGTGTTCATGACGAAGGCCGCGAAGCGCAGCGGACGGGTCGGTGCATCGCTCATGCCCCCATGGTGTCCGGGGAGCCAGCGCCGACGGTCATGACGTGACCTCGCGTTACGGGCGCGGTTCCGCGGCGGCCGGGCGGCGACCATGCTCCTGAGGCATGCCGACCCAGACGACCGCAGCCGCGCCTCCCGTCCGTCCCCCGTCTCCGTCCACGAACGCGACCCGACGTCGCGTCGCGCTCGCGTCGTTCGTCGGGACGACCGTCGAGTACTACGACTTCTACCTGTACGCGACGGCCTCGGCGCTCGTGTTCGCCCCGACGTTCTTCCCGTCCGTCACGCCGGCCGTCGGTGTGATCGCGTCCTTCGCGACCTACGGTGTCGGCTTCGTCGCACGGCCGCTCGGCGGCATCGTGGCGGGGCACCTGGGCGACCGGATCGGGCGGAAGAAGCTGCTCGTGGCGTCCCTCGTGCTGATGGGCATCGCGTCGACGCTCATCGGGGTGATCCCCTCGGCGGCGACGATCGGGGTCGGCGCGGTGGTCGCACTCGTGGTGCTGCGACTGCTCCAGGGCGTCGCAGCCGGAGCGGAGTGGGGCGGGTCGGCGCTGCTGTCGGTCGAGCACGCGCCGACGCGGCACCGGGGACTGTTCGGGGCGTTCACGCAGATGGGGTCCGCGGGCGGCATGCTGCTGGCGACCGGGGTATTCACGCTCGTACGGACCCTGCTCGGCAACGAGGCGTTCCTGGCCTGGGGGTGGCGCCTGCCGTTCCTGTTCTCCGCGGTCATCGTCGCGGTCGGACTCGTCATCCGGCTCGGCGTGCAGGACGCCCCGGTGTTCCAGGCGCTGCGCGCGTCCGGCGGTGTCGAGCGGTTCCCGGTGTGGCAGGCGGTCCGTCGGCACCCGCGGTCGATCCTCGTCACCGCAGGGCTGCGGCTCGTCCAGCCGGCGCTCTACTCGATCCTGACGACGTACTCGCTGACCTACCTCGGGGCGAAGCGCGGCGAGGAGGGCTCGGCCGCCGGGCTCCAGGCGGTGCTCGTGATCTCGGCGGTGTCGCTCGTGTCGACGCCGTTCTGGGGGTGGCTGTCCGACCGGGTCGGGCGCCGGCCGCTCGCGATCGGGTCGGCGATCGGGATCGGCGTGCTGATCTGGCCGTTCTTCGCGTTCCTCGACGCCGGGCCCCTGGTGCTGCTGCCGTTCGTGGCGTTGATCGGCATGAGCGTGTTCCACGACAGCATCTACGGTCCGCAGGCGGCGTGGTTCGCGGAGCAGTTCCCGACCGGGCGGCGCTACTCGGGCATGAGCCTCGGGTACCAGATCGGGTCGATCTTCTCGGTGGGACTGACGCCGTTGCTCGCGGCGGTGTTCGTCGAGGTGGGCGGGGGCTCGCCGTGGATCCTGTGCGCGTACCTCGGCGTGTACGCGGTGCTGTCGGTCGTGGCCGCGGTGTTCGCGGTCGACCCGGTGCGCGACGGGCGGCGGGCGGACGCCCGGGCGGCCGGTGCCGGTGCCGGTGCCGGTGCCGGTGACGGTGCCGGTGCCGGTGCCGGTGGGCCAGTCTCGGGCTGAGCGACGGGGCTCGGGCTCCGGGCCGCGAGGGACGCCGGTCAGCCCGGGTCTCGCCGGCGACCACACCGACTACGTCCTGAGCACCAGGTCCGCGAGCTCCGCGGGCGCCTCGGCGGCGATGAAGGCACGCTCCTGGGCAGCCCAGCGCTCCCACTCGCGGGCGAACACCTCGCCGTCGCGGCCGATCGCCCGGTCGCGTCGGACGTCGTCGTCCGCCTCGAGCCACACCCGGAGGGTCGCATGTGGAGCGGACCCCCGGGAGAGCGCCCCGCACCCCTCGACCACCAGCGGCACGTGCGACTCGATCGACACCCACTCCGCCGGCTCGGACCGCTCCCAGTCCCAGCGCCGGTACCCCGACGGTGTCCCGAGCACGTCGGACACGACCGCGTCGGCGGCCGCGCGCAGGCCGTCCCACCCGGGGTAGACGTCGTCGAGGTGCACGACCCGTGCGCCGAGCCGTGCCGCCACGGCGTCGCCCAGCGTGGTCTTCCCGGTGCCCGAGCGCCCGTCGACCAGCACGACGAGCCGTCGTCCGGTGGCGGCAGCAGCGCCGGCCGCGGCCGCGGCGATCCCCTCGACGAGCGCCGCGTCCGGTGCCGCTCCCCCGGCGGTCGCGTCCGGCCGCGCACCCCGGGCCGTCACATCCGGCACCGCTCCCCCGGCGACCGCACCCGAGGCGGTCGCGGCCGGCCGCGCGCGCTCAGGCACGCCACGTCCCCGCAGCCACGGCCACCCCGATCGACGCGACACCGATCCCCACCAGCACGGCGACCATCGCCCACTCCGGTCCCGCGAACCGCGCCTGCCGCGCCCACGTCCGGGGACCGGGAGCGCCGAAGCCGCGCGACTCCATCGCCACCGCCAGCGTGGTCGCCCGGCGGAGTGCGAGCACGAGCAGCGCGAAGGCCATCGACGCTCCGCGCCGCAGTCGCCCGTGGTCGGCGAGCCCCCGTGCGCGGCGTGCCCTGGCGAGCTGGCGCCAGTCCTCGCCGAGCAGGGTCGTCATCCGCACCGCGGCCAGGGCCCCGAGCACGAAGCGGGCCGGCAGCCGCAGCAGCTGTGCGAGCCCGTCGGCCAGGTCGGTCGGGTCGACCCCGACGAAGAGCACGACGGCCGGCAGCCCGACCGCGAGGACCCGCAGCGCGGTCGCCAGCGCGAGCGTCAGCGACCCGTCGGTGACGTGGACGAAGCCGAGGTCGAACCACTCCCGCCCGGAGGGCCGCCCGTACAGCGCGATGCTCAGCGCCGTCAGGGGCACGGCGACGAGCACCGGTGACGCCCGCAGCAACAGGGTCCGCGGCGGGATCCGGAGCACCGGGAGGAGCAGCAGCTCCAGCGCGAGCGCGACGGCCGCGGAGACGACGTCGAGACTCGTCACGAGGCACAGGCCGAGTGCGAGCACGCCGAGCATCGCGGCGACGGGCTGGACGCCGGCGACACCGCGGCGCGTCCGGCCGGGAGGCTCGGCTCGCCCGCCCGCACCGGCGCGGGTCGTCGGGGTGGTCACCGGTGCACCTCCGTGGTCGGTCGGGGTCCGCCGGGTCCGGTCGACGGGGCGTCCGGTCCGGCCGACGGGGCGCCGGGTCCGGCCGAGGGGCCACTGCGTCCGTCCGGCGGGACGGCGGTTCCGGCCGGCGGCACGGCCCTCGCACCGTCGGCGGCGAGCACGACCTCGTCGGCGTCGAGCGCACGGACGAGGTCACGGTCGTGCGTCACCACGACGAGCGCCGTCCCCGCCTCCGCCAGCGCCCCGAGCAGGTCGACCACGGCCTGCCAGGTAGCACGGTCCTGGCCCGAGGTGGGTTCGTCCAGCACGACCACGGGCGGCCGCGAGGCGACGACGGCACCGATCGCGAGCCGCCGCTGCTCACCGCCGGACAGGGTGAAGGGGTTGGCGTCGGCGAGGTGCCGGAGCCCGAACGCGTCGAGGAGTTCCTCCACCCGCGCGTCGGCGTCCGACAGCCCGAGCGCGCGCGGTCCGGCACCGAGCTCCTCGCGGACACTGCGCGCCACGAACTGGTGTCCGGGGTCCTGGAACACCGACCCGATCCGGACGGCGAGCTGCCGGCTCGTCCACCGGATCGGCGCTTCACCGGCGTCCCCGGCCAGGTCGGGCGTCGCGAGGAGTGTCCCTCCGGACGGCCGCAGGAGCCCGGCGAGGGTGAGGCCGAGCGTCGACTTGCCGACGCCGTTCGGACCGGTGACCGCGAGGACCCGACCGCGACGGACCCCGAGGTCGATCCCGCTGCCGACACGGGTCCCGCCGGCACGTCCGAGGATGCCCCCGCGCGCGGTCGCGAGTCCCCGCGCCTCGAGCAGCGCCGTCTCCTCGTCGCGCGGGCGGAAGGCGCCCCCGGCCACCGGCGCTCCCGGTGCTGATCCGCCCGCTCGCTCGGTCGACGGCGCGACCGGACGGCCGGCACCGGTCGACGGCGCGACCGGACGTCCGCCGCCGGCCCGGGACGATCCCCGCGCCGGCTCGGCACCGGGCACCCACACGCCGGCCGCCGTCAGCGCCGGACCGTGCTCGGCGAGCACCGACGCGGGGGTCCCGTCCGCGACGACCCCGCCCCCGGGTTCGAGGAGCACGAGTCGATCGACCAGGTCGAGCCAGGTGCCGATCCGGTGCTCGACCACGAGCATCGTCGCACCGCTGGTGTCGAGCAGCGCCCGCACGGCGTCGTGGACCTGCGCCACGCCCTCGGGGTCGAGGTTCGCGCACGGTTCGTCGAGCACGAGCACGCCGGGGCGCATCGCGAGCACGCCCGCGAGCGCCAGACGCTGCCGCTGCCCGCCGGAGAGCCGGCTCGTCGACCGGTCGAGCGGCAGGTCGAGGCCGACGACCCCGAGCGCGTGCCGGACGCGTTCCCACGTCTCGGCCCGCGGGACGCCGGTGTTCTCGCATCCGAAGGCCACGTCGTCGCCGATGCGCGACATCACCGTGTGGGCCTCGGGATCCTGCATGACGAGGCCGACGCGCCCGCGGACCGCGCGGGGGTCGGCGCCGTCGACCAGGACCGAGCCCTGCACGGCTGCGGCGGTGTCGTCGTCGGGGTCCGGCTCGTCCGCCAGCACCGCTGCGACCGCGCGGAGCACCGTCGACTTGCCGGCGCCCGAGGGGCCGACGACCGCGACGCGATCACCCGGCTCGACGACGAGGTCGAGACCGCGCACCGCCCACGCGTCGCGCCCGGCGTACCGCCAGCCCCAGTCACGGAAGGCGATCCGCGCCGCCCCCGAGGACGACACGGCCGTCACCGGGCGGCGCGGGACCCGCGCTCGGCCTGCTCGGCAGCAGGCGTCGCGGTGCCGGACTGCGCTCCGTCGAGCGGAACGGTCGCGCCGGTCGGGGCGGACGACTCCTGCGGGGTCGTCGCGTGCGTCCGTCGGGCGTGCTCACGCCCCGCGGCGAACGAGGACAGCACGCCGGTCGCGGCGAGCGCCCGCACGAGCAGCCACGAACCGAGCCCGGCGATCACGGCCCCGGACACCACGGCGGACACGACGTAGACGGTCTTGAACGCCGCGTCGAGCCCCGGGTACCAGAGCACGGTGTCGTTGATGCCGAGGGCGAGCCCCGCGGCGGCACCGGCGAGCACGACGACCGGCAGCCGGTAGGCCCGGTAGAGGAACAGTGCGAGCACGACCTCGGCCCCGAGGCCCTGCACGAGACCGGCCTCGAGCGTCAGCCACCCCCACTGGGTGCCGAGCAGTGCCTCGACGCTGGCGGCGACCATCTCGGCGTAGAGCGCGGCCCCGGGCTTCCGGACGACGATGGCGACGAGCGGCCCGGCGAGCAGCCAGACCCCGCCGAAGAGTGCCTGGGTGCCGGGGAGGACCAGGGCGGCGACGGCGCTGATCGGCTCGTAGCCGAACTCCCAGAGCTTGAAGACGACACCGATCGCGACGGCGAGGACGCTCGCGACGACGATGTCGACGACCCGCCAGCGCAACGAGCGCCTGACGGTGGTGGACGGTGCTGCGGACTGCGTGGATGCAGGCATGGTTGCTGACTCCTCCCTGCGCCGGCATGACCCGGATCAGGTTCGACGGTCGGAGCGCCGTTCGCTCCCTCTCAGCCCGGCGGTCCCGGACTCCCGTGTGTGTGGCAGCAGTCTAGACGCGGTCGCGACCGCGTGACGGACGGGAGGCCCGTGGCGGCGTCGCCACGGGCCTCCCGTCCGGTGGGTCACTTCTTGAGGGCGCGGATCACCTTGCTCAGGGCCTTGCCGGTCACCCAGATGGTGGGGATGCTCACCGCGAGCAGCGAGATCAGGTTCGGCTCGAACTGCAGGTCCTGCCCCGGGCGACGCACGTACGCACCGACGGGGATCGACGCCCCGCCGCCACCGCCGCCGCCGTTCTCGTCGTCCCCGCCGGCGCCGAAGCCGAACCAGCCGATGGACACCGGGATGAGGGTCTGGTCCCCGACCTCGACCGGTTCGCCGTAGTTGGTCGAGACGCCCACGGGGCGCACCTTGTCTGCGATCTGACTCACGATGTTGGCCATGCGCGCGAGGCTACTCGGCGGTTCCTCCACAGGCCGGCGAGCACCTGCGGCCGTCCACCCCTGGGGCTTGTCTGCGGACGCGGACGGCCCGCGCCGATACCGTGGCGGAACCCACACCTGGAGGACTGTTTGCACACCTGGCCCGGCAACCCGTACCCCCTCGGGGCGACCTACGACGGCAGCGGCACGAACTTCGCCCTGTTCAGCGAGGTCGCCGACCGCGTGGAACTGTGCCTCTTCGACGACGCGGGGAACGAGGAGTGCGTCGACCTGGTCGAGGTGGACGCACACGTCTGGCACGCCTACCTGCCGAACGTCGCCCCGGGGCAGGAGTACGGCTTCCGCGTGCACGCCCCGTACGACCCGGCGAACGGACTGCGCGGCAACCCGCACAAGCTGCTCCTCGACCCGTACGCCAAGGCGACCAGCGGGGACATCGACTGGGACCAGGCGCTGTTCTCGTACACGTTCGGCGACCCGGACTCGACCGACGACCAGGACTCGGCGTCCCACATGATGAAGGGCGTCGTCATCAACCCGTTCTTCGACTGGCAGGGTGACCGGGCTCCCCGGGTCCCTTACGGCGAGACGGTGATCTACGAGGCGCACGTCAAGGGCCTCACCGAGACGCACCCCGACGTGCCCGAGGAGCAACGGGGCACCTACGCCGGTGTCGCGCACCCGGCGGTCATCGAGCACCTCAAGCGCCTGGGGATCACGACGCTCGAGCTCATGCCGGTGCACCAGTTCGTCAACGACTCCACGCTGCAGGAGAAGGGGCTGTCGAACTACTGGGGCTACAACACGATCGGCTTCTTCGCGCCGCACTCGCACTACTCGTCGTCCGGCGACCGCGGGCAGCAGGTGCAGGAGTTCAAGGCGATGGTGCGCGAGCTCCACCGTGCCGGCATCGAGGTCGTCCTCGACGTCGTCTACAACCACACGGCAGAGGGCAACCACCTCGGGCCGACGCTGTCCTTCCGCGGCATCGACAACGCGGCGTACTACCGCCTGGTCGAGGACGACAAGCGGTACTACATGGACACCACGGGCACCGGGAACTCGCTCAACGTCGGGCACCCGCACTCGCTGCAGCTCATCATGGACTCGCTGCGGTACTGGGTCACCGAGATGCACGTCGACGGGTTCCGCTTCGACCTCGCCGCGGCCCTGGCCCGCGAGTTCTACGAGGTCGACCGGCTCGCGGCCTTCTTCGAACTGGTCCAGCAGGACCCGATCGTGTCCCAGGTCAAGCTCATCGCCGAGCCGTGGGACGTCGGGCCCGGCGGGTACCAGGTCGGCAACTTCCCGCCGCAGTGGTCCGAGTGGAACGGCAAGTACCGCGACACCGTGCGTGACTTCTGGCGGGGCGAGCCCTCGACGCTCGGCGAGTTCGCCTCGCGCATCTCCGGGTCGGCCGACCTGTACGAGCACGACGGCCGGACGCCCAAGGCGAGCATCAACTTCATCACCGCCCACGACGGCTTCACGCTGTACGACCTGGTCGCGTACAACGAGAAGCACAACGACGCCAACGGCGAGGACAACAACGACGGCGAGAGCCACAACCGGTCGTGGAACTCGGGCGTCGAGGGGCCGACGGACGACCCGGAGGTCGCCGCGCTCCGACTGCAGCGCCGGCGGAACTTCCTCGCCACCCTGCTGCTCAGCCAGGGCGTGCCGATGATCGCCCACGGCGACGAGCTCGGCCGCACCCAGCACGGCAACAACAACGTGTACGCGCAGGACTCCGCGATCAGCTGGATCGACTGGGAGCACGCCGACGACGAACTCGTGCAGTTCACCGCCGACGTCGTGAAGCTCCGGCACGACCACCCGACCTTCCGCCGCACCCGGTACTTCAACGGTCGTCCGGTGCGCCGGGGCGAGGGCGAGCCACTGCCCGACGTCGTGTGGCTGACCCCGTCCGGCGACGCGATGGACCCCGAGGACTGGGACTCCGGCTTCGGCAAGAGCGTCGGCATGTACCTGAACGGCGAGGGCATCCGCGGCCGCGACCGCTGGGGCGAGCGTGTGACCGACGTGGCGTTCCTGACGTACTACAACGCACACGACGACGTCGTGACCTTCACCCTGCCGCCCGAGGAGTACTCGCCCGGGTGGACCGTCCGGATCGACACGGCCGAACCCGGCGCCCGCGAGACGGTCCTCGACGCCGGGACCCCGCTCGACGTGCCGGCGCGCTCGATGATCGTGCTCCGTGCCGAGCCCGACCACGAGGTCACCACCACGCAGGTGGAGTCGGTCGAGGGCGGGCGGCAGTCCACCCCGACCAACCCCGCGGCGTCCACGGCGGCGTCCGCCACCGACCCGGAACCGTCCGGGGCGGAACCGTCCGACGCTGCACCGTCCGACGCTGCACCGTCCGGCGCGGAACCGTCCGACGCTGCTCCGTCCGGGGCGGAACAGCTGACGGCGTCGGCCGAGGGCACGTCCGCAACGGACCCGGTCAACGAGACCGACGCCGACCCCGACTCCCCTGACACCGAACCCGAACCCGATCCCACAGGAGCCACCGCGTGAGCGCTCGCCGCGTCCCCACGTCCACCTACCGGCTGCAGGTCACCGCAGACTTCGACCTCGACGCCGCCCGGGGCGTGGTCGACCACATCCGCACCCTCGGTGCCGACTGGGTCTACCTCTCCCCCGTGCTGCAGGCCGAGCCCGGGTCGCAGCACGGCTACGACGTCGTCGACCACTCGCACGTCGACACCGAGCGCGGCGGCGACGCCGCGCTCCGAGCCCTCGCCGAGGCCGCGCACGCCGCCGGGCTGGGCGTCCTCGTCGACATCGTGCCGAACCACGTCGGCGTCGCCACTCCCGAGGCGAACCCGTGGTGGTGGTCCCTGCTCGAGTCCGGACAGGGCTCCCCCGTCGCGTGGGCCTTCGACGTGGACTGGCAGGCCGGGGACGGGCGCATCCGGATCCCGGTGCTCGACGACCGGCTGCTCGACGCGGTCGAGCTGCGGGACGGCCGGCTGTACGTCGGCGAGACCGCCTACCCGGCGGCCGAGGGGACCGTGCAGGACGGTGACGACGTCGCAGCCGTGCACGCCCGTCAGCACTACGAGTTCGTGCACTGGAAGCGCGCGGACCACGACCTCAACTACCGTCGCTTCTTCGCGGTCAACACCCTCGCGGCGATCCGCGTCGAGGAGCCCGAAGTGTTCGCCTCGTCCCACGCGACGATCGGCGGCTGGTTCCGCGACGGGCTCGTGGACGGCCTGCGCATCGACCACCCGGACGGCCTGTACGACCCCGCCGGGTACCTGCAGGACCTGCACGACCTCACCGGCGGCGCGTACACGCTCGTCGAGAAGATCCTCGAGCCCGGCGAGCAGCTCCCGTCGTCGTGGCCGGTCGACGGCACCACCGGCTACGACGCCCTCGCCGTGGTCGACCGTGTCTTCGTCGACCCCGCGGGTGAACCGGCGCTCACCGCCGCGTCCGGTGCCGAGCCCGCCGACTGGCAGCAGCTCACGCACGACACCCGGCGCGGGATCGCCGACGGCATCCTCGGCAGCGAGGTCCGCCGGCTCGCACGGCTCCTCGCCCCCGTGGCACCCGACGTGCCCGAGGACCGCGTCGTCGACGCCGTCGCCGAGATCGTCGCGTCCTTCGAGGTCTACCGGACGTACCTGCCCGAGGGCGTCCACCACCTCATCGACGCCCTCGAACGCGCCGCCGAGGCCCGCCCGGACCTCGACGACGTGATCGACCGCATCGCACCGGCGCTCGTCGACCCCGGTCACGCCGCGGCCGTCCGGCTGCAGCAGACGTCGGGCATGGTGATGGCGAAGGGCGTCGAGGACACCGCGTTCTACCGCACGTCGCGCCTGACCACCCTGAGCGAGGTCGGCGCAGACCCGAGCCTGTTCGCCGTCTCGGTGGAGGACTTCCACCAGGCCCAGCGCGACCGCCAGGGCAGCTGGCCGCACACCATGACGACGCTCACCACGCACGACACGAAGCGCAGCGAGGACACCCGTGCGCGCATCAGCGTGCTCGCCGAGCTCGGCTCCGAGTGGGCCGACGCGCTCGCGCGGCTGCGATCCCTGGCCCCGCTCGACGACGCCGTGATGGCGGACCTGTTGTGGCAGGCCATCGTCGGTGCACGTCCTGCGAGCCGCGATCGCCTGCACGCCTACGCCGAGAAGGCGTCGCGCGAGGCCGGCGACAGCACGACGTGGACCGAGCCGGACGAGGCGTTCGAGGAGCAGATGCACGCGCTCGTCGACGCGTCGTTCGACGATCCGCAGGTCGTGGCCGTGCTCGACGAGCTCGACCAGGTCATCAACGCTGCCGGGTGGTCGAACGGGCTGGCCCAGAAGCTCGTGCAGCTGACGATGCCCGGCGTGCCGGACGTCTACCAGGGCACCGAGGGCTGGGACCGGTCGCTCGTCGACCCCGACAACCGCCGACCGGTCGACTACGCCGAGCTCCGGCACGTGCTCGCCGGGCTCGACGGCCCCGAGGACGACGGCCCCGAGCGGCTGCCGGCCGTCGGACTCGACGGTGCCGTGAAGACCCTCGTCGTCAGCCGGGCCCTGCGCCTGCGCCGCGACCACCCCGAGCTGTTCACCCGCTACCTGGGGCTCGAGGCCACGGGCAGCGCCGCCGACCACGTCCTGGCGTTCGACCGTGGCGGTGCCGTGACCGTCGCGACACGCCTGCCCGTCGGACTCGAGCGGGTCGGGGGCTGGGGCGACACCCTGGTGCACCCGGTGCCGCTCGACCGGGTCGACCTGCTCACCGGTCGACGGTTCCCCGCGTCCCGCGGCATCGCGCTCGCCGAGCTGCTCACGGACCTGCCGGTTGCGCTCCTCGTGCCCGCCGACCTCGCCGACGCCGGGGCGGCCGCTGCCTCCTCGTCCACGTCGACGACCACCCCCGCGGCCTCCGGGTCGGACGGCACCGCCGTCTCCGACCAGCAGGCCGAGATCGAGATCCTGGAGGGTCACGCATGACCGTTCCCGCCCGCTACGCCGTCTGGGCGCCGAACCCCGAGCGCGTGCGCCTGGTCGTCGACGACGTCGAGTACGCCCTGACCCGCGGTGACGACGACTGGTGGAGCACCGACGAGGTCGCTCCCGTGGTCGGTGCCCGCTACGGCTTCCGCATCGACGACGACGAGGACGTCCGTCCGGACCCCCGCAGCCGGTACCAGCCGGACGGGGTGCACGGCACGTCCGAGGTCGTCGACCCGGAGCGCTTCGCGTGGACCGACGAGGCCTGGACGGGCCGTCCCGCCCGCGGCGGTGTGATCTACGAGATGCACATCGGCACCTACACGCCCGAGGGCACCCTCGACGCTGCGGCCGCGAAGCTCGACCACCTCGTCGAGCTCGGCGTGGAGTTCGTCGAGCTGCTCCCCGTCAACGCCGTCAACGGCGAGTGGAACTGGGGCTACGACGGGGTCGGCTGGTTCGCCGTGCACCACCCCTACGGCGGTCCCGACGCCTACGACCGCTTCGTCGACACCGCCCACGCGCTGGGCCTCGGGGTCATCCAGGACGTCGTCTACAACCACCTCGGCCCGAGCGGGAACTACCTGCCGCTGTACGGTCCGTACCTGCTGCAGGGGCTCGGGAACACCTGGGGCGACTCGGTCAACGTCGAGCACCCCGAGGTCCGGCGGTACGTGCTGGACAACGTGCGGATGTGGTTCCGCGACCACCACGTCGACGGACTCCGGCTCGACGCGGTGCACGCGATCCGGGACACCACGCGCCCGCACGTGCTGCAGGTCATGGCCTCCGAGACCGAGTCGTACTCGGAGTTCGTCGGGCGCCCGCTCTCGCTCATCGCCGAGTCGGACCTCAACGACCCGGTCATGTTCCGTCCGCAGGAGGCCTCCGGGTACGGCCTGACCGGACAGTGGTCGGACGACTTCCACCACGCCGTCCACGTGGCGCTCACCGGCGAGACGAACGGCTACTACGCCGACTTCGCACCGCTCTCGGCGCTGGCGAAGGTCCTGGAGCACGGGTTCTTCCACGACGGCACCTGGTCGTCGTTCCGCGGGAAGCGGCACGGTCGACCGATCGACCGCGGGACGTCGCCCGCGACGGCGCTGGTCGTCGCGAACCAGAACCACGACCAGATCGGCAACCGCGCCGCGGGCGACCGGCTCGCGGCGTCACTCGACGACGAGTCGCTCGTCATCGCCGCGGCGCTGACGCTGCTCGGCCCGTTCACGCCGATGCTGTTCATGGGCGAGGAGTTCGCCGCGACCACGCCGTGGCAGTTCTTCACCTCCCACCCGGAGAAGGCGCTGGGCGAGATCACGGCGAAGGGTCGGATCGCCGAGTTCGCGGAGCACGGTTGGGACGAATCGGTCGTCCCGGACCCGCAGGACCCGACGACGTTCTCGAACTCGAAGCTCGACTGGGCCGACGTCACCTCGGAGCGGGGTGCACGGATCCTCCGGGCCTACCGCGTGCTCGTCGCGCTGCGCCGCACCGAGCAGGCCTTCGTCGACCACCGCTACGAGGCGAACGCCGTCCGCTTCGACGGCGACGACCGCTGGCTCGTGCTGACCCGCGGTCTGCTCGGGCCCGACGCGGCGCCGGTGCACGTCGTGGTGAACTTCGCCGACGACGCTGCCGAGGTGTCCGTCCCGGACGCGACCGGTGAGGAGCTCTACCGCTTCGGTGAGGCGAGCGTCGACGCCGGTGTGGTCCGGTTCGCGTCGCGCGGCGTGGTGGTCCTGCGCTGACGGACGTCCCCTGACCGATCTGCGTGAGCGACAGTCCCCCGTGGAACCCCCACGGGGGACTGTCGCTTGCGCGGAGCAGAGTGGCCACGACACCGGCCGGGCACGGCGCGGCAGAACCGCTACCGGTACCGGGCCATCACCGGCACCGGTCCCGGGCCGTTGCGGGTCAGGCGGACTGGTCTCCGACCGCGTGCGCGTTCTTGCGCACCGAGGGCAGTCGGCGGTGGTCCTTCACGACCGAGCGCACCTCGCGCACCCGCCGGTCGATGCCCCACTTCGTCACGAGCGTCAGGCTCTCACGGACGATGTTGCCGCTCATCTTCGAGACGCCGAACTCGCGCTCGGTGAAGGTGATCGGCGTCTCGACGACCCGCAACCCGGCCTCGAGCGCACGCCAGCACAGGTCGACCTGGAAGCAGTACCCCTTCGACGCGACCCCGGCCAGGTCGATCCGCTCGAACGCCTTCGACGTGAACACCCGGAAGCCGCCGGTCGCGTCACGCACCGCGATGCCGAGCGCCATCCGCGTGTAGAGGTTCCCGCCGCGGGACAGCAGTTCGCGGTACCACGGCCAGTTCTCGACCTCGCCACCCTTGATCCAGCGGGAGCCGAGCACGAGGTCGTTCGAGTCGGCGAGCTCGAGCATCCACGGGAGGTACTCCGGGTGGTGCGAGCCGTCCGCGTCCATCTCGACGAGCTTGTCGTAGCCGTGCTCGAGGCCCCAGGCGAACCCCGCGAGGTACGCGCCGCCGAGGCCGTCCTTCACCGTCCGGTGCATCACGTGGACCCGGTCGGTCTCACGCGCGATCTCGTCCGCGATGTCGCCGGTACCGTCCGGGGAGTTGTCGTCGACGACGAGCACGTGGACGCTGTCGTCGGTCGCGGCCAGGGTGCGGGCGACGATCGGGCGGACGTTCTCCGCCTCGTCGTAGGTCGGGATGATGACCAGGGACGTGCTCATGGTGCTCCTCGCGGTTCGCATCGAAGGGTATCGGGTCGCCCTGCGTCAGCCCGACGTCAGGTCTGCGAACACGATCAGATTGTCCGTGTAGTGCCCGGTCGCGGTGTCGAACGTACCGTCGCACGTGATCAGCCGGAGCTGCGGGGTCGGTGCGCTGCCGTACACGTCACTCGTCGGGAAGGCCGACTTCGCGGCGCGCTCCGAACGGTCGACCGTGAAGGTGCGGGTCGTGCCGTCGGACATCGCCACGTGGATCTCGTCCCCGGCCACGAGTTCGTCGAGCCGGAAGAAGACGGCTGCGCTCGTCGGGCTGTCGACGTGCCCGGCGATCACGGCCGGCCCGACCTGCCCCGGCACGATGCCGTCGGCGAACCAGCCCGCGCTGTCCCAGTCCTCCGGCGGGTCGAGCTCCCCAGCGGCACCGCGGCCGAGGTCCTCGAGGCCCGAGGACACACCGATCGCCGGGATCTCCACCCGCACCGGCGTGGCGGTCGAGCGTGCCGCCGGGGCAGCGGGGTCCTGGAAGCCCGACGTGTCGCCGGCCCCGGAGCCGTTCGCCGCCGCACCCGGGTCCGTCCTCGCGGACGGGCTGCTGGTCGCCGCCGTCCGGGTCCCCGCGGCGTCGGTCCCCGTGGTGGCGACGGCCACCCCGGCGATGCCGCCGCCGACGAGGACCGCCGCCACCGCTCCACCGACGATCACGCCGGGGCGGCCGGACCACCACCGGCTCGGTCCGGTCGCGGTCCGACGCCCGGTCACGAGGCGCCTCCCGCGTCGGACGCGCAGCCACCGAGGACGTCGGACGTGAGCATGGTCGCGCCGAGCGCTGCCCACGCGTCGCCGTAGTAGGTCGGGGTGGTCGCCGAGGTCCGGTCCATCCGCCGCAGGTCGGCCGACGCCGCCGCCGACGAACCGGCCGCGTGCTCGGCCGCTGCCCGTGCGGCGTAGGCGAGCGCGCTGGTGTCCCCGGTCACGGCCGTGCCGCCCAGGTCGAGCTGGGCTGCGAGCTCGGTGCTCCGGCGCAGGGTCGGCGCGATCGACCCGGCGAGCGTGCGGTCCTCGGCCGAGCACGCCTCGGCGTAGCGCAGCGGCAGCCGCATCGCGTCCCACCCGTAGACGACGCTGCCCTGGTCGCCGTTCGCGGGCATCGGTTCGACCGTGCCGTCGGCGTGCACCTGGGACCAGTCGCTCGGCAGGTCGCTGACGTCGAGCACGGCGGCGGTCACCGCACGAGAGCCCTCGGTGAGCTCCGCCCAGCGGCGGTCGCCGGTCGCCCGCTCCAGGACCCGGAACGCGGCGGGTGACGCGTAGGACGCGTCGTACCGGTACGGCTCGGTGTCCGCCCACGGCCCCGGCAGCAGGATCGTCCCGAGGTCGGTCTCCGCCGTCTCGTGCTCGAGGATCGCCGACGCCATCGCCCTGCCCGCGGCGGTGTACCGCTCGTCGCCCCACCGGTCGCCGGCGAGCACGAGTGCCCGGGCGGCGTCGAGGTCGGCATCGCTCGCGGACTGGCCGTCGACGACCCCGTCCTCCGGGGTCCACCGCCACGCGAGCAGGTCGTCGTCGGTCACCAGGTGCCGCTTCGTCCACGACCAGATGTCGCCGAAGGTCGCACGGTCGTCGTCCGCGTAGGCGATGAGCAGACCGTAGGCCTGCCCCTCGCTGACGGTGTCGCCGCCCTGGTCGGTGCGGACGACCCGGCCGTCCTGCACGTAGTCGTCGAGGAAGTCCTGCCGCAGCTCGGCGGCGCTGCGGTCGACGTCCGGGGCGGGCGACGAGGTCACGCTCGAGGTCGCTCCTGCCTGCGGCACGGCGTCGCTCCACGGACGGACGGCGACGAGGGCGACGCCGACGGCGACGACGACCGCCGCTGCGGCGGTGATGGGGATCCAGGTCCTGCGGGTCATGCCGGCACCTCTTCCGGGGTGGTCGGGGACGGTCGGACGGGAGGCGCGCACCAGGTGGGCGCTCGGGCTGCGGTGATCCGCGCCTCCAGGCCGGGCCCGACGGGTCACGCGACCCGTCGGCTGCCCGTCGGTCAGTGGAACAGCGAGCGGAACGCCGCGACGATCGCGTGCGTGAACTCGGTGACGGGGCGGTCGGCGGCTGCGCCGCCACCACCGGTCTGGACCCCACCGGACGGGGTCGTTGCCGTGGCGGCCGCGTCGGTGACGGGCACGACGGTCAGGTCGCCCTTGCTGTCGTCGAGGACGAAGAGCGTCGAGACGGTGTTGCCGGCGAGGTCGACCTCGGCGGTCCCGCGCTGGCCGCTGCCGGAGACGTCGAGCGACCACTTGCCGGCGCCGACCGTCGCGTACCGGGTGGCCGTGCCGAAGGAGGCGTCCTCGGCGATGGCGGTGCCGTCGGTCGTGCTGACGTCGACCTCCTTCGCCGTGGTCGCGGCCTGGACGAGACGGAGCTTGGCCTTGCCGTCACCGGGCTGCTGCAGGTCGTCGGTGAACGCCTTGGTCTGCAGGTCGTCGTTCTTGCCGTAGGCGACGACGGTGTTCGCGTCGCCCTGCTGGACCTGGACGTCGGTCGAGATCACCGGGGTGGAGTCGGGGGCGTCGGCAGCGCGCATCGAGAGGACGTAGGTGCCGACGGGGAGCTCCTGGTAGGGGCTGACCTGGCCGTACGTGACGTCGTCGAGCTCGAACACCGTCTTGCCGCCGGACAGGCTGGTCAGCTCGACGTCGACGCCCTTGGTGTCCGGGGAGAGGTGGCCGACGCGGAGCCAGCCCTCGTCGGAGCCGGTCGCGGCCGAGGCGGTCTGCGGTGCGGCGAGGCCGACGGTGGCGGCGACGACGGCGGCGGCGATCCCGGCGACGACGACCGGGCGGCGGGTGGCGCGGCGGGTGGTGGTGGACGCGGAGGTGCGTGCGTGCATCGTGGTGCTCCTTCGGTTCGGGTGGTGCAGGTGCTGGTGCTGGGGCTGGTGCTGGGGCTGGGGCTGGGGCTGGGGCTGGGGAGCAGGTGCGGGTGTGGGTGTGGGCGGACCGTGGGGCTGGGCAGCGTGTGGGGGGTGGAGGTGGGGAGCGGGGCTGGTGGCCGGTGGCGGTGCGCGAGCGGGCGGATCCTGCTCGGGGCTGCCGGTTCGGCTACCGGTTCCGCCCGCTCACGACGGGGCCGGGGTCGGGAGGCGCTCGCCGTTCCGCGAGCGGGCGGATCCTGCTCGGGGGCTGCCGGTTCGGCTACCGGTTCCGCCCGCTCACGACGGGGCCGGGGTCAGGAGGCGCTCGTCGGCGTCGTCGTGGGGTCGGCCGGGGTGTAGGTCACGACGACCCGCTCCCCGTCGCGCTCGACGTCGGCCGGGCGGATCCCGTCGCTCATGGCATCGAAGGTGGCGACGGCACGAGCAGCATCCGCCCGGTCGGCGGTCTGCACGACGAGCCGGCGGAAGGGCTGCCCGTCCTCCCCCGTGAGCGGGCGGAATCGTTCGACCGCCACCGACTGGTCAGCGAGCACCTGACCGAGGGCGAGCATCGCGCGCGAGTCGACCTGACCCGCTCGGAACTGCGACTTCGTGCCGGCGTCGGCACGGAGCGCCGGGTTCTGCGCGAGCTCGGTCCCCATCGTCTTCCGCCCGTTCGTCGCGGCGGTGATCGCGTCGTTCGCGGCCGCCTCGCCCTCGGAGTGGATGCGACGGACGTCGACCTGCTGGTCGCCGGTGCCGAACGTGGCCACGCTCGTCGAGTTCCGGATGGCGAGCGACACGTCCTGCGAGGAGTTCCCGCCGGTGCGCATCGAGTCCGTCGTGACCACGTAGTCGGAGTCCTTCCACCCGTTCGGCGACTGGCGCTGGACGGCGGCGTCGGTGTCGAGCTTGTAGTACCAGATGACGTTGTTGCGGGCGTACCCGTCGCGGACCAGGTCGACCCACATGGCGTCGTCCACGAGCAGCCGCGAGGACTTCGGGACGTTGTCGCCGACCCACTGCTCGGCCTGCTGCATCGGCAGATCGAGGTTCGCCGACGTGAACCCGCGCAGCTGCGTGCCCCAGAGCGGCACCGCCACGACGACGGCCGCTGCGGTGACCACGGCCCAGGCGGCACCGAAGCCACGTCGAGCGATTCCGTGCACCCGGGTCCGGGCGTTGGACCGGATCCGTCCGGCGAGCGCGAGGACCGCTCGCTCGGCGGTGTACGCGACGAGCAGCGCTGCGAAGGGCACGAGCACGATGACGTACGGCACCGGCAGGTACCCGTTCGGGCGGAACATCATCGCGAGCAGGAAGACGAGCATCGCGGCGATCGGGCGGACCCGGCGCAGGAAGAGCCCGACGACCGCGGCGGCCGAACCGAGCACGATGAAGACGGGGTCGAGCGCCCACCACTGTGCGGCGGCCTGGTTCGCCAGGCTGCCTCCGTCGAAGATCGATCCCGACGCGGTGCGCGAACCGAGCTGGTAGGTGATGCCCTCGAAGAGGCTCACCCGGCCGGCGCCGGGCAGGAGCTCACCCTTGACCGCGGCGAGCAGCAGGTAGCCGCCACCGATGACGACCAGGACGGCCCCGGCGACGCTCAGCGTGTACCGACGGGTGCTCCTGTCGGCCCGGCGGACCGCGATCCAGATCAGGAACGGCAGCGCGAGCAGGTACGTCTCCTTGGAGAGCACCGCGACGCCGAGGCACGCGGCGGCTCCGGCGAACCCGGCGAGCTGCTGGCGTCGGCTGAGCGCCAGCACGAACGCGGCGAGGAGCCACGGCGTCGCGACGTTGTCGATGTAGACCGTGCGGTGGTACTGCAGGGCCAGCGGCGAGAGGGCGAAGACGAGCCCCGCGACCGCGGCCGTGACGCGACCTGCGCCCAGTCGACGCGCGAGGACGAAGAGCAGGACGCTGGAGACGGCGGCGAAGAAGACCATCGCCTCGCGGGCGGCCTCGACGGCGAACGGGTAGCGCGCGAACGCCCCGGTCAGCGACGTGTACGCCGCGATCTGGATCCACCCCAGCGGCGGGTGGTCGTACCAGTAGGTGTAGTGGGTGATCTCCCCGAGGTTGGCGATCGCCCACGCCTGGGCGGTGTAGGTCCCCTCGTCGTCGATGCGCTGCGGGGTACCGGTCATGTTCCACGCCTGCACCACGACGGTCACGATGAGGACGGGCACCAGCCAACCGATGCTCGCCGCGTGGACACGGAACCAACCGCGCACGCCGGACAGGGAGGCGGCACCCCGGACGGGGATCCCGGTGGTGTGGGTGATGGTGGCGGTCATCGGGCACCTCCTGCAGACGAACCGGCGAGCGCACGCTCAGACGAGGACGAGGACGAGGACGCAGCCGATGATGCGGACGCAGCCGAGCCGGTCAGCTCGGACGCGAACCCGACGACCTCGGGCTGAGCGCCACCGGTGCGGTGCTGGCCCGTGTGCTCGGTCTTCTCCCACCCGTTCTGCCCCTTGACGTGGCGGACGACGGCACGGACCGCCGCTGCGGCGAGGAACACCTGGTACGGCACCAGGCCGAGGACGAGCTTCACGTAGTCGCGGATGCGGACCTTCTCCTTGTAGATGCGGCCGAACTCGTTGAGTCCGACGACCTCGACGGCGAGCAGCATGAGCGTGGGCGCCACCGGGATGAACGAGACGAGGGCGATCGCCGTCGGCACCTTGACGAAGAGGATCATCAGGACGCTGAGCGGGATGAGCAGACCGGTCGCCGCCTGGATGAACGGCATGGTCAGCATGTAGCGGGCGAAGAAGCGCTGGCGGAAGGACGGCAGCTTCTTCCACTCCCCCTTGCCGAGCACCTGCAGGAAGCCCTGGTTCCAGCGGGTCCGCTGCTTGAGCAGGGACGCGAACGTGGGCGGCGTCTCCTCGCGCGTGACGGCCTCGGGGCTGTAGGCGACGACGACCTTCGCGCCGTCGGCGGAGAGCCGGACGCCGAGCTCGCAGTCCTCGGCGAGGCAGTGCGCATCCCAGCCGTCCGACCACTCGAGGCGCTCCTTCGTCACGAAGACGGTGTTGCCGCCGAGCGGGATGAACTTCGAGCCCGCGTGGAAGTGCAGGCGCGAGCGGAACCAGAAGTAGTACTCGAGCACGTTGCGGAGCGACCACCAACTCGACTTGAAGTTCATCAGCTGGACGCCGCCCTGCACGACGTCAGCGCCGGTCTCCTGGAAGCGCGAGTCGACGAGCGACAGCAGCTTCGGGTAGACCTCGTCCTCGGCGTCGAACACCCCGACGATGTCGCCCGTCGCGTACTGCAGCGCGAGGTTCATCGCCTTCGGCTTGTTCTTCGGTGCGGTGTCGTCGACGACCACGCGGATCAGTCCCGGATGACGCTCCGCAGCCGCGCGCACGACGGCGTCCGTCTCCGGGTCGTCCTCGCCGACGATCGCGATGATCTCGAAGTCCGGGTGGTCCTGCGTCGCGAGCATGTCGAGCGTCTCGCCCATCACGTCCTGCTCGTGCCGACCGGGCACCAGCAGGGTGAAGCGGTGGGCGGCCGGCAGCGGGGTCTGGCTGAAGCTCGTCGACTTCAGCGCGTCACGTGAGCGCCAGGCGTGCAGCATCCACCACAGCGTGGTGAGCGCGATCACCGTGAGCAGCACGGAGACCGCGATGAGCGCCGAGTAGCCGACCCACTCGCCCAGCGACCAGGCGACCTGCGGAGCCTGTCCCGAGCCTCCCGTCGGGACGTCCGTGGTCCCGCGGTTCGGGAGGTCCCCGGCGGGACCGGTCCCCTCGTTCGGCTGCAGCAGCGGGCCGGCGGCCGTCAGCAGCGTGGTGGTGATGGTCATGCGGCGTGCTCCTTCGCGTGAGCGTCGGTGGAACGGAAGACGAGGGCCTTGTACGCGGCGAACCGGAAGACGGTGCCGAGGACGAGACCCACCCCGTTGCCGGCGACGTTGTCGGCGAGGGTCGAGGTGAAGCCGAGGACGTAGTGCGAGACGAACAGGCAGGCCGCGGCGATGCCGAGACCGATGACGTTCGTGACGGCGAAGAGGAGTCCCTCGCGGAGGGTCTCCTTCCGGCCGACCTGCCGCTGCGAACGGAACGTGATCGAGCGGTTCGCGAGCCACGCGACCACCGTGGCGATGACGGCGGAGACGATCTTCGCGGCGATCGGACCGTCGGGCAGGACGGTCGCGCGCAGGAGGTTGTAGACGCCGAGGTCGATGAGGAAGCAGATCGCTCCGATGGCGCCGAACGACGCGAGCTGCGTCATGGTGGCGCGGAGCCGCGGGCCGAGGGCCGGTCGTGCGACGCTCGCCGCAGGGACGCCGGTCGCCGCTGGGTGGGCGGTCGAGGCGGTGGAGGTCGGCACCGAGCCTGTGCCTGGTGGCACCAGAACGGGGGTGACGGTTCGGGTCATGCCCCCTCTTCGGGGGCACGTTGCGGAGTGGTTTGGTCGGGGTACAGCTCCTGCCAGGACTCTGCCAGTTCCGCGACACCTGCCGTTCATCAGTGAACATCCTTCAGCGTTTTTGCTGATCAGGTGCCAGAAGGGCAGTCCGTCCGGACGGTCGCGCTCGTCGTGAGCTTGCTGTACGACGGACGGGAGGCACGGTGCCAGCTGGCACCGTGCCTCCCGTCCGTCGGTCGGTCGCGCGCTACGCGGGGCGCTGCTCCGGGCTGACCGTCTTGCTGGCATCGCGCTCCGGGATGTCGCCGAGCGCCTCGTCGATGGCGGCGAGCGCATCAGCGTCGAGCGTCACGCCCGCGGCCTTCACGTTGTCGGTGACCTGCTCGGGGCGGGACGCGCCGACGATCGCCGAGGCGACGTTCGGGTTCTGCAGCGTCCACGCGATCGCGAGCTGGGCCAGCGTGAGGCCGGCCTGGTCGGCGACGGGCTGCAGGCGCTGCACGGCTTCGAGGACCTCGTCGCGCATGAACCGCTTGATCATGTCCGCGCCGCCCTTCTCGTCCGTGGCGCGGGACCCCTCGGGGGCCGGCTGACCCGGCTTGTACTTGCCGGTGAGGACACCCTGTGCGATCGGGGACCAGACGATCTGGCTGAGACCGAGCTGCTTCGAGGCGGGGACGACCTCGCCCTCGATGACGCGCCACAGCATCGAGTACTGCGGCTGGTTCGAGATGAGCTGGAAGCCGAGCTCCTTCGCCAGCGCGGCACCGGCGCGGATCTGCTCCGCGTTCCACTCGCTGACGCCGATGTAGAGCGCCTTGCCCTGACGGACGACGTCCGCGAAGGCCTGCATGGTCTCCTCGAGCGGCGTCTCGTGGTCGTAGCGGTGCGCCTGGTAGAGGTCGACGTAGTCGGTCTGCAGGCGCTCGAGCGAGCCGTCGATCGACTCCATGATGTGCTTGCGGGAGAGGCCGACGTCGTTGTGCCCCTTCGGCCCGGTCGGCCAGTAGACCTTCGTGAAGATCTCGAGCGACTGGCGACGCTCGGCCTTGAGCGCCTCGCCGAGGACCGTCTCCGCCGCGGTGTTGGCGTACGTGTCGGCGGTGTCGAACGTGGTGATGCCGGCGTCGAGCGCTGCCCGCACGCACTGGGTGGCGACGTCGTTCTCGACCTGCGAGCCGTGCGTCAGCCAGTTGCCGTAGGTGATCTCGGAGATCTTGAGTCCGGAGTTGCCCAGGTACCTGAATTCCATGCTCCTGACGCTAGTGGAGTGAGCGCTCTCGTGAGGGGGTGTGCGAGTACCTGTGGAGAGGCACGGGCGCCGCCGGCACGGGCGCCGCCGGCGCGGGCGCCGCCGGCGCGGGCGGGCGGAACACGCGGTGTGGTGCGGCGGGGTCGGATCGGGTGCTGGCGCGAGCGGGCGGAACACGCGACGCGCGCCTCCCGACCTCATCCGGATCCGCCCGCTCGGGGTGCGAGCAGCAACAGACCGGATCCGCCCGCTCCGGGCCGCACGCACCGGTCCTCGGCAAGGCACGAGTCCTGCACACCTCGCTCCGTCCGGCGCCCGTCCACAGCTCGACAGCACCCGCCACGGCCGACCTGGACGATCAGGCACGCTGCCCGCATGTCCCTCGCCGACCACTTCCCGCCGCCGCTCCGCGGACGCCCCTTCCGCGTCCGCGAGGCACTGCACCGCGGTGTCCCGGCAAGCCGACTCCGCTCACGACGGCTCTGCCGCCCCTTCCACGGCACACGGTGCTGGACCCCACCCACCTCCCACGCGGACCGTGCACGCGCGGTCGCTCCACGGCTCCGGTACGACCAGGCGTTCAGTCACACGACCGCAGCGCACCTCCTCGGCATACCGCTCCCACGCAGACTCGAGGCAGACCGACGCATCCACGTGACCACCATCGGCAAGGACCAGGCCATCCGCGTGCGCGGGACCGTCGGACACCGAACCAGGGCACACCTCGCGAACGTCGTCCGTTCCGGGACCACCCCGATCGTGGACCCGGCCACCACCTTCGTCGTGCTGGCAGCGTTCCTCACGGTCGACGAGCTCGTCATCGCCGGCGACGCGTTGGTCGGATGGCTGAACTGGTGCACGGTCGACGAACTCAGGGCCGTCGTCCGCCGCCACCGCGGCGGGCGGCACGTCCGCAAGGCACGCGCCGCGCTCGCCGAGGTGCGCCCGGGCTCGCGGAGCCCGGGCGAGACACGTCTCCGACTGGTCCTGGTCCGGCGCGGACTCCCCCTTCCGTCGCTCAACCACGACGTCGTCGTCGGAGGCAGATGGGTCGCCTGCGTGGACCTGGCCTACCCGGACGCGAGGGTCGCGATCGAGTACGAGAGCGACCTCCACCGATCCGACCCGCGGGTGTTCCGCAAGGACCTGACACGCGGCGAGCGACTGAAGGACGTCGACTGGTGGCTGGTCCGGGCCACAGCGGATGACGTCGGTCCGCTCGCCGACGACTTCGTGGAGCGCATCCGGCGGCTGCTCACGACGGGCACGGCCGGGAGGCACGACACGCGGTCCCGACATCCCGTTGCGACGTTCACGTGAACATTGGTTGACGCTTCAACCAAACAGGTGCACAATGGGCTACAGTTCGAATCGATGCAGGCGCATGAAGATGCTCGCCTGGTCGGGAACCGCAGACCAACGCTCTCGTAAGGAGTCACCATGACGCTCAACGCCTCCGCCATCCCGGGCTACCAGACCGGTACCTGGAAGATCGACCCGACCCACTCCGAGGTCACCTTCTCCGTTCGCCACCTCGCGATCAGCAAGGTCAAGGGCTCCTTCGAGCGCTTCGACGCGACGCTCGTCACCGCCGAGAACCCGCTCGACACGACCCTCGAGGCCTCGATCGATGTCGCGAGCATCAACACGAACCAGGCGCAGCGCGATCAGCACCTCGCCACCGGTGACTTCTTCCTCACCGAGGAGCACCCGCAGATGACCTTCAAGTCGACCGGCATCCGCGAGGACGGCGACGACATGCTCATCGACGGTGAGCTCTCGCTCCGCGGCGTGACCAAGAACGTCACGCTGAAGACCGAGTTCGGTGGCGTGACGACCGACGGCTACGGCCAGGTCAAGCTCGGCGCCGAGGCGACCACGAAGATCGACCGCACCGAGTTCGGCGTGAACTGGAACGCGGCGCTCGAGGCCGGCGGCTTCACGCTCGGCAACGACGTCACCATCAACCTCGACGTGCAGTTCGTCCTCCAGGCGGCCTGACCTCCGGGTCACTGAACCACGGCTGTCGCCCCGCCCGAGCGCGGGGACGACGGCCGCGGACACCGAACGAAGTACCTGCAGTACCCGGAGAACGGCCCGGCTCCTCCCCCACGGAGCCGGGCCGTTCCGCGTTCCCGATGGCCCGGTCCGTGATCGGTGAGCCGGCCGGACGCCCGCCCGTGAACTCGAGCGGGCCTTTCCCGTGGCAGCCGTTGCCCTGCATCCGCCGATCCCGTCCGCTCGGGCACGAGCGGGCCGTTCCCGCAGCCGTCCCCGCCGCCGCGTACCGATTCCGCCCGCCCGAGCACGAGCGGGTGTTTCCGTCGCTGCCGGCTCGACCTCGACGCCGGATCCGCCCGACCGTCGCGATGACCGACCGCCCTCGGCCCGCAGACGACACCGAGCACTGCCGCGCACGCGCACAGAACTAGCGAGCGGGCGTAGCGTGTCGCCTGTTCAGCGCGGGAATCGCCCGTCCGTCGGTCCCGTTGCACCTCGCACCCGCCCCGACCGAAGAGGAGCACCACCATGGCCACCGACTGGATCGCGCTGCAGTCCCTCGCCGCAGCCGAGTTCGGACGCCGCGTCGCTGCAGTGACCGACTGGGAAGCGTCCACTCCCGACTCGGAGTGGACCACGCGCGACCTGGTGACGCACGTCATCGACGAACAGCGATGGATCCCCAAGCTCCTGACGGGGTGCGACTACGCGCAGGCCGAGGCGGACCTCGAACCCATCGGGCAGGACCTCGTCGACGAGTGGGCGAAGTTCGCGGCGGCAGCTTCGAGCGCATGGCAGAACGCGCCCGCTGACACTCCCGTGCACCTCAGCACCGACGTGGTCCGTGCAGACGAGTACCTGACCGAGCAGACCAGCGACATCACCATCCACACGTGGGACCTCGCGCGCGCGACGGGGACCGACGAAGCGTTGCCCGACGAACTCGTCCGCGCTGTGTGGGAGTACTTCGAGCCGCAGATCCAGGACCTCGCGGCGACCGGGCTGTACGCCGCGCCGGTCGAGGTCGACGACGATGCGCCGCTGCAGGTCCGCCTGCTCGCGGTCACAGGTCGCGATGCCAGGGTGAACGCCTGACGCGTCTTTCCGCCCGTTCGACACCGAGGGACGGAATCGGCGGCAGCACGCCAGTGGGCGGAACCAGCGGCAGCGTGAGCGCACGCGAGGAATATCCGCCCGTTCGTCGTTCGGCAGGCCGGACGCCTGACTGCTGACGGCCCGACACGACGACGATGACGATGACAGCACTCATCCAACAGGAACCGCCCGCCGGACACCCGGCGGGCGGAATCGACGAAGGAGCCATCACGAACGCAGCAGACAACGCCCGCTCGACCGCCTCGACCGACGCCCACGGACGCCACGGAGCCGCCGAAGAGACCGCAACCCCCGGAACGACCGGAACCCCCGGAACGACCGGAACCACCGCCTCGACCGACGCCCCCGACGCCGCCGGGTCCTCGGTGCGCACGACCCGCCTCGGGCGCACGGGCCTCGAGATCAGCCGCATCGTCCTCGGCATGATGTCCTACGGCAAGCCGGACCAGGGTGCCCACCCGTGGAGCGTCGACATCGACGACGCCCGCCCGTTCGTCCGCCGTGCCTACGAGGCCGGCATCACCTCGTTCGACACCGCCAACGTCTACTCGGCCGGCTCGAGCGAGGAGATCACCGGGCAGCTCCTCAAGGAGATCGCCCCGCGGGAGGAGGTCCAGGTCTTCACCAAGGTCTTCAACCGCATGCGCCCCGGTCCGAACGGCGCCGGGCTCTCCCGAGCCGCGATCATGCACGAGATCGACGCCTCGCTGACCCGGCTCGGCACGGACTACGTGGACCTGTACCAGATCCACCGGTTCGACCCGCACACGCCGATCGAGGAGACCATGGAGGCGCTCCACGACGTCGTCAAGGCCGGCAAGGCGCGCTACATCGGCGCGAGCAGCATGTGGGCGTGGCAGTTCGCGCAGATGCAGCACACCGCCGAGCTGCACGGGTGGACGAAGTTCGTCAGCATGCAGGACCAGTACAACCTCCTCGAGCGTGAGGAGGAGCGCGAGATGCACCCGTTCGCGCAGGCGACCGGCGTCGGCGTCATCCCGTGGAGCCCACTGGCCCGCGGCAAGGTGACCCGCCCGTGGGACGCCCAGGGTTCGGGCAGCCGCTCGGACACGGACGAGTTCGGCAAGACGCTGTACCGCCAGGACGAGGACGCGAACCGTGCCGTCGTCGACGCGGTCCAGCAGGTCGCCGAGGCCCGCGGCGCGAGCATGGCGCAGGTCGCCCTGGCGTGGGTGGCCGGCAAGCCCGCCATCACCGCGCCGATCATCGGCGCGACGAAGGAGCACCACATCGACGACGCGGTGGCGGCGGTCGCGATGGAGCTGACGCCCGATGAGGTGTCGCGACTCGAGTCCGCCTACACCCCGCGGGTGCCGTCCGGTTTCTGACGCGACCCGACGACGGACGGGAGGCGCGGTGCCAGCTGGCACCGCGCCTCCCGTCCGTCAGGTCAGTCAGTCCGGCAACGCCGCACGGACGGCGCACCGCTCAGGCGGTCGCGTCCTGACGCGACTCCTGCTCCAACCGGGCGATCCGGACGAGCGCCGCGCGCTCGGTGCCCGGGGTCGTCCCCAGCACCGCGCCGATGCCGTCGAGCACCACGCCGGCGACCTGCCGCACCGGCAGCTGCACGGGCCCGACCCCGGGCGTCCGCAGCGCGAGCATCGACCGGTGTCGCGGGTCGAGCGACGCGACCGCTCCGTCGAACAACGCCCGGTAGCCCGGTCGGAGGAGCCTGGCGAGCGGGGGGTCCTTGATGAACCGGACCACGTCGTGCGTCCGGGCGTCGGCCTTGAGCTCGCCGCGGTCGAGGTACCCGTTCATCTGTGCTCGGAGTTCGGCGTCCGACTCCGGAGCGTCCTCCACCCCCATCAGTCGCCCGGCGACCGCCCACTCGCGCACGTAGGCGTCGGCACCACCCGGGATGGGCTTGCCCCACACCTGGGCGCTCCGCAGGAAGGCATCGGTGAAGGCGAGGTGCACCCACCGCGCCAGGTCGGGGTCGTTCGCGGCGTACGGCTTCGTCACGCCGTGGCCGTCGACGTACTCGCCGACCACCCGCTCGTGGAGCTTCCGCACCCACTGGCTGGCGTGCGTGGCCTGCTGCGTGTCGCCGTGCGAGACCGTGTAGATCCACCGGATGGTGCCGGCGAGGCGGCCGAACGGGTCCTCGCGGTAGCGCGAGTGGTCGGCCACCCCGGCGAGGGCCCCCGGGTGCAGCGCCTGCACGAGCAGCGCCCGGACCCCCGCGAGCACGGTGTGGTTGCCGCCGTGCACGGCCCAGGTCGCGGAGCCCGGGCCGAAGAAGCCCGCGTCGGAGCCCTGTTCGAGCTCGTCGATCCAGGCGGGACGCTCGGTCGCGCCGTTGGTGAAGGTGTCGTTGAGGCGGGAGCGGAACGCGTCGGACACGGAAGCCATGCACCCATCGTCCGTCGTGCCCCTGACAACGAGCACGGCTCCGCCGGTAGGTTGGCCGAGTGAGCATCGACACGCCTCGTCCCTGGCTTGCCTCGTACGCCCCGGGGGTCCCGCACGACATCGACGAGCCCACGGGCTCGCTCTCCGACATCGTGGAGCAGTCCGCGGACCGCTTCCCGGGGAAGGTGGCGCTCGAGTTCTTCGGCAGGACGACGTCGTACGCCGACCTGCAGGAGCAGATCCTGCGGGCCGCGAACGGCCTGCGGAAGCTCGGCGTCGGTGCCGGCGACCGGGTGGCGATCGTGCTGCCGAACTGCCCGCAGCACGTGGTGGCGTTCTACGCGGTGCTCCGACTCGGCGCGATCGTCGTCGAGCACAACCCGCTCTACACGGCGCGCGAGCTCCGGCACCAGTTCGAGGACCACGGCGCGAAGGTCGCGATCGCGTGGGACAAGTCCGTCTCCACGCTCCAGGACTTCCCCGCAGACCTGCGCCTCGACGCGATCGTCTCCGTCGACCTGACGCGCGCGATGCCCCGTGCGACCCGTATCGCCCTGTCGCTGCCGGTGGCCAAGGCCCGCGAGTCGCGCGCGAAGCTCACCACGAGCGTGCGTGGCACGACGAAGTGGGACGACCTCGTCTCGACGCGCAAGCTGTCGAAGCGTCACCCGCGCCCGGCCACCACCGACGTCGCGCTCATCCAGTACACGTCCGGTACCACCGGGGTGCCGAAGGGTGCGGTGCTGAGCCACCGGAACCTGCTCGCCAACGCCGCGCAGGCACGGGCGTGGGTCCCGACGATCCGCCGGGGCGACAACACGGTGTACGCGGTGCTGCCGATGTTCCACGCCTACGGCCTGACGCTGTGCCTGACCTTCGCGATGAGCATGGCCTCGCGGCTGGTGCTCTTCCCGGCGTTCGACCCGGCACTCGTCCTCAAGGCGATGAAGAAGCACCCGCCGACGTTCCTGCCGGCCGTGCCGCCGATCTACACCCGACTGCAGCACGCGGCGGACTCGGCGAAGGTGTCGCTGCAGGGCATCGAGATCGGCATCTCGGGCGCCATGCCGCTGTCGCAGAGCGTCGTCGAGCCGTGGGAGGCCCGGACCGGCGGCTACCTCGTCGAGGGCTACGGCCTGTCCGAGTGCTCCCCCGTCCTCATGGCGAACCCGGTCTCCCCGGAGCGTCGCCTCGGCGCGATCGGACTGCCGCTGTCGTCCACCGAGGCCCGCGTGGTCGACCCGGACGACCAGACGAAGGTGCTCGGCACGGGCGAGGCCGGCGAGCTGCAGGTCAGGGGCCCGCAGGTGTTCCGCGGCTACTGGGGCAAGGCCGAGGCCACCGACGAGGTCTTCACGCCCGACGGCTGGTTCCGCACCGGTGACGTCGTGTCGATCGACGCGGACGGCTTCGTCAGCATCGTCGACCGGCTCAAGGAGCTCATCATCACCGGCGGCTTCAACGTCTCGCCGTCCGAGGTCGAGGACGCCCTGCTCAAGCACTCCAGCGTGCGCGAGGTCGCCGTCGTCGGCATCACGCAGGGCGGCAACGAGCAGGTCGTCGCGGCGGTCGTGCCGAAGGACCGGGCGTCGTTCGACGCCGAGGCGCTCCGTGCGTGGTCGCGCGAGCAGCTCGCGGCCTACAAGGTGCCGCGGCGCATCGTCGTGGTGGATGACCTGCCGCGCTCGATGATCGGCAAGGTGCTCCGCCGCAAGGTGCGGGACCAGATCACCGCGAAGTAGGCGGGCCGCTCCGTCGCGGGACCGCGAGCAGCGCGAGGCCGACGACGACGAGCGCGACCCCGAGCCACCCGGCACCGCCGAGGTGTTCGCCGACCACGAGCACGGCGAGCACCGCGGCGACCACGGGCTCGAACAGCGACAGCAGTGTCGCGACCGAGGCGCTGACCCGCCGCAGCCCGACCGCGTACAGCGAGTGTCCGAGCACCGTCGGCACGAGCGCGAGGTACACGAACACGGGCCAGTTCGCCCCGACGACGAGCGCGTCACGTCCCGCGACCGCCGCGAGCACCACGAGCGGGACGGCAGCCAGCCCGAACACGGCGCCGACCACCCCGCGCCCGCCGGCACCGGCCGCACTGCCCGACACGGCGGTCGGCAGTGCCGGCGGCACCGGGGCAGGCCGGGTCGCCGCGTGCATCCCCCGCGCGACCGCCCACGAGTAGGTGGCGTACGTCAGTCCGGCGAGCAGTGCGCTGCCGAGCCCGAGCAGCAGGGACCCGTCGCCCGGCGCCGCCGTCCTCGCGAGCGTCACGACGACCATGCCGACCACGCCCACCAGGGTGGCGACGACCCAGCGACCGGTGACGCGCCTCCCGTCCGCCGCCCACTCCACGATGCCCGCGAAGAGCGGCGACGACCCGATGGCCACCGTCGTGCCGAGCGCGACCCCCGCGTCCGCGAGCGCTGCGTAGAACGCGACCGCGTACACGACGAGCGAGACCGCGCCGAGCAGCACCCAGCTCCGTGCACCGGGTCGGACGACCGCGCGCAGCGCGGAGCGACCCGTCGTCGCGGCGAGGACGAGCCCGCCGAGACCGAACGTGACCGCACCGAAGACGAACGCGGGAACGCCGGGTGCGAAGTGGGTCGCGGTCCCCGTCGTCCCCCACACGGCGGCGGCGACGAGGACCGCCACGGGGCCGCCCACCGGACGGGAGGCACGACCCACCGCCGCCGGGTCGGGCACGACACGTGGACCGTCGGCCGCCGCCGGGTCGGTCACGACACGTGGACGGTCGGCCGCCGGTGCACGTCCGGCTCCGCCTCGCGCAGGACCTCGCGCGTCACCGGGGCGACGTCGCCGACCCCGGTGAACACGAAGCGCAGGGCGTTCTGGATCGGGCTGCCCTCGTTCCACTCGAAGTAGATGCTCGGCACGACGCCGGCGATGTCCCGCACGGCGAGCAGCGTCGACGCGATGGTGTTCGGCACGTTGCCGGACCGGACGCGCAGGACGCGGTGGCCCTGCACGACGTGTCCCTCGACGACCAGGTCCTCCTCGAAGTCGGACGAGTCGGCTGGCAGCACCTCGAGGAACATCGTCGGCACGCGCGCGGGGATGCCCGAGTCGCGGCGTTCCTCGCGCCCCTTCGACCGGTAGGCCTCGGCGGTCCCGGCGCCCGGCTCGTTGGCGATGATGCAGACGGAGCTGAACTGGTCGGCGTCGGCCTCGATGAACTGCCGGGCGGTCGCGTCCAGCTCGATCGACGACGCCCGGAGCTCGAACGACCGCCGCACACGGGACACCAGCGACACGACGACGATGGCGATGATGAAGACCGCGGCGATGCGGACACCGTCCGGACGTTCGATGACGTTCGCGACCGTGGTGTAGACGAACACCACCGCGATGACCCCGAAGCCGATCGTCCGCTTCTTCTGCTGCCGCCGCCGAGCCGACAGCGTCACCGCGACGGCCGCGCTGGTGATGAGCACGAGGACACCCGTGGCGTAGGCGCCGCCCTGCGCGTCGACGTTCGCCTCGAAGATGATCGTGATCGCGAAGGCGATGAGCGTGAAGATGATCACGAGCGGCCGGGTCGCACGCGCCCACTGCGGCGCCATGCCGTAGCGGGGCAGGAAGCGCGGCACGAGGTTGAGCAGGCCGGCCATCGCGCTCGCGCCCGCGAACCACAGGATCGCCACCGTCGACACGTCGTAGACCGACCCGAAGACGTTGCCGAGGTACTCGTGCGCCAGGAACGCCAGGGCGCGACCGTTCGCGCCGCCGCCCGGCTGGAACTCCTGCTGCGGGATGAGGAAGGTCGTGGCGATCGAGGACGTGATGAGGAACGTGCTCATGATGATCGCGGCGGTCGTCAGCAGGCGCTTCGTGCCGCGGATCCGTCCCTCGGGGCGGCCGTCCGGGTCGTCACCGGCCCCGCCGCGCACCTGCGGCATCACCGCCACGCCCGTCTCGAAGCCGGAGAGGCCGAGCGCCAGCTTCGGGAACACGACCAGCGCGATCCCGATCATCACGAGCGGGTTGCTGTGCTGCGCGGTGAGGTTCGACCACCAGTCGCTCGCGACGACGGGACGCTCGAACACGTGCCACAGCGCCACGACGACGACGACCGCGTTGAGCAGGAGGAACACCGCGACGAGCCCGACGGCGATGCCGATGGCCTCCTTGAACCCGCGGAGGAACACGACGCCGAGCAGGAGCAGCAGCACGAGCGTGATCGGCACCGGGATCTCGGTGAACCAGTGCGGCGTGAAGGGGTTCTCGGCGATGTGCGCGGTGGCGTCGGCGGCCGAGAGCGTCATCGTGATCATGAAGTCGGTCACGGCGAACCCGAGCAGCACGAGCACGAAGAGCTTCCCGGCCCACCACGGCAGCAGCTTCTCGAGCATCATGATCGAGCCGGCACCCTTGAAGCTGTCCGACGCGACCCGTCGGTACACGGGCAGGGCGCCGAACAGGGTCACGAGCACGAGCACGATCGTCGCGATGGGCGACAGCAGCCCGGCGGCGAGCGCCGCGATGGCGGGCTGGTATCCGAGCGTCGAGAAGTAGTCGACGCCGGTCAGGCACATGACCCGCCACCACGAGTGGGTCTTCTCGACCTCGACCTGGTGGGGGCCCTGGTGCGAGGCACCCTGGTCGGCTCCGTGCAGCATCCAGCGGCGCAGCCGCTCGCTGCGGTCGGAGGGTCGCCCGGTGGCGCCGCCCTGGGCGGCACGCTCGGCTTCGGTCGCGGTCACGAGAGTCGATGGTAAGCGGTCCCGACGACCCTCGGGCACCCCACGACCGGGTCTGTGGACGGCGCCTCAGCCCGCGCTGATCCTGGTGTACTTCCGCACCGACAGCGGCACGAACACCACGAGCAGCACCACGATCCCGATCAGCACCGTCACGACCGGGTGCTGCATCGTCCAGACGTCGGGGACGGGAGCCGTGCCGACGTTGCCGAACAGCTCCCGTGCGGCCTGCACGAGCGACGACACGGGGTTCCACTCGGCGAACACCCGCAGCACGAGCGGCATCGTCTCGCTCGGCACGAAGGCGTTCGAGATGAACGTCAGGGGGAACAGCACCATGAAGGACGCGTTGTTGATGACCTCCGGCGTCCGGACGCTCATCCCGAGCAGCGCCATCACCCAGCTGAACGCGTAGCTGAAGAGCAGGAGCAGCCCGACCCCGGCGAGGAACTCGTGCGGTGCGGACCCGACCCGCCACCCGACCGCCAGCCCGGTCAGCATCATGATCACCATCGAGATCGCGTTGAGCACCAGGTCCGAGTTCGTGCGCCCGACGAGCACCGCCGACGCCGACATCGGCAGGGTCCGGAAGCGGTCGATCAGGCCCTCCTTGAGGTCCTGCGCCATCGCCGACCCCGAGAAGGTCGCCCCGAACACGACGGTCTGCGCGAAGATCCCCGCCATCAGGAACTGCGTGTAGTCGGTCCCCCGCACCTGGATCGCCCCGCCGTAGACCTGGCTGAAGAGCAGCACGAACATGATCGGCTGCAGCACCGCGAAGACGAGCATGTCCGGGGACCGCTTGATCTTCGTCAGGTTCCGTCGCGTGACGGTCCAGCCGTCCTCGAACCAGATCGCGACGGGCGAGGTCACGACCACCGGCAGCTGCTGCCGCGACGCGCCGACGGCGGTCACCGGACACGCTCCGGGGTGCTGTCGTTCGTCTCCCCCGTGGCTCCCACCGTGTCGCGTCGCCCCGGCCGGGAGGAACGTCCCGCGCCCGCCCCGCCGCCACCGTCCGGCGCGTCCTCCTCGTCCGCCGTGGCGGCGTGTCCCGTGAGGCGCAGGAAGACGTCGTCCAGCGTCGGGCGTCGCATGCCGGCGTCGTGCAGCCGGATGCCCGCCTCGCCCAGGTCGGCGAGGACCCGCTGGAGCGCCTGCGGTCCGGCCTCGACCGCGATGCCGGAGGTGCGCCCGTCGGCCGACGTCTCCACGTCCCCGACGCCGTGGCGGCGCAGGGCGGTGACCACGGCCTCCCGGTCGTCCTCGTCCACCAGGGTGACCACCACACGGTGTCCACCGACCTGTGCCTTGAGCTGGTCGGCGGTGCCCTCGGCGATCACCCGTCCGTCGTCGATCACGGCGATGTCGTCGGCGAGCTGGTCGGCCTCCTCGAGGTACTGCGTCGTGAGCAGCACGGTGGCGCCGTCGCCGACCAGGCCCTCGATGATCGCCCAGAGGGCCAGGCGACTCCGGGGGTCCAGTCCGGTGGTCGGCTCGTCGAGGAACAGCACGCGCGGGTTCGTGACGAGCGCACCGGCGAGGTCGATGCGCCGACGCATGCCGCCAGAGAAGCCCTTCACGGGTCGGTCTCCGGCCTCGGACAGGTCGAACACCTCGATGAGTTCGCGCGCCCGCTGCCGCGCTGCCCGTCGACCGAGGTGGTACAGCCGGCCGATCATCTCGAGGTTCTCGGCCCCGGTGAGGTTCTCGTCGACCGCGGCGTACTGCCCCGAGACACCGATGGACCGCCGGGTGGCCTGCGGATCGGCGACCACGTCGACGCCGTCGATCGTCGCCCGGCCGGAATCCGGGGTGACGAGCGTCGTGAGGACCTTCACGGTGGTGGTCTTGCCCGCGCCGTTCGGACCGAGCAGCGCCGTGACGGTGCCCTCGGGGACGGACAGGTCGAGCCCGGCCAGCGCGTGCACCGGACCCGAGCGCGATCGGTAGGTCTTGGTCAGCCCGGAGGCTTCGATGATGGCCATGTCGCTCCCTCGTCGGCCACGTCGGTGTGGTGTGGGGTCGGAGGGAGCGACGACGTCACTCAGACGTCGAAGTCACCACCGAAGTCGCCGAAGCCGCCGCCGCCGCCGCCGAAGTCTCCGCCGCCGTCGTCCCAGCCCGCGTTCTCGTACCCGCCGCCGTCGGACGCGCCCGCATCGGACGCCCCGCCGTCACCGGAGTCGGCACCAGTGTCCTCCGAACCGCCGTCGCCCGCAGCATCGGTACCGCCGTCGAACGATCCGGCGTCGGGCAGGAAGGCGCTCATGATCGCCGAACCGATGACGTACCCGGCGACCGTGCCGAGGATCGAGGCGCCGATCATCCGGCCGAACGACGGACCACCGCGCTGGCCCATCGCTCCCGCGCCGCCGTTCATGCCGCCGAGCGAGCGCTCCATGAAGCCGGGCTGCCGGATCTCCGAGCGGGTCGCCGCCTGGGCGAGGGACCGCGGGTCGTCCCCGCGGGGGGCCTCGCCGTCCGGGGCGCTGCGGGTGAACTCGTCGTAGACCATCCGACGCTGCTCGGGCGTCAGGGTCGCGAAGGCCTCGGCGTGGACCTCCTCGATGCGCTCCGGCGGCGCCGTGCGGAGCAGGTAGCGGTAGCGCTCGACGGCGCGCTCGTCGTCGGTGGACGCTGCACCCTGCGGTCCGCCCGGCTGCTGTCCGCCGTACTGCTGGCCGCCGTAGTGCTGGCCGCTGGGCTGAGCGGGACCGCCCCACTGCGGGGTCCCGTACTGCTGGCCGCCGTACTGCTGGCCCTGCGGGGTCCCGTACTGCTGTCCCTGCTGGACGGGCGGCACCTGGTACGACTGCTGTCCGTACCGGTAGCCCTGCTGCTGCTGCGGCTGCTGCTGCGGCTGGCCCCACCCGCCCTGCTGGTCGCGGTCGCGCTCGGGACGGCCGAGCAGTCGGTCGAGGAATCCCATGTCGTTGCTCCTTCGGTGCGGTCCGCCCCGGTCGGGAGGGTCCGTCGGTGCCACCCTAGGGAGCGCCGGCGACCGCTGACTGTGCGACCGCACAGAACTGGCCGAGAGCGGTGTCGGCGCGCGCCGAGTGCCGTCGACCCGGCACTGGAGCGTTCGTCGGCGGGACTCGGGCGGGCGACGAGGACGGGGCTCCCTCCACGGCGACGAGCGCCGGCGACTGCTCAGGCGCGCCCGCGACCCCGCCGCCCGGTGCGGAGGACGAGCCCGGCGAGCAGCCGCCACCCCAGCAGGAAGACCGCGAGCGAGATCGTCGCGACGATGACGAACGACAGGGGCAGCGGATCCCCCGCGACGTCGCCCTGCCCGGTCAGCACGCGGAGCAGCATCCCGATCGCGACCGTCGCCACCCACACCACCACACCGGTCGGCCACACCCTGAGCGGACGCCGCCAACCGCGCACGACCAGGTACCCGACGAGCCAGCCGGCCAGGAACGGGTACGCCGTCGTCCACAGTCCGGTGAGCGACGAGGCCTCGGCGTGGGAGGACCGCCCGATGAGCGCGAAGGCGACGATGAGGACGATGTCGACGACGGCTGCGAGCCAGCCCCAGGTGCGAGTCACCCGACCATTCTCGCGCGGTCGGAGCGCTGCTCGTGACCCCCGCCCGGTCGTCGCACCCACCCCGTCGTGACCCTGCGCCGTCGTTGCCCTGCCCGTCGTGACCCAGTCCGTCGTGACGCTGCCCGTCGTGACCCAGTCCTGCCGGGGCCCGCGCTCAGAACAGCCCGGGGCGACCGTTCTCCTCCGGCAGGTCGAACCCGCGGAACATGTCGGACACGAGCGCCGCGATCTGCGGTTCGACCAGGCGTTCGACGGCCTCGGCGATCCGCGGACGGTGCTCGACGAGGGCCAGGCACACGGCCGTCCCCGTGGCGCGCGCACACTCGTCGGACAGGGCGATCTCGTGCCGCAGTGCGGCCTTCGCCTCGTCGGACAGCGGTTCGCGCGGCGTCTGTTCCCCCGCCCCCGTGCCGGTCATCTCGTCGAGGGTGAACAGGAACGGCTCCCCGGGCGACGGCTCCGGGTCCACGTCGAGTCCCTGGAACTCCGGCGACAGGCCCTCGGTCGGCTGGTAGCCCGCGTGCCGCTTCCGCGCGGCGGCCCGTTCGAGCTCACGGTGCAGCAGCGGGAGGTTCTTCGCGGTGTACTCGTCGACGGCGTCCTCGACGATGGTCGAGATCCGACCGATCAACGCGTGCTGGACGGCGTGCGGCACGTCCGGGCCGAAGCCCGCTGCCGAGGCGATCGGAGAACCGGTGCACTTCCGGCAGATCCGCGTCCGCGGGCGGGCGGTCCCGATCTGCCAGCGCGGCAGCCAGCGCAACCACACGTCGACCGCGCTCCGCACGCGACCGTCGATGCCGTCCATCCCTCAACAGTAGGCCGCGCGGCGCGGTTGCCCCCGGAGCGCGCCCGAGCGGGCGGAAACGCGCCGCGCTCGCCGAGCGGCCCGCACGTTCCGCCCCCTCGTCGGCCCGGCGCGGTGCGGCGAGCGGCCAGGTGTGCCGCGAGCGGGCGGAAACGCCTGCCGGACCGGTCGCGCAGGTGCGAGTTCCGCCCGCTCGGGTGAGCGTCCGGCACCACCCGGCGAGCGGGCGGAACGGCCGAGCAGCCCTGCGCGGACCTGCGCGTTCCGCCCTCTCGCGCTCGGTACCGGACGCGCGAGCGGACACGTCGCGCGAGCGGGCGGGACCGGCGACCGGACCGGGCGCGGGAGTACGCGATCCGCCCGCTCGCGATGGTCGCCGGACGCGGGGGCCGGCGAACGGGCGGAACCGGCGACCGGACCGGGCGCGGGAGTACGCGATCCGCCCGCTCGCGATGGTCGCCGGACGCGGGGGCCGGCGAGCGGGAAGGAACCGGCGACCGGACCGGGCGCGGGAGTACGCGATCCGCCCGCTCGCGATGGCCGCCGGACGCGGGCGCCGGCGAGCGGGAAGGAACGGCAGCAGGGGTGGTCCGCCCCCGCCGGTTCCGCCCGCTCGGCGAACGGGACGGACGGGAGGCGCGGGTCGGCCCCGCCTCGGTCGATCCGGCCCCGGGTGGTGCCGTGCTCAGGCCCGCGGCTCGGTCACGAAGTCGATGAGCTCCTCGACGCGCCCGAGCAGCTGTGGCTCCAGGTCGTTGAAGGTCCGGACCTGCCCGAGGATCCGCTGCCATGCACGGGCGACGTCGGCCTGCTCCGCCGCGGGCCACCCGAGGTGCTGCAGGATGCCCTTCTTCCACTCGATCGAGCGCGGGATCGTCGGCCACGCCTCGAGCCCGAGGCGCGCCGGCTTCACCGACTGCCAGACGTCGACGAACGGGTGCCCGACGACGAGGACGTGCGCGCCCCACTTCCCGCGCATCACGGCGTCGGCGAACCGGGACTCCTTCGACCCCGGGACGAGGTGGTCGACGAGCACCCCGACGCGACGCTCTCGGGTGGGCCGGAACTCGTCGAGCACGTCGGCCAGGTTGTCGACGCCCTCCAGGTACTCGACGACGACGCCCTCGACACGGAGGTCGGCGCCCCAGACCTTCTCCACGAGCTCGGCGTCGTGCCTGCCCTCGACCATGATCCGCGAGGGCAGCGCCACTCGTGCCCGCTGCTGCTCGACGGCGAACGAACCCGACGCGGTCCGGAGGCGACCACCGTCGGTCGTGTGCCGCACGGCGGCCGCGGTCCCGGGCCTCCCGTCCGCACCGGCGGCGCGAGCCGGGGGTGCAGCCGCGGCGGAGCGACCGACCGGCGCCTGCGGACGACCGAGGGTGACGAGTTCGCCCTCGAGCAGGAACTGCCCGGTGAAGGGGAAGGCGCGGGTGCGACCCTTCCAGTCCTCCAGGGCGACGTTGCCCGCCTCGAGCCCGACGACGGCGCCCGCCCACCCGGAGTCGGGGTCCTCGAGCACCATGTCGCGTTCGAGCGGCACCTGCCGCACCTTCTTGACGCCCTTCGAGCGCCAGTCGCCCGAGAGCACGTCACTGCCGTACCGGTCGTCGTCCACCCGGGAAGCGTAGTGTCGACGGGTCCCGCAACGGCGCCGGCACCCTGGCGCGTCACGGTACGCGCCGCGTCCACCCCCGATCGGAAGGCCACACCGTGCGCGCAACCGTCATCCACGCCCCTCGCGACATCCGCGTCGAGGAGCGCGACACCCCCGTCCTCATCGAGCCCACCGACGCCGTCGTCAAGGTGACCGCGTCCTGCGTCTGCGGATCGGACCTCTGGCCGTACCGCGGCGTCCGCGGGACCGAGCAGGCCCACACCATCGGGCACGAGTTCGTGGGCGTCGTCGAGTCCGTCGGCGCCGACGTCACGGGCCTGTCCGCCGGCGACTTCGTCATCGCGCCGTTCACGACGAACGACGGCACCTGCCAGGCGTGCACGCACGGCATGACGAGCGGCTGCGAGCACAGCTCGATCTTCGGCGGCACGACCGACGCGTACGGCCACCCCATCGGCGGCGCCCAGTCGGAGTACGTCCGGGTGCCCGACGCCGCGGCGACGCTCGTGAAGGTCCCGGGCCCGGTGGACGACGACCTCGTGCCGTCGCTCCTCACGCTCTCCGACGTCTTCTCGACGGGACACCACGCCGCCGTGTCGGCCGAGGTCGGCCCGGGGAAGACGGTCGTGGTCGTCGGCGACGGCGCGGTCGGCCTGTCCGCGGTGCTCGCCGCCGCGCGCCTGGGTGCCGAGCGGATCATCGCGATGAGCCGGCACGCAGACCGCCAGGCACTGGCGCGGGAGTTCGGGGCGACCGACGTCGTCGAGACCCGCGGCGAGGAGGGCATCGCCGCCGTGCGCGAACTGCTCGGCGGGGAGCTCGCCGACTGCGCCCTCGAGGCCGTCGGTACCGCGGAGAGCATGGACCAGGCGCTGCGGGTCGTCCGCCCCGGCGGCAACGTCGGCTACGTCGGGGTCCCCGCGGGTGCACCCGAGCTGCCGATGCCCTTCCTGTTCGCGAAGAACATCACCGTGGGTGGCGGGATGGCCCCCGCCCGCGCGTACATCGAGGAGCTGCTGCCCGACGTGCTCTCGCGGACGATCGAGCCGGGCCGGGTGTTCGACCTCGAGCTGCCCCTCGACCAGGCCGCCGAGGCGTACGCGGCGATGGACGAGCGGCGCGCGATCAAGGTGCTGCTGCGTCCGTAGCACCGGCCGCGTCGCAGGTCCGGTCCCGCCGCTCGGTGCTCAGTCGCCGGGCGGCGGGACCGTGATCTGCTGGACGTCCGGCGCGAACTCCCGGAGGCACGCCGATGCCACCTCCGTGAACTCCGGCTCGTCCTCACGGTCGAACCGGCCGCTGCCGTGCTGTCCGGGGAAGTCCGGGTAGCCGCGCTCGCGGATGCAGGCGTCCGCGGCCTCGTACTGGCGATCCCACTCCCGCAGCTGCGCCTCGTCCGCACGCGGGATCCCCACTGCCGTCGAGCAGGCTCCCGCTGCCTCCGAGAACGCCGCTTCGTCGGCTCCCGAGGGTACCTTCGACAGACCGGACTCGGCCTGACGGTCGGTGACGTCCTCGACGTCGTAGCCCTTCCCGCGCATGCAGGCGGACCACCGTTCACCGGCCCCGGCGGTCGCGCGATCGTCCGGCGGAGGGGCAGTGCCCGCACACGCGGTCAGTGCGGCCGACGCCGCGATGATCGAGGTCAGCAGGACGGCGTCGCGCGCAGCGCGGCGGAACAGCGAGGGAGTCACGGGTCGAGCGTCCCGCAGCGGCTGTTTCGCGAGCGTTACGCGTCGCGGACCGCGAGCACACGGTGCGGCGCCGCCCGCTCGGCCCTCCACCCCGCGGGGAGCGCCTCCTGCAGCTCCGGCACGGTGAACGACCGGCGGATGGAGCGGAGCCCGTCCACCCGGACGAACGTCCCGGCGGACACGAGCGGGGATGCCAGCGCGTACGCGCGGTAGGCCTGCCGCGACCGACGGATGTCCGAGTGGAGGCTCCGACCGGTGGCCAGCTGCTCGGAGTCCGACAGGAAGGCCGCTCGGGCGTCGTCGTCCAGGTGGTGCAGCACGTGGTTCGACACGACGACGTCGAACCGCTCCCCCGCGGCGACGAGGTCCGTGCTCGACGCCTGCCGGAAGGTCACCCCGCGCGCTGTCGATCGTCGGGCTGCAGCGATGGCGCGGTCGTCCGGGTCGACCCCGACGACCTCGAGCGAGAGCCCGTCACTGCCCGCCCACCGCACGAGCGAGCGTGCCAGGTCGCCGCCACCGCAGCCGAGGTCGAGCACCCGCGCACGACCGCTCGGTGGCAGCGCGGGGACGACGTGCGTCCGCCAGACCGCCCGCCACCCGCTGACCAGCGCGTTCACCACGGCGAACCGCCGGAACGTCCGGTCGAGCACCCGCGGGTCGCACCCGGGGTCGTCCATCAGCTCCTGCAGGACCGTGTCCCGCTGTCGGAGGTCGACCGCTCGGGCGCCGGGCTCACGTCCGCCGTCCGTGCCGCGCACGGTCCGTGGCCGGTCCGTCACGCCTCGACCGCCGTGAGCCTCGCGCTCTCCACCGTCAGCCCGGGACCGAACGCGACGGCCGCGACCGGCGATCCGGGCGCGAGGCCCTGCTCGACGGCGTCGCGGAGCACGAAGAGCACCGTCGCGCTCGACATGTTGCCGTGGTCGCGGAGCACGGCGCGGCTCGACGCGACCGCGCCGTCGGGCAGCTCGAGGGCGTCCTGCGCCCGGTCCAGGATCGCCCGTCCACCGGGGTGCACCGCCCACACCGGCACGTCGGCAAAGGTCTCGCCCTCGCCGAGCAGCGCGGTGACGGCAGCCGGCACGTGCACACCGACGAGCTTCGGGACGGCGGTGGAGAGCACCATCTCGAAGCCCTCGTCACCGATGTTCCACGCCATCTCGGACGCACCCTCGGGCACCGTCGCCGTCGCGAACCGCTCGATGCGCAGGCCCGGCCCGCCCGCCGCGACGACCGCTGCCGCCGCGCCGTCGCCGAAGACGCTGTTCGCGACGATCTGGTCCGGGTCGTCCGACGCGCGGACGTGCAGGGTGCAGAGTTCCGCGCAGACGACGAGCACGACCGCGTCGGGGTCCGCCTCGGCGAAGGCCGCCGCGATCCGCAGCGCCGGGAAGGCGGCGCAGCACCCCATGAAGCCGATGTGGTGTCGGAACACCCCGGCGGGCAGTCCGAGCTGGTCGACGACGTCGATGTCCGGTCCGGGCTGCGTGAACCCCGTGCACGAGACGGTCACCAGGTGGGTGACGTGGTCCGGTGCCACCCCGGCGCGCTCGACGGCGTCACGGGCGGCCGCGACGAAGAGCGCCGGAGCGAGGTCCCGGTAGCGGTCGTTGCGTGTGCCGGTGGACGGTGAGACGAGCGTTCCGGAGTCCTGTCGGAAGAGGCCGCCGGGCCGCGAGGCGTCGAGCTCCTCGATCACCGTGTGCCGGTGCTCCACGGCGGATGCGTCGAACGCCGCGGGCACGATCCGTGCGCCGAGGCGGCCGAGGCCGGGCTGCCCGGCGAACAGGTCACGCACCGAACCCTGGTCGAGGGTGGTGTCGGGGACGGCGGTCCCGATGGCGCGGATCGTTGCGGTCACGACCCATCCTGTCACCGGGTCGCTGACACGTCCCCAGGTTGGTCCGGTCCGGTCGGTGCCGCGACGGACGCTACGACTGCTGCGCGCGCTCCAGGACCAGCTCGCGGACGCGGGCCGCGTCGGCCTGTCCCTGCATCGCCTTCATGACCGCGCCGATGATCGCGCCGGCTGCCTGGACCTTGCCGTCCTGGATCTTGGCGAGGACGTCCGGCTGGGCGGCGAGCGCCTGGTCGACCGCTGCGGTGAGGGCCGAGTCGTCGGAGACGACCTTGAGCCCACGGGCCTCGACGACCTGCGCCGGCGACCCCTCGCCCGCGATGACCCCCTCGAGCACCTGGCGCGCCAGACGGTCGGTCAGGTCACCGGACTCGACGAGCGCGATCGTCTCGGCGACGTGCTGCGGCGACACGAGGTCACCCGCTGCGGCGTCCTGCGCGTTCGCGACGCGGCTGATCTCGCCCGTCCACCACTTGCGCGCGGCCTGCGGGGAGGCACCGGCGGCGACCGTCGCCTCGACCTCGTCGAGCAGCCCGCCGTTGACGACGTCCTGGAACTCGAGGTCGCTGAAGCCCCAGTCCCCCTTGAGACGGCGGCGACGTGCGACGGGCGCCTCGGGCAGGGATGCCCGGAGTTCCTCGATGACCGCGGGGTCCGGCACGACCGGCAGCAGGTCGGGCTCCGGGAAGTAGCGGTAGTCGTCGGCGTCCGACTTCGGGCGGCCGGCCGAGGTGCGCCCGGTGTCCTCGTGCCAGTGCCGCGTCTCCTGCGTGATCGTGCCACCCGCGGCGAGGATCGCGGCCTGGCGCTGGATCTCGTAGCGGATGGCGCGCTCGACGGCGCGGAACGAGTTGACGTTCTTCGTCTCGGTGCGGGTACCCAGCTTCTCCTGACCCCAGGGGCGCAGCGAGATGTTCGCGTCGCAGCGCAGGTTGCCGCGCTCCATGCGGGCCTCGGAGACGCCGAGCGCGCGGACCAGGTCACGGATGACCTGGACGTACGCGGCGCCGAGCTCGGGAGCACGGTCCTTCGCGCCGAAGATCGGCTTGGTGACGATCTCGACGAGCGGGACGCCGGCGCGGTTGTAGTCGACGAGCGAGTACTCGGCGCCCTGGATGCGACCGGTGGCACCACCGACGTGCGTCAGCTTGCCCGCGTCCTCCTCCATGTGGGCGCGCTCGATCGGCACCTGGAAGATGGTGCCGTCGGCGAGCTCGACCTCGACCTCACCCTCGAACGCGATCGGCTCGTCGTACTGCGAGATCTGGTAGTTCTTCGGGTTGTCCGGGTAGTAGTAGTTCTTCCGGGCGAACCGCGAGGACTCCGCGATCGAGCAGCCGAGCGCGAGCCCGAGCTGGATCGAGTAGCGCACGGCCTGCTCGTTGACGACCGGCAGCGACCCGGGCAGCCCGAGGTCGACCGGGGTCACGTTCGTGTTGGGCTCGCCACCGAAGAAGTTCGGGGCGTCCGAGAACATCTTGGTCTTCGTCGCGAGTTCGACGTGGACCTCGAAGCCGAGCACCGGCTCGAAGCGCTCGAGCGCCTCGTCGAAGTCCATCAGCGCGTCCTTCTGCGCCATCAGATCACACCTTCCTGCGCAGCGGACTGCTGAGACTGGTCGAGGTCCGGGATGCTGTCGATGAGCGGGCGGCCCCACTGCTGCTCGAGCAGGCGCTCGAGCGCGGCGCCGTACCGGTAGAGGCGGGCGTCCTCGCGCTGCGGCGCCATGAGCTGCACACCGGTCGGCAGCGAGTCCTCGGGCGCGAGGCCGTTCGGGATGCTCATGCCGGGCACGCCGGCGAGGTTCGCCGGGATCGTCGTGAGGTCGTTGAGGTACATCGACAGCGGGTCGTCGAGGCGCTCCCCCAGCGGGAAGGCGGTCGTCGGCGCCGACGGGCTGATGAGCAGGTCGACCTGGTCGAACGCCGCCGCGAAGTCGCGCTGCACCAGGGTGCGGACCTTCTGCGCGGACCCGTAGTAGGCGTCGTAGTAGCCGGCGCTCAGCGCGTAGGTGCCGAGGATGATGCGGCGCTTGACCTCGGGGCCGAAGCCCGCTTCACGCGTCGCGGCCATGACGTCCTCGACGGTCGCACCGTTCTCGGGCGTGACGCGCAGGCCGAAGCGCACCGAGTCGAACTTCGCGAGGTTCGACGACGCCTCGGCCGGCAGGATCAGGTAGTACGCGCTGATCGCGTACGCGAACGACGGCGCGTCGATCTCGACGACCTCGGCGCCCGCCTGCTCGAGGATCGCGACCGTCTCCTGGAAGCGCTGCGTGACGCCGGCCTGGAAGCCCTCGCCCCCCGCGAGCTCCTTGACGACGCCGACCTTGAGCCCGCGGAGCGTGTCGGCCTGCAGGCCCTCGCGCGCAGCGGCGGCCATCGACGGCCAGGCGTCAGGGATCGACGTCGAGTCCTTCGGGTCGTGCCCGCCGATGACGTCGTGCAGCAGCGCGGCGTCGAGGACCGTGCGGGACACCGGACCGATCTGGTCGAGCGACGACGCGAGTGCGATCGCGCCGTACCGGCTGACCCCGCCGTAGGTCGGCTTCACACCGACCGTGCCCGTGACGGCACCCGGCTGGCGGATCGAGCCACCGGTGTCGGAGCCGAGGGCGAAGGGTGCCTCGTGCGCGGCGACCGCTGCCGCCGATCCCCCGCCGGAGCCGCCCGGGATCCGGTCGAGGTCCCACGGGTTGCGCGTCGGACCGTACGCCGAGAACTCGGTCGTCGAGCCCATCGCGAACTCGTCCATGTTGGTCTTGCCGAGCGGCACGAGGCCGGCGGCGCGGAGCTTCGCGACCGGGGTGGCGTCGTAGGGCGGCCGCCAGCCCTCGAGGATCTTCGACCCCGAGGTGGTCGGCATGTCCTGCGTGCACAGGACGTCCTTGATCGCGATCGGCACACCGGCGAGCGCGCCGAGGTCGTCGCCCGCGGCGCGACGCGAGTCGATCGACCGCGCTGCCGCCAGGGCGTTCTCGTTGACGTGCAGGAACGCGTGCACGTCGCCGTCGACCGCTGCGATCCGGTCGAGGTGGGCCTGCGTGGCCTCGACGCTCGAGACGTCGCGCGCCACCAGGGCGTCGGCGAGGGCGGCCGCGCTGAGGCGGGTCAGGTCGTCGGTCACTGCTCTTCTCCCAGGATTGCCGTCACGCGGAACCGTTCGCCGTCGGAGTCGGGCGCGCCGGAGAGCGCCTGCTCCTGGGTCAGCGTCTGCCCCACCACGTCGGGTCGGGTGACGTTGCCGAGCGGCACCGGGTGGCTCGTCGCCGGGACGTCGTCGGTCGCGACCTCGGCGACCTTGGCGACGCTCTCGACGATGTGCGACAGCTCCCCGGTCAGCTTCTCGATCTCGTCGGGCGTGAGTGCGATACGTGCGAGGTTCGCCAGGTGGGCGACCTGCTCGCTCGTGATGTCAGGCATGGTGCTCCGTCGATCGGTTCGTGGAATGCGCACCAGTCTATTGGCCGCGTCCAGCGGCGGCACCACGGTCACCGGGGCTGTGGAGAACCGGTACGCCAGGCCCGGTGCCGGTCCGGCGGACCGGCACCGGGCCTCCAGCCCGTCGCGTGCTCGCCGTCGCCGCCTACCCGTGCGACGGTGGCTGCTGGGTCGCCTCGCCCGTTCCGGTGCCCTGCGCGCCGCCGCCGGTGCCCGTCCCGGTCGACGTCGCGTCGGCACCCGCGCCCGGCTGCGAGCCGGCCCCGGCTGCCCCGCCCGGTGCGGGCGCGCCCGTCGTCGTGCCGCCGGTCGTGTCCGCGGTGGACGATCCCGGCGCGGCGGGCGCCTGGGCGCTCGTCCCCGGCGTCGCCTGGTCCCCGCTCGTCGCCGCGTCCGAGGCCGAACCGTCGACGGACCGCGGCGTCGAGCCGATCATCGCCGGGTCGGGCTCGGGCAGCGCTCCCCCGCCGTAGCGCTGGTCGAGCCACGACATCATCGAGCGGCCGACGCCGAACTTCGCGCTGTACCCGGTCGTGCCCTGCGGGAAGGACGTGTTCGCGAGACCGACGAGCCCCCTGACGTTGCCGATCCACGTCGCGTTGGTGTACTTCGTGCTCGACGTGACGAGCCAGTTCTGCGTGTCGGCGTCGGTCGTGCCGGTCTTGGCGAACTTCGGGGTGCTGTCACCGGGGTTCGCCGAGGCCGCGGTGCCGCTGCCGGTCAGGACGCCCTGCAGTGCGTGGTCGACCGTCCCGGCGACCTCGGCGGAGACGCCCCGGGTGCAGCTGGACGGCGTGGGCGTGACCGTCGCGCCGTCGGCCTCGCGCACCGAGTCGATGACGGTCGGCGTGCACACGACGCCGCCGTTCGCGAAGCCGGCGTACGCCTCGGCCAGGTCGATCGGCGAGAGCGGGTTCGTGCCGAGCACGGACGCCGGGTTCGACGCCGGGGCCGAGCCGTCCGCCTGGTGGATGCCCATGGCCTGCGCGAGGTCCTTGATCTTGCAGAGGTCGAGCTGCTTCGCCATCGCGCCGAACGCGGTGTTGATCGACTCCGAGGTCGCCGCCTGGACGCTCATGCTCGCCGGGACGGTCTCGGCGTTCGAGACGGGCCAGGGGGACCCGCCGAGTGCCTCGCACGAGTTCGTGAACTCGGACTGCTGGAACAGGTGCTCGCCAGTCGGCACCGACTCCGACAGCGTGTGCCCGGACGCCAGCCACTCGGCCAGGGTGAAGACCTTGTAGGTCGAGCCGGTCTGGAACCCCCCGGAGTTGCCGTAGGCCGTGTCCGCGTTGTAGTCGATGGCCGTCGCACCGGGGCCGGCGTTGTCGCGCTGCGTGTACGTCGTGTTCTGCACCATCGACAGCACGCGTCCGGTGCCGGGCTGGACGGTGACGTTCGTGCCGCCGAGGTCGACACCGGTCATCGTCGCGGGCACGTAGGACGAGAGTGCGGACTGGGCCTGGGCCTGCAGGTCGAGGTCGAGCGACGTGTGGATCTCGAGGCCCTTCGTGTCGAGGGTCTCGATGCGCTCCGCGGCGGTCTTGCCGAACGCCGGGTCCTGCAGCACCTGGTCGCGGACGTAGTCGCAGAAGTACCCCGCGTCGTACGCACTCGCCGCGGCCGAGCAGCCGTTCGCGGTGTCGGTGATCCGCGGCGTGACCGGGGTGGCCTCCGCCTGGTCGAGCTGCGCCTTCGAGATGTCGTGGTGCACGTACATCCGCTGCAGGACGTAGTCGCGCCGCGTCTTCGTCGCCGCGTAGCCGTTCGCCGCGCCGTTGTCCTCGTCGTCCGGCTCGTCGATGCGCAGGTTCGCCGGGTTGTTGAGGATGGCGACGAGCGTCGCGGACTGCGGGAGCGACAGGTCCTTCGCGTGCACGCCGAAGTAGTACTCGGCACCCGCCTCGGCGCCGTAGACGCGGCCGCCGAGCCCGACGAGGTTCAGGTAGCCGGTGAGGATCTGGTCCTTCGTGTACTTCTTGTCGACCGCGATGGCGTAGCGCATCTCCTGCAGCTTGCGTTGCGGTGTCACCCCGGCGGCGTCCTGGTAGCACGCCGCGACCTTGGCCTGGGTGGCGGCCGCGGTCGCGCCGGTGAGCTGCTCGCACTGCTGCACGAGGACGTTCTTCACGTACTGCTGCGTGATGCTCGAACCGCCCTGCACGTCGCCCCCGACGACGGTCGCCGCGACGCCGCGGACGGTCCCGAGCACGTCGATGCCGCCCTCGTCCTCGAAGCGGGGGTCCTCGGTGTCGATCGCCGCGCGCTTGAGCGACTCCGCCATGGCGTCCGAGGCGACGTCGGTCCGGTTCTCGGCGTAGAACGACGCGATCTTGACCTGCTGGCCGTCCTTCGTGGCGTAGACCGAGGACACCTGCTGCGGGGTCTGGATGTCGAGGTAGCTCGGCAGGTCCTCGAAGAACGACACCGCTCCGGACGTCGCCTCGCCCGCCACCGCCACGGCCGGGGTCACCGCGACCGCCACCAGCAGTCCTGCGAGGCCGGACATGGCGAGGAAGGTCGTGAGGGCACCGGACCACCGCATCGCACGCATGGCGGCACGGTACGGGCCCGGACTGGGGTGCTTCTGCCGTGCGGAGGTCGGGGGCTGCGGCGGCGCACAGGATCACCCACAGGGAGGGTCGTGCATCGCCCACGGGGCGGGTCCGCTCAGTCGCGGGGCTGCAGGTCCTGGGGTCGCAGGAGGTACATGTCGGGCACCGGTTGCGCGGTCCCGCCGCCACCCTGACCGCGCCGGGCCTGGTGCCGGACGAGGTCACCGCGACCGACCCCGATGAGGGCGACGTCGTGCAGCGACGCCGTCCCCGGCTTGAGGTAGTCGTTGTGACCCACCGGTCGGCGGAACACGCCCGCGTCCGGTTCGACGGTGTCCGTGGAGAGGTCGAGGAGCGTCGACCCGAACCCCGCCGAACCCGGGTCGGTCCCGAAGTACCCGGAGCCCGCGATCGGGTCGCTGTGCGCGTCGCCGACGTACACCTGGCCAGGACCCACCGCGAGCTCGGAGGCGGTCTGCACCGCACTGCCCGGCGAGCCGAGCACGGTGAGCGAGTCCGCCTGCATGCGGCCGGACGACAGTGCCATCAGCGCCGTCGTCGACCCGTAGGAGTGCGCGACGACGTTCAACCGGGGCCGGTCGTCGCCGCGGACGGCGTCGAGACCGTCGACCACCCGTTCGAGCCGCTCGGCACCGGTGCGGGCGAGTCCGAGCGACAGGATGTTGGACATGTCGGGCGTCCGGTAGCCCATCCACGCGAGCACGGCGGTGCCGCTCGACGCGTGGTCCGCGACGCCTCGGGCGGTCTGCGTCGTGGCGAGCGCCGACACGGTGGTCTGCTCGTCGTACAGGTCGCTCGCGGTGTCGGTGAAGTCGTGCATCTGCCCGGTCACGGTGAAGAACATCCCCGGGACGACCACCGTCACGTCCCGGGCGGTCGCGAGGTCCCCCACCGCGATCGCCGCGCGGCCCGAGCCCCGGGTGTCGAGGACGATCAGGCGCCGGGGGGCCTGGCCCGACTCGCGGTGCAGGGAGTCCCGGACCTGCGCGAGCAGCGCGGTGCGGGCGGCGGCACGGTCGGACCCGGCGCCGGAGTCCTGGGCATCGGAGTCCTGGTCGTCGGAGTCCTGGTCGTCGGTGCCGACCCCGTCGGCGAGGGTGGTCCGGTTGGCGCGGTCACGGACGTCGTACGGCACCCCGTCCAGGTTGCCGACGACCGCGGGGGCGAGGGCGACCAGGCGCTCCTGTGCGCCGGTGCCGAGCGCGTCCCACCACCGTGCGACGGCGGCCGCGGTGGGTGGCCGGTCCTGGGCGGTCGCGAGCACCCGATCGTCCTCGTCGGCGCGTGCCAGGTCGCCGGGACCGACCGCGACGAGTGCGTCGAGGAACGCCGTGCCGCGCGCCCGCGCCAACCGCTCGAGGCCGACGTGACCGCCGGCAGCGGTCGTCGAGGCGCCGGGCGGAGCATCGCGTGCCACGGGGTCCCGGACCCCGGACACCTCCGCGACGGGCGCCTCGGCCACGGCCGGGACGCCCACGCCGGACGCTCCCGGGACGGGCACGGCAGGAGCCTCGACCACTCCCAGCGAGTGCATCGAGGCGGTGAGTAGCAGGGCCGCGGCGATGAGCAGCAATCAGGTCTCCCCGGGAAGGCCGTGTCGTCGACCCCCTCAGCCGACGATTGATGCCCTCTCGAGTGTAAGGAGAATGCGCTCACGAGGGGGTGCGCGGTGCAACTTGCCCCTCGAACTGGGTGCGGATCGTCGACGGTCCCCCGCGGACGACGGCGCGTCGCTCACGGCGAGCCGCGCTCCGCCGTGCTGCTCAGCTCCCTGCGTCCGCGTCGTCGGTCGCCTGGCCGTCGGCGCCGTCGGACGGCTCCGGTCCGTCCGCCCGGTCCGGCTCCAGGGCGCCGGGCCCCTCGGTCACGAGCAGGCGGAACTGCTCCGCGTCGATGATGCGGAGCCCGAGCTGCTCGGCCTTCGTGAGCTTCGACCCGGCACCGGGACCGGCGGCGACGAAGTCCGTCTTCTTGCTGACGCTCGACGCAGCCTTGCCGCCGGCGGCGATGATGGCCTCCTGCGCGCCCTCACGGGTGTACCCCTCGAGCGAGCCCGTCGCGACGACGGTGACCCCGCTGAGGACGCCCCCCTCGACGGCGGCGCCGGGACCGGGGTGGTCCGGCGTGGTGAACTGCACCCCCGCGGCCGTCCAGCGGTCGATGATCTCGCGGTGCCAGTCCACGGCGAACCAGTCGAGCAGGGCGTCCGCGATGATCCCGCCGACCCCGTCGACCGCCGCGAGCTCCTCGCGCGACGCCTCCCGGATGCGGTCGAGCGACCCGAAGTGGTTCGCGAGTGCCCGTGCGGCGACCGGGCCGACGTGCCGGATGCTGAGCCCGACCATGATGCGCCAGAGCGGCTTGGTCTTCGCGGCCTCGATGTTCGCCAGCATCTCGAAGGCGTTCTTCGACGGGTAGCGGCTCGGCTCGCCCGTGTGGTCGGCTCCGCGCGCGTCGGGGTCGAACGGCGGATCGGTCTTCTTGCGGGCACGGCTGAACGGCGTGACGCGCTTCGGCGTGCCGTCGTCGTCGGACTTCTCCATGCCGGTCTCGGCGTCGCGGACGATCACCTCGATGGGGACGATGTCCTCCATCGTCAGGTCGAACAGGCCGGCCTCGGTGACGAGCGGCGGCTGCTCGGGGTGCAGCGGCTGCGTGAGCGCCGCGGCGGCGACCTCGCCCAGGCCCTCGATGTCGAGCGAGCCGCGCGAGGCGATGTGCTCGACCCGGCCACGGACCTGGGCGGGGCAGCTCCGGGCGTTCGGGCAGCGGAGGTCCTTGTCGCCCTCCTTCGCCGGTGCGAGGGGCGTCCCGCACTCCGGGCAGGCGGCGGGCATGACGAACTCGCGCTCGGTGCCGTCGCGCAGCTCGACGACCGGGCCGAGCACCTCGGGGATGACGTCGCCGGCCTTGCGGAGCACGACGGTGTCGCCGATCAGGACGCCCTTCGCCTTCACGACGTCCTGGTTGTGCAGGGTCGCCTGCCGCACCACGGACCCCGCGACCTCGGCCGGCTGCATCACCGCGAAGGGCGTCGCACGTCCGGTCCGCCCGACGCTGACCACGACGTCGAGGAGCTTCGTGTGGACCTCCTCCGGCGGGTACTTGTACGCGATGGCCCAGCGCGGTGCACGGGAGGTCGAGCCGAGTTCCTCGTGCAGGGCCAGGTCGTCGACCTTCACCACGACGCCGTCGATCTGGTGCTCGACCGACGCACGACGCTCGCCGGTCGTCCGCACGAAGCCGATGACCTCGTCCACGGTGTCGAACACCCGGTAGTGCGAACTCGTCGGCAGGCCCCAGGTCTGCAGCAGCTCGTAGACCTCGGACTGGGAGTGCACCTCGGTGTCGCGCTCGAGCTCGCGCACCGGCCACGCGCCGATGCCGTGCACGAGCATGCGGAGGCGTCGCAGGCGGTCGACCATGAGCGCGCGCTTCGCCTCGGACTTGCCCTCCTCCTTCTGGCGGAGCGATCCGGCAGCCGCGTTGCGCGGGTTCGCGAACACCCGCTCCCCCGCCTCGCGCTGCCGGGCGTTCAGCTCGTCGAACTGCGCGACGGGGAAGAAGATCTCGCCGCGGACCTCGACGATGGCCGGGTGTCCCTCGCCGGACAACCGGTCGGGGATCGTGCCCATGGTGCGCACGTTGCCGGTGACGTCCTCGCCCACCACGCCGTCACCACGGGTCGCCGCCGACACGAGGCGACCGTGCTCGTACCGCAGGTTGATCGCGAGCCCGTCGATCTTCAGCTCGGTGAGGAACCGGACCCGTTCGGAGCCGGCGTCGCGCTGCACCTTGTCGGCCCACTCGGTCAGCTCCTCGGGGCTGAACACGTTGTCGAGGCTCAGCATGCGCTCGGCGTGCTCGACCGGCGCGAACTGCACCGTCTGCGCCTGGCCGCCGACGGTCTGGGTCGGGCTGTCCGGGGTGCGCAGGTCCGGGAAGCGCTGCTCGATCGCATCGAGGCGACGGACCATCGCATCGTAGTCGCCGTCCGACACCGTCGAGCCGTTGCCCTCGTAGTACTGGTCGCGCAGCTCGCCGATGCGCACCCGGAGACGGTCGACCTCCCGCTGGGCCTGCGCGGCGTCGAGGTCGGCCGGGGCCAGCGTCTCGAACGTCGAGTCGGCCGAGTCGGGGGTCGTGTCGCTCATGCCTCAGTTCTACCGTGCACCGCCGACCCCGGCCGCAGCCGGCTCCCCGGCCCCAGCCGCCCGACCCCCGGCAGCACCCGGCCGCCCGAGGCCGCAGCCGGCTGCCCGACCCCCGGTGGCAAGCTCAGACGGTCGCGGGCACCGCCGAGACGGTGCGGTCGATCGTGCACTGCCCGAGCACCCGGGTGCCGACGTAGACCACGGCCGTCTGACCGGGAGCCACACCGGACAGCGGCTCGTCGACGTCGATCACGAGCTCGCCGTCCGTCACCCGCGCCGTCGCCGGGACCGGATCGGCGTGCGCCCGGATCTGCACGTCGCACGCGAACGGCGTCGCCGGGTCGGCCGGAGCGGTCCCGGCCCAGGTGAACCGCGAGCCGGCCATCGACCGGACGTCGAGCGCCTCCTTCGGACCGACGACGACGGTGTTGTCCTTCGGCCGGATCTCGAGCACGAAGCGCGGCTTGCCGTCCAGTGCCGGTCGTCCGAGGTGCAGTCCGCGGCGCTGCCCGACGGTGTAGCCCGTGGCACCCTCGTGCTCGCCGACCACGGTGCCGTCGCGCTCCACGACCGAGCCCGGCGCGGTCCCCACGCGGTCGGCCAGCCACCCGCGGGTGTCCCCGTCCGGGATGAAGCAGATGTCGTAGGAGTCGGGCTTCTGCGCGACGGTCAGCCCGCGCGCCGCCGCCTCGGCACGGACCTCGTCCTTCGACGGTGTCGCACCGAGCGGGAACATCGCGTGCTCCAGCTGCTCGGCCGTCAGCACGCCGAGCACGTACGACTGGTCCTTCGCCCACGCCGCCGAACGGTGCAGCTCACGGGCGCCGTCCGACCCGGTCACTACCGAGGCGTAGTGGCCGGTGCACACGGCGTCGAAGCCCAGGGCGAGCGCCTTCTCGAGCAGGGCGGCGAACTTGATCCGCTCGTTGCACCGCATGCAGGGGTTCGGGGTGCGGCCGGCCTGGTACTCCGCGACGAAGTCGTCGACGACGTCCTCCTTGAAGCGCGCCGAGAAGTCCCACACGTAGTACGGGATCCCGAGTGCCGAGGCTGCCCGCTGCGCGTCCATCGAGTCCTCGATCGTGCAGCAGCCACGGCTCCCCGTGCGGAGCGTGCCCGGCATCCGGCTCAGCGCCAGGTGCACACCGACCACGTCGTGCCCGGCGTCGACGGCCCGCGCCGCGGCCACCGCCGAGTCGACCCCACCGCTCATCGCCGCAAGTACACGCATGCATCCAGGGTAAGCGCATCCCCCGACGAGTCCAGGCGTACCGTTGCTCGACGATGACCAGCACCACGAACGACGCCTTCGACCGCCGCGGCGTCCTGCTGTCCGGCTTCCTGCCCGCGGCGCTCTTCGCGATCGGCGAGGGAGCGATCATCCCGATCATCCCGATCGCCGCCGACTCCCTCGGCGCGAGCCTCGCGTTCGCCGGGTTCGTCGCCGCGCTCATCCTGGTCGGCGAGCTCATCGGTGACGTGCCCTCCGGCGTCGTGGTCGGGCGGATCGGTGAACGGAACGCGATGATCGGCGCCGCGGTGGTGTCCGTCGTCGGGCTGCTCGTCTGCGTCGTCTCACCGAGCCCCTGGGTGCTCGCCGTCGGGGTGTTCCTGGTCGGTGTCTCGACCGCCGTCTTCGCCCTCGCCCGGCACGCCTACATGACGACCGCGATCCCCCTGCGGATCCGGGCCCGCGCCCTGTCGAGCCTCGGCGGCGTGTTCCGCTTCGGCTACTTCGTCGGGCCCTTCCTCTCGGCCGGCGTCGTCCACCTGACCGGCACGACGCAGAGCGCCTTCTGGATCCACGTGGTGTGCTGCCTCGCGGCGGCGGTCGTGCTCCTCGTCCTGCGCGACCCCGCGACGGGCGCACGCGGTCTGCGGTTGCCGAGCAGGGCCTCCAGGCCGGACACGACGAGCGCGACCGACGGGACGGACGCGACCCGCGGACCGGACGCGGCCGACGCGGCACGGCGCACGGCACCCGCGCGGCACCCCGACGAGCCGCCCACCGACACGGGCGCGCAGTTCGTCGAACGCGAGGCACACGGCCTCTTCCGCACCATCCGCGAGAACCGCGCCGTCCTGGCACGGCTCGGCAGCGGAGCGGCGCTCATCGGCGCGCTCCGCGCCGGACGGCAGGTGATCCTGCCGCTCTGGGCGGTCAGCGTCGGTCTCGACGACGCCTCGGCCGCGCTCGTCATCGGCATCGCGGGTGCCGTCGACTTCGCGCTCTTCTACACGAGCGGGCAGATCATGGACCGCTGGGGTCGACTCGCGAGCGCCCTGCCGTGCATGCTCGGGCTCGCCGTGAGCTACTTCCTGCTCGCCTGGAGCGGGCACCTCGACGCGAGGGTCGGGTGGTTCGTCGGCATCGCGATCGGTATGTCCCTCGCCAACGGTGTCGGCAGCGGCATCCTCATGACGCTCGGTGCGGACCTCGCGCCGCGGGGGAACCCGGCACCGTTCCTCGGTGCGTGGCGCTTCACGGGGGACTTCGGGTCGGCTGCGGCGCCACTGCTGATCTCGGGCGTCACCGCGGTCGCCTCGCTCGCGTTGGCGAGCGGGGTGATGGGGGTGCTCGGCCTGGTCGGTGCGGGGGTGCTGCTGCGGTACGTGCCGCGGTACCTGCCTCGTCGCCTGCGCTGAGCGGACGGCCTGGAGGCGCGGCTCCCGCCCGCCCCGCGTCCACGCCTCGGTAGACTGCCGCTGCTCGCGGGAGTGGTGGAATCGGTAGACACGCAGGATTTAGGTTCCTGTGCCCCAGGCGTGAGGGTTCGAGTCCCTCCTTCCGCACGATGGTCGGCTCGCCGGGTGGAGTCACACCACAGGAGGATGGGGCGGTCACCGCCGGGCGGTACCCTCGTCAGGCGGGAGCTTCCCCGTGCCCCGCCCCGACACGACCGGAACAACCATGCACTCCGTCGCACTCGCCCTGATCCCGTGGCTCGACCCGCAGTACATCCTCGACCACTTCGGGGCCATCGCCGTGCTCATCGTCTGCGCCATCGTCTTCGCCGAGACGGGCCTGCTGATCGGCTTCGTCTTCCCCGGCGACAGCCTGCTCGTCATCACGGGGCTCTTCGCCTTCGACCGCGGCGGCCAGATCGGCGGCATCCCCATCTGGGCGGCGGCGCTGATGATCGGCGCGGCGGCGTTCCTGGGCGGTGAGCTCGGGTACTACATCGGCAAGAAGGCCGGGCCCCCGATCTTCGAGCGCAAGGAGAGCGGACTCTTCTCGAAGGAGAACGTCGACCGCACGAACGCGTTCTTCCACCGCTTCGGCCCGCTCGCGGTCATCCTCGCCCGCTTCGTCCCCGTGGTCCGGACCTTCCTGCCGATCGCGGCCGGGGTCGGGCGCATGAACTACAAGAAGTACTCGTTGTACAACGCCATCGGTGCGGTCGTCTGGGGTGTCGGCGTGACCTTCCTCGGGTACTTCCTCGGGTACATCCCGCCGATCGCGTACGTCGTGCGGAACTACATCGACGTGATCCTCATCCTCGCGGTGCTCGTCACGGTCGTCCCCGCGGGGCTGCACTACTGGCGGACCGCGCGCAAGGCGAAGCACGCCGCCGAGGCCGAGGAGGCAGCGCAGCGCGGTGGCGCCGAGCGGGGTACCGCCGACGGCGCGGGTCGCCCGGCCGAGCAGTAGTCGGCGGGCCGTCGGCGCTCCGGCGGCCTGGCGGCGCTGACCGTCCGCACACGGCGCTGCAGCGGCGGCGTCGCACAACCGAAGACACCTCGCGCCACGGGAACCCGTGGCGCGAGGTGTCGCTCGTTGTGCCTGGGCACGGAACGCCGCGCTGACGCCGGCGTCCCGCGGAGCCCTCCGACCGGTCTGGTCAGACCCCGAAGTACTCCCGGACGATCGGTGCGATCCCCCGGAACGCCTTCGACCGGTGCGACAGTGCGTTCTTCTCGTCGCGCGTCAGCTGTGCTGCCGAACGGTCGGCGTCGTCGGGCTGGAACACCGGGTCGTACCCGTGTCCGCCGTCCCCGACCGGCTCGGTCAGGACCTCGCCGTTCCACACCGCCTCGAACAGGTGCTCCGTGCCGTCCGGGGTGACGAAGGCGGCGGCACACACGAACGCAGCGGTCCGCTCCACGACCCCCTCGAGGTTCCGCAGCAACAGCGCGATGTTGTCCGCGTCCACGCGCGTCCCGGCGTACCGGGCGGAGTGGATGCCGGGTGCCCCGCCGAGCGCGTCGACGGCGATCCCGGAGTCGTCGGCGAGCGCCGGCAGCCCGGTGTGCGCCACCGCCGCACGCGCCTTGATGAGCGCGTTCGCCGCGTAGGTGTCGCCGTCCTCGACGGGCTCCGGACCGTCGTACCCGACGAGCTCGACGCCCGCGCCGAGGGCCTCGCCGAGGATCCCGCGCAGCTCGACGACCTTGCCCTGGTTGTGCGTCGCCAGGACGACGGTGTGGCCGGTCACGCGAGGCCCAGCACGTCGCGCTGGATCGCCGCGAGCGACCGGTTGCCCGCGAGGCCGAGGTCGAGCAGCGTGTCCAGCTCGTCGCGGTCGAACGGCGCGTGCTCCGCCGTGCCCTGCACCTCGATGAACTTGCCGGAGCCGGTCGTCACGATGTTCATGTCGGTGTCGGCCGCGGAGTCCTCGGTGTACGCGAGGTCGAGCATCGGCTCCCCCCCGACGATGCCGACCGAGATCGCCTGCACGCTGTCGGTGAGCGGCGTCGCCTTCTTGGCGATGAAGCCCTTGTCGCGGCCCCACTCGATCGCGTCCACCATCGCCACGTAGGCGCCGGTGATCGACGCGGTGCGGGTCCCGCCGTCGGCCTGCAGCACGTCGCAGTCGAGGACGAGGGTGTTCTCGCCGAGGCCCTTCATGTCCACGACCGCTCGGAGCGACCGCCCGATGAGCCGCGAGATCTCGTGCGTCCGTCCACCGACCTTGCCCTTGATCGACTCGCGCTGCATGCGCTCGTTCGTCGACCGCGGCAGCATCGAGTACTCGGCGGTGACCCAGCCGGTGCCCTTGCCGGCCATCCAGCGCGGCACACCGTTCGTGAAGGACGCCGTGCACAGCACCTTCGTGTTGCCGAACGAGATGAGTGCGCTGCCCTCGGCCTGCGAACTCCACCCCCGCTCGATGCTGACCGGACGGTGGTCGGTGGCACTGCGGCCGTCGATGCGGGTGCTCATGGGGTCCTTTCGGTTCGGGGCAGCGTGATGGCCCCGGTCTGGAGGTGTCCGACGCTCGAGACCTCGGGACCGAGGAAGCGCCGGGCGAGCCGGATGAAGCCGTTCTTGTCGTCGCCGGTGGCCTCGAACGCGTAGGTCGGCGGCTCCGGGGTGGTGCGTTCGAGCCCGTGCTCGACGAGCCGACGGTAGACGTCGTTCGCGGTCTCCTCGGCGCTCGACACGAGCGTGACGTCCGGGCCCATCACGTACTGGATCGCCGCGGACATCAGCGGGTAGTGGGTGCACCCGAGCACGAGCGTGTCGACGTCGGCGGCGCGGATCGGCGCGAGGTACTGCGCCGCCACCTCACGGAGCGCCGGCGACGAGGTGTCACCGGCCTCGACGAACTCGACGAAGCGCGGGCACGCCGCGAGGGACAGGGTGACGTCGGCAGCCACGGCGAACGCGTCCTCGTACGCCCGCGAGGCGATGGTCCCCACCGTCCCGATCACCCCGACGCGACCGGTCCGGGTCTGCTTCACGGCGGCACGGGCGGCCGGCTGGATCACCTCGACGACGGGGATGCCGTACGCCTGCTCGTAGCGTTCCCGAGCATCGCGGAGCACGGCGGAGGACGCGGTGTTGCAGGCGATCACCAGCGCCTTCACGCCCTGGTCGACGAGGTCGTCCATCACCTCGAGCGCGTACCGCCGGACGTCGGCGATCGGCTTCGGGCCGTAGGGCGAGTGCACGGTGTCCCCGACGTAGCGGATGCTCTCGCGCGGCAGCTGGTCGATGATCGCCCGCGCGACCGTCAGTCCACCGACCCCGCTGTCGAAGACTCCGATCGGTGCATCCGTCACCCGCCCAGCGTACCGAGCCGCACCCGCCGGGCGCCCGACCACGCGCGCCCCGCGCCTCGGCACCGCGACGTCGCCCCGGCTCCGCGACGTCGCCCCGGCTCCGCGACGTCGCCCCGGCTCCGCGACGTCACCGTGGCACACCGACGTCACCTCGGCACCGGGAGGTCACTAGTGTCGGACGCGTGACCAGCGCGCTCCTCACGGACCAGTACGAACTCACCATGGTGGACGCCGCCCTCAAGGACGGCACCGCCGATCGACGCTGCGTGTTCGAGGTGTTCGCCCGCCGCCTCCCCGACGGCCGCCGCTACGGTGTCGCCGCCGGTCTCGGGCGCTTCCTCACGGCGCTCACGGAGTTCCGCTTCGGCGACGAGGAGATCGGCTTCCTCCGCGACCGCGGCGTGATCGACGAGGGGACGGCTCGGTGGCTCGCGGACTACCGGTTCACCGGGGACGTCCGCGCCTACCGCGAGGGCGAGGTCTTCTTCCCCGACTCCCCCGTGCTGCAGGTCGAGGGGACGTTCGCCGAGTCGGTGGTCCTCGAGACCCTCGCGCTCAGCATCTTCAACGCCGACTCCGCCATCGCCGGCGCAGCGGCCCGCATGGTGTCCGCCGCCGACGGCCGTCCGCTCGCCGAGATGGGCTCGCGACGCACCGGCGAGTGGAACGCCGTCGCCGCCGCCCGCGCCGCGTACATCGCGGGCTTCGGCGCGACGAGCAACCTCGAGGCCGGCCGCACCTGGGGCATCCCGACGATGGGCACCGCCGCGCACGCGTTCACGCTCCTGCACGACTCCGAGGAGGCCGCGTTCCGCTCGCAGCTCGACGCCCTCGGCGACGGCACCACGCTGCTCGTCGACACGTACGACATCGAGGCAGCGGTGGAGACCGCCGTCCGGCTCACCGACGGCCGGCTCGGCGCGGTCCGCATCGACAGCGGTGACCTGCCGAGCGTCGTCGCCGCGGTGCGCGCGCAGCTCGACCGGCTCGGTGCCCCGGCGACGAAGATCACCGTGACGAACGACCTGGACGAGTACACGATCGCCGCGCTCCGGGCCGCGCCGGTCGACTCCTACGGTGTCGGCACGAGCGTCGTGTCCGGTTCGGGCCACCCGGCGGCCGGCATGGTGTTCAAGCTCGTCGCGCACCAGACCCCGGCGGGCGACGAGTGGGTCCCCGTCGCGAAGAAGTCCGCGGACAAGGCCTCGACCGGTGGGCGCAAGGAGGCCGGCCGGCGCCTCCGCAACGGCATCGCCACCGCCGAGGTCGTCCTGACCTCCGGTCGCCTCGGCCCCGACGAGCGACCCCTGCTCGTCCCCGTGGTGGACCACGGCGAGGTCAACCCGGCGTTCCTCGGGGTCGCCGGCGTCGAGGCGGCTCGGGCGCACCACGAGCGCGCCAAGGCGGAGCTCCCGGTGGACGCGTCCCGCATCGGACGCGGCGACCCGGCGATCCCCACCCTGGTGGTCTAGCGGACTACTCGGACTTCATCTTCTCGTAGATGGCCTTGCAGTCCGGGCACACCGGGAACTTCTCCGGGTCGCGGCCCGGCACCCACTTCTTGCCGCAGAGCGCCTTGACCGGCTTGCCGGAGAGTGCGGACTGCAGGATCTTGTCCTTCTTCACGTAGTGCGAGAACCGCTCGTGGTCGCCGGGCTCGATCGCCTCTTCCTCGAGGAGCTTCTCGAGCTCGCGGTCCATCACGTCGAGGCCGCCGCCGGGTTCCGTCATGCTCATGGGTCCAGGGTACGACGATGCGGCCGACGCCGCGACGGACGGGAGGCGCGGGTCCGCCCCGCCACGCGGCTCACCTGCACCGAGGACGGACGGGAGACGCGGGACGGTCCCGCCACGCGCCTCCCGTCCGACGGTGCGTGCCGACGGGAGGCACGGCGTCGGGCCACAGCGTGCCTCCCGGCCGGCAGGCGCTCAGTTCCGCTGCGCCGCAGCGAGCAGGTCGGGACCACGCCGGTCGAAGAGCCGACCGCCGACGGCCACGCCGGTCACGAGCACGACGACACCGACGGCGATGCCGACGAGGAGCGTCGCGAGTGCCCAGGGTTCCGGGCCCTCGACCGCGGTGAGCACCGCCAGCCAGCCCGCGGGGACGAGCGACGCCAGGATGCCGACGATCATCGTCGTCTGCGCGACCGCGGCCGTCGTCCCGGCGGCCTGCGGCTGCTGGAACGGGTGGTCGCCGGGGCGGACGGTCGGGTACGGCAGCAGGACGGAGACGACGCTCGACAGCCCGAGCCCGGCGAGCAGTGCACCCACTGCGATGCCGGTGAGCACCGGGAAGGCCGTGGGGTCCCCGAAGAGCGCGGCGGACACGGCGGCGCCCGCCACGACGAGCGGCAGTCCGACGACGAGCAGGGGCACGAGTCGCCCGAGCCGGTCGGTCCAACCGGGAGCGCCCGACGCGACGTGCAGCCAGACCGCGGTGTTGTCGTAGGAGACGTCGTTGTGGGGCAGGAACCCGGCGATGAGTGCCATGAGCGGCAGCGGGACCAGCGCGGTCCAGTGCCACGGCACGCCGGCGACCCCGAGCGGGAGCACCACGAGCGGCACGAACAGGATGACCAGGTAGGACATCCGGTAGCGCGGGTCACGGCCCCAGTACGTCAGCGCCCGGGCGGCGACCGCGCCGACCGGCGTCGAGCCCAGGCCGGCGAACCAGCCGAGCCCGCGGTAGCGGCGGGTACCGGCGCGTCCGTCCGCGGCCTCGAGTGCGGCGCCGACCAGCGCCCACCAGGCCCACGCGAGCAGTGCGACGGTGACCAGGGCGACCAGCAGCTTCAGGAGCCCCTCGCCGACGCGACCGCTCGCCACGTCCGCCGGGACCGCCCAGGCGGCACCCCACGGCGTCCAACCGGCGACGTCGGCGATCCGCTGGAGCTCGGTGCTGGCGGGGTCGAGCCAGTCGCTGCGGAACAGCAGCGACGCCACCGGCAGTCCCAGCACGACGATCACGAGGGCGGCGAGCCAGCCGGCGTCGCGCGACCGGTGCGGTCCGACGAAGGTCGCACCGACGGCGCTGCCGACCCGCAGCAGCAGGGCGCAGGTCAGGGTGCCGAGCAGTGCGGCGACGACGGCCAGCACCGCGGTGCCGCCGCTGCGCGACCACGCGCCGACCTGCCCGACCGCGACGACCGCGACGGCGAGCACCGGGACGCCCACGAGTCCGGCGACGCCGAGACCGACGGCGAGGTGACGGCGATCGATCCCGTACACGGCGAAGCGGCGCGGGTCGAACTGGTCGCTGCGGCCGACGACGAGCGGCACCAGCGTGAGTGCGAGGGCGACGAACGTGCCGACGGGGACCGCGACCGACCGCGCGACCTCGACGGGTGCCTGCCGCAGCGCGAGGAGCTCGCCGGCCACCACCACGGCGGCGACCAGGCCGAGCAGGGACCCGAGCACCACGAGGACCGACCGTCGGGCTCCCCCACGGACCTCGCCCGCGAGCAGGTCGACCCTCAGTCGGAGAAGCTGTGCAACCATTCCATGCTCTCTGCCACGACGCGGCCGCCCGCGAGTTCGACGAACTTGTCCTCGAGGCTCTTGCGCCCGCGGACCTGCGCCATCGTGCCGGAGGCGAGGACCTTGCCGCCGACGATGATCGCGACGGAGTCGCACGTGCGCTGCACGAGCTCCATGGAGTGGCTGGAGAGCACCACGGTGCCGCCGCCGCGGGTGTACCGCCGCAGGATGTCCGTGATCGTCGCCGCGCTCACCGGGTCGACCGACTCGAACGGCTCGTCGAGCACGAGGACGCGCGGCGAGTGGATCAGGGTCGCGGCGAGC